>JANQMY010000008.1 GCA_028279895.1 Alphaproteobacteria bacterium
CGTTCCCCGCACGCGCGGGGATGAACCGAACTCGACCCGTGCCAAGCCCGCGCCCACCGACCGTCCCCCGCACGCGCGGGGATGAACCGCACGTTTGACCCCACCGGATCTGCCAAATACCCCGTTCCCCGCACGCGCGGGGATGAACCGAAGCGATGGGCAGGCACTTGGCTGCGGCCGGGCTTGTCCTGTCAGCGATCGAGATTGGTGAGGCCAACGTCCACCATTCCGCGCGACTTCACAGACCAGCTCGCGATGACGCTTGAATGGGTGGCCGCTAGCGCCGGGGTGTTGAACCCGGAGGCGGGGCGGAAGTTGGTCGGGGCGGCGGCGGAGTTGCGGGGGCATGTGGAGGTTGGCGATGGCGAAGCGACGCAAGTCTAGGGGTGGAAGGCCGATGAAGCCTGGTGAGCGCTATCCGAGCGGGAAGCTGAAGCCGGCAAGGGACACCGGGACGCCAGAGGCTCAGGCGCGGCGCCTGGCCCTAGCGAAGTACAGAGTCGTCGATATCGACGGAAACGAGTTTTTGGGCCATTGGAGACTCCGTAATGACAGAAAACGCGCTCGATACGCTACTGACCAATCGCACGATCAGTCCCGAGCAGCATGCGGCGGGAGTGACCTTCGGAAAGCAGTACCGAGCGGTATTCGGTAGGGCCGATGGGCGCAAGGCCGCGCTTGGTGAGTTGCCCTAAGGCGAGCTGGAGAGGATTACAGGGCAGATCAAGCGCCAGATCCAGGCGCTCAAGGGCCTGTCTAGTGCGCATTACAACCTGGTGCGTGGCATCTAAGCGTTTGGTCATAGGCCGCACTGTTTAGCCGTCGAAGTTCGGCTGCCGAGGCATCGGGCGAAGATTGAGAAGTTGATTGTGAGCTTGGATACGATCGGTGGGGCGGCTAAGGTGAGGGGGACTAAGCCTAGGGCTTTCCGGGCGGATCAGATGGAGGCGGCGTGATTTGAGCCGAACCCATCGAGACCCACCGTAATCTTGATTTGGAGATTTCCTAGTGAGTGATGAAGATTTATTTGAATACATATTCGAATTTTCATTTGTTACTTAACATTATTCCAAATTGTTGGAATGTCAGTTTAGGAGAGGCCAAATGTCGGATGGTTCAAACGAAGAACAATCTTCGGATTATTACAATGCGTACTCCGAAACCGTAAAACATATGGCCAAGCCGGAGAACTATCTGACGCTCTACGAGCAATATTTCGCGGCCTATGCCGGCCAGGATATCAACGTGCTTGAACTTGGTATTTTCGAGGGTCATTCGCTGGAATATTTTGCCCATATGCTGAAAAAAGCGTCGATCTTCGGCATCGACCACCAGCCACGGGATCGCGAATACAGTACCTCCAGAATCAAAACCTATTCCGGCTTGCAACAAGACAGCGATCTACACCAACGTATCTTGACGGAAAACGGAATCACTTCCTTCGACATCATTATTGATGATTGCTCCCATATCGGCGGAGTTACATTGAACAGCTATAACGCCCTTTTCCCGTTTTTGGTGCCGGGCGGCCTTTATGTGATCGAGGATTGGGGGACGGGCTATTGGCCGGAATGGCCAGGCGGCCATGCGCTGAATTTGGATCAACATCTTAAGACCGCCAGCGGTCCGACAAACTGGCTTAGGAAATTACTGAAGCGCGACAGCGAATATCCGGACGAAGCCTTCCCTAGTCATCAGTTCGGCATTCCCGGCCTGCTCAAGCAGCTCGTCGATGAGGTTGGTATGGCGGATGCAACCGGCCGTCGTGGCATCGGCACTGGTCAATTGCCATCTATCGACTTCATCAATGTCTATCAGGGCATTGCCTTTATAAAAAAATGCGATCGTTAAGAGACCAGCTTCCGAAAGAGCATTTTTAGCAGATTGAGCAACACTGCGACGATCTGCGGATCTTTCTCAATCGGATATTTCCCAAGTAACCCTGGTCTAACGCGATGCTGCCCGAGATGATTACAAAATAGGCCGCAATCCGGACAAAGCCTAGATGTGGTGATCAAGCTAGTTGACACCCACTACATGCTGTGATTCTACCGAAATATTCCTATGAGCTAGTGTGCCCGGCGCCAGACGGCGGCCGGGCTTTTTGATGCGCGGAGGGTGGTATGGGTATGACGCAGACTCTCGAACAGCGCCTGCGCTCTGTCGTTGAAGACCTCGAATACAGCGGAGTCGAAACCGTTGGAGACTTGGCGGCTCACGCTATGGCCTTTGGTCTCGCCGACGGGTTGGTCAGATCGCTTGAAGGCGTGATCAATTGCCGTCAGGTTTTTCACGACGCCAGGGTGGCTAAAGGCGAGGTCGCGGAGGGCCCGTTCCCCGCACGCGCGGGGATGAACGGCGCGCATGGCAAATGCCCCCGCCGCTCTCGCGACGGGGGCATCGTCCTTCGTCATGGAGAGTTTGGCAGGAGCCTACTGTGTGGTGACCGCGCCACCGGTCGCCGCTTCGTACTCCTCTTCCGACAACATGCCGTCACCGTTCAAGTCGGCGGCGATGAACGTCTCTTCCGTCGCTTCGGGGTGCATGGCGAGCACCTCGTCGAGAGAGAGCATGCCGTCGATGTTGGTGTCGGCTGCCACGAAGTCCCCTTCGGCAGCGATGGCGGCCGTGGACGCCAGGAAGGCGGCCAGAGCCATGGCTATCGGGGTCTTCCTCATTGGATCTTCCTCCAATTTCATCGGATGTGAGGGCCGATGCCGTTCATCGGCCCAAGGCCGGACCGTCCGACCTTGGGGCGAGAAACTGGCCCCGATTTGCGGCTATAGCGTGCGATAAACGCGGTGCCCGGATGATGCTTTCAAGGCCGCTTCTTGGCCGAAGTGAGGGGCACGGTCAGGCCGAAAAACAACCCTGTTCCGAACACCAGCCGGCTTGAATCCTGTACGGCGGCGGCCCTATTTGGGCCGTCGGCTTTACGGAACCTCGTAGTCTGCGGCCACTCTGAGCTCGCGCAGCGGCCGGACGATGCCAATCGATTGCTGATAGAGATCGTGCGCCTTGAAGTCGGCCAGCGCCTTGTCGTCGGCGAACTCGCCATAGACGACCACGTCGATCTCGTTGCCAAGCTGGTCGGTCTTTTGATTGTGCGATACTTCCAGGCGCTGGGCTGCGGGTATCCCCTGCAGCAGCTTCAGGCCCTGATGGATGGTCTCGACATCCTCGGGCCGTTTGGCGCTGAACATCACGATGTGTCTGATCACGCTCTTGCTTCCCCCGGATTGCAGCAAAGCAGCGAAGCTAAAGCACTACTTTTGGCAGCAAGTCGGGGCGACTTCAACCCGATCACGATTGGTTTTTCACAGCAACTCGGCGACCGTTCGCCGCAGGACCGGCAGGATCTCGGCCTCGAACCACGGGTTGCGCTTCAGCCAGGCGGTGTTGCGCCAACTGGGGTGGGGCAGGGGCAGATGCGTGGGCTGATAGGCGCGCCAGTTGCGCACGGTGTCCGTCATCGTCTTGGCGCGGCGCTTGCCAAGATAGAACCGCTGGGCGTACTGGCCCACCAGCAACGTCAGCTTCACGTCCGGCAAGTGGGCCAAGACGCGCTCGTGCCACAGCGGCGCGCATTCCGGGCGCGGCGGGGCATCGCCGCCATTCTTGTCCACCCCGGGGTAGCAGAACCCCATCGGCACGATGGCGATCCGGCTTTCGTCGTAGAACGCGTCCCGGTCGATCGCCAGCCAGTCGCGCAGCCGGTCGCCCGACGGGTCGTTCCAGGGGATGCCGCTGGCGTGCACTTTCGTGCCAGGGGCCTGGCCGATGATCACCAGCCGGGCCTTCGGGTGCGCGCGCAGCACCGGGCGCGGCCCCAGGGGCAGATGGGCGGCACAGACCGTGCAGGCCCGGGCCTCGGCTAAGACTGTCGCCAAATCTCCGGCGCCGCTCATGTCGAGGCCAACAGCGCGTCGACCAGCGCCGGCACCAGCTCGGTCGCCCTGCCTTTGCGGCTGTCGTGAAACATCGGGCTGGTGTCCGTTGCCTCGAGGTTC
>JANQMY010000017.1 GCA_028279895.1 Alphaproteobacteria bacterium
CCTAATCCGCCCGCCAAGACATGCTCTTCGACCGTGACGACGAGACTTGTCGAATTGGCGGCGTCGATGATGGCTGCCTCATCCAAGGGTTTGATGGTGTGAAAGTGCAGCAGCCGGCACCGAATGCCGTCTTCGTGTAGCATTTGGGCAGCTTCAAGCGCTCGCGTAGTGGCGACCCCGGTCGTGGCAAAAACCACGTCGGCGCCGCCCGTTTCCTCATCGATCATATTAATGGCTTTGCCGATCTTAAAGCCCCGTTCAGGCTTGCTGATGATCGGGTCGCCGCCTTTCGCCAGGCGAATGTAGATAGGGTGTGGCCAATCCAATGAGCTATCCATCAGCCGGGTCATTTCGTCCGCATCACAGGCAGCGGTCACCGTCATGTTCGGCAAAACACGCATGATCGCAATGTCCTCGATTGCCTGGTGTGTCGGACCGAGCGGTGCGTAGACATAACCGCCGCCATTTCCGATGAGCCGAACGGGTAGATCATGCAAGCACAGGTCGATCGCAACCTGTTCGTAGCAACGGCGGGTAATGAATGTCGCAATGGTGTTGACGTAGGGCATGAATCCCTCCATCGCGAGGCCGGCGGCCACGCCGATGACATTCGCTTCGGAAATGCCTTCCATGTAGTAGCGGTCGGGATAAGCTTCCTGCATTTCCGACAACAGTCCGGGAGACAAATCCGATCCAACGAAGACCACGCGCGGATCGCGTTGTGCCAATTGATATACAGCGTCCAGGCATCGTTTGCGCATCTACTCAGTTCTCCGCCGTTTCGGGCTCCAGATTCAGAGCCAGGCTGATTTCCTTCAGCACATCGTCTGATAGCTTCGACTTATGGTGCCAGCTCGGATTGTGCTCTGCCACCGGTATGCCTTTGCCCTTTACGGTATGGCATATCAGGATGCGGGGTTGGCGGTCGTCCACTTGCGCTAGCGTCGAAAACGTATCCCGCAATGCATCGACGTCGTGTCCGTTACAGTCGGCGACATGAAAGCCAAAGCTTTTCCATTTATCGGTCAGCGGTTCCATATTTTGAATGTCGAAAACACTGCCTGCCGATTGAATTTTATTGTAGTCGACGATCGCCGTCAGATTTCCAAGGCCATGTTTTGCGGCACATGCCGCGCCTTCCCAAACCGAACCCTCGTTGATTTCGCCGTCGCCCATAAGAACGAAAATGCGGCTGTTCCGGTTTTGCATGCGTGCCGCAAGGGCCATGCCGATGCCGACTGACAAACCATGGCCTAGGGACCCCGTGCAAGCCTCGACGCCTGGCACGATCACCTCTGGATGACCTCCGAGGATCGATTCGAAATGACAAAATCTGTCCAGTTCCTCTACCGGGAAGAATTCTTTGTCCGCCAAGACAGCGTAAAGGGCAAGACAGCCATGTCCTTTAGAAAGGATGAAACGGTCCCTGTCGGTCCATTTAGGTTCAGCGGGCCGCATCCGAAGGATGTCATCGTAAAGCACGCGAATGATTTCGACCAAAGACAACGCCGGACCGATATGACCCCGGCCGCCTTTTTCAATGGCGCGAAAGATAAGGCTCCGCAGGTATCGGCTCCGGCTGTCGAGAGGATGATCGCGTACACGGTCCAGGTCAGTCGTATAGTTGACCGCTAAATTGGGATCCATCGTCATTGTTCCTATGCTGAGATTTTATCGTTCGCGCTGCCTTCATTAAGGAACGAGAGTATTTCCCTCGCCACTGCCTTAATGTCACTTTCATCAATATGCTGATTGATTGGTAATGTGAGTATTTCCTGTGCTTGCCGCTCCGTAACCGGAAAGTCGCCTTGACCATGCCCCAGATCTTTCGCCGCCGGCTGAAGGTGGATGGGTATGGGATAGTGAATCGTTGTCTTGATTCCGCGCGCGGCCAAATGCTTCTGCAGCTCGTCCCTGCTTTGTACCTGGATGACGAAGGTGTGAAACGTGTTGAACTCTTTCGGCGCACAGTCTGGGACAAACAGATCGGCATGGCGGAGTAGTTTTCTATATAAGGCCGCATTATTCCGGCGCCGCTCGATGACGTCAGGCAATTTCTGCAGCCGGTATGTCAGAACCGCCGCCTGTAATACGTCCATTCGCGAAACCAAGCCCCATTCCGCCACAGTTACGCGGTCAGACATACCGTGATTCCGCAGACGCCGTATCCGCTGTGCGGCCGCTTCATCATCGGTGACGATGAAACCCGCATCGCCGAGGGCGTTGAGGTTCTTTAAAGGGTGGGCTGAGAAACAACCAAACCTTCCAAAACGGCCACTCATGCGACCGTCATAGGCCGACCCAAAGGACTGCGCCGCATCTTCGATGATCTCTAGACCGTGACGATCCGCAATCTCAATAATCCGGTCCATCTGGCAAACGCGCCCTGTCAGGTGGACCGGCATAATCGCGCGTGTGTGCGGCGTAATCGCGGCTTCGATTTTGTCTGGATCGATGTTTTGATCGGGCAGCACATCGACGAATACGGGGCGCGCGCCGATATGCACGATGGCCGCTGTTGACGCAATGAACGAATTCGGAGGCGTTATGACTTCATCGCCGCGGCCGACTCCCGCAACCAACATCGCCAGCATCAGGGCATCTGTCCCGGAGTTCAGGGCGATCACCTGTGATGCGCCGCAGTAATCCGCAACCTTTTCCTCGAACTCGGCAACCTTCTGCCCGCCAACGAAGGCACCTTGCTTAAGGACTTGTCCGATAATCTGCATGAGATCGTCGAATTGCTCTTCGCTTTGTGCCGCCAAATTGACGTACGGAATTTGGTGATCGGTCTTCGCGTCAGCCATAGAAATCCGCCACCGTTTGGATCATGTAGAGTAACTGATCTTCCGTGAGGTGTTCGTGTGCTGGGAATGAAATCATCGTCCGGGCATGCCTATCCGTGACCGGAAAATCACCCGCTGTGTAGCCGTACGGCCGCAACCCTTCCTGCTGATAAACCGGGATCGGGTAATGGACCTTCACCTCGACGCCCTTGTCCTTGCAATAGGCAACAAGCTCGTCTCGGCGTTCCGCGAAGACAATGTATAGGTGATAGACAAGCTTGCGGTTGTCGAAGCGCTCAGGAATGGTAATTTGAGGGAGCTTTCCAAGGCCTCTGTCCAATACGGCCGCATTGTCTATGCGCGTGTCGGTGATGAAATGAACTTGGTCTATGAGCCAATTGCCGATCACCGCATGCAAGGAGTCCAGTCTCGAATTGCCGCCCATCGTGACCACACGGTCCCGGTCGGCAAGCCCATGATTCCTCAGCCGGCGCAAGTGCGTCGCCAAGTCATCCTCATTGGTCACAATGATTCCGCCGTCGCCCCAGACATTGAGATTCTTAAGCGGATGGAGGGAAAAACAGCCAGTTCGGCCGTAACCGCCGGCGCTGCGACCGTCAATACTACCCAATATGCATTGGCATGAATCCTCGACCACCGGCAGGTCGTGTTTTTTCGCGATCTCCATCAGCGCTGGCATATCGGTCATTTGGCCGGCCAAGTGCACAGGCACAATCGCCTTCGTTCGTTCCGTGATCGCCGCTTCGACGTGGCTGACATCCATGCAAAAATTGTCGGTACAATCAACGAACACCGGCCGCGCATAATTCTCAGCAATCGCGCCCACGGTCGCAATGAACGTGTTTGCCGTGGTGATTACCTCATCGCCCGGGCCGACGCCGACAGCCTTGAGGGACAGCCTAATCGCATCCGTGCCTGAATTAACACCAATTGCGTGCTTGGTTCCGATGAGTTCGGCAAACCGTTCTTCGAATTCCCGCACCGGTTTGCCCAGCGTGAGGTCGCCAGTCGGTACGAAATCCCGAAGTAGGCCGAGAATCTCGTCGATACTGTTGGGACCAAATTGCTTTGGCAGGTAAGACCACTGCACCTTGTATCCATTGGGTTGAAGAGGAAGGTCGATATTCGACATTTTGGTTACGGGTCCCTTTTTGAACGCACTCGATGAATTGCTTGCCGTGCGGCATTAATGCTGGCCATCGAATCGCGCGGCGGGAACAAGCTCACAAACTGGCTCGTTGCTTCGTGGGCATCCCCAATCCGCCTCCGAATCTTGAACTCGTTTTCCGCTCCTACCCCTAGCAGACACAGCATTCTGTGGCCCATGTGGTCAAGTGCCTCTGCAAATGGCCGGATCGGTTGAACGGTTCCCGGCATCAACCGGCCTTGAATGGCCTCCCGGTCGTCGATGACAAGGTCTATTTCCGCTCCCAACTCGCAAGCGTTTAAGATCGTGCAAGACCTTGGGGCTGCGCCATAGACGCTGATGGTGAATCCTGCATCCTTTGCCTCCTGAACCAGGGCGCGCAGGCTATCGCAATAGAGGCCCAATTTTTCGGTGAACTTTTCGGCCAACCTTAAGTTCGGACCCGGGATAGGCTGCTCAATCTCTGCAGCTGACGCAGGAATTCTCTGGGCGATAAATGCCAAGCTACCGCCACCGAATGCGTAGGTGCGCCGGTCGAGCATTTTGAATCCATATCTCGCGAGTAAAAAAATCGCCTGCGGCTCTGTGAAATAGTTCACATGTTCTTCCCACAGAATGGACGGATTGCCAGCTAGCATTCCTTCTTCTACGTGTGGTAGTTCGACCACTATCAGCCCGTCGTCGCTGATCAAAGTCTTGAGGGCCGAGAAAAAACCGTCCAGATCGGTCACATGCTCAACCACGTGGCGGAGGAAAGCCGTGTCAAACTTACCTTCCGCGGCAGCAATGCGCGTTGCGAGATCCAGGTTGAGGAAGCCTGAGTAGACTTTGTGCCCGTCGGCGGCCGCTTTTTTTGAAGCCCACGGATTGGGCTCTATTCCGACCAATCGGTCGTAACCGTAATCGGCAAGCTTTGCCAGAAGGGCGCCGTCATTGCAGCCGACATCAATGGCGCTGCCCGGATCATTTCTCGCCAAGACCGTCAAAATAAGGTCATCGAGGTGCCGGGGTTTTTGAAAGCCAGTTAGATAGGAATCCGCACGTCCGTACAGAACATCCGCAGGTATCTCGTCCGAGATCTGTAAAAGACCGCATCCTTCACAACACACAGTTGTCAATGGATAGCGTGCTTCTTTTTCAGACACGTTGTGCCGCAAATGGTGTGCGATCGGCATATCCGGAAGATGAACCATCCGCCTTAACCGATTATCCCCGCACAAATGGCATCTCTCATGGACGTTGGTGGCGGAAGCGTTAACCATCAATCCGCCTTTTCGACCACGGCGAACTCACCCTGCAAGTCAAAGAATCGAGAAAACAGAACGGAAATTTCCACGTGCCCCCAATTTCACTCAATAACGCCAATTTCTGATCTATCTTCAGAATACTCGACCCCTTACGACCCGTCGCGTCGGAATCAGTCTCAGACAATACTTAATCTAGCATGGGCTGGTATAGGTCACTCATAGTATTGATGCTCTATAATCACCGTTTTGGCTTCTTTTTGTACAGCTCTAATGCCTTATCAAGATCGCCAAAATACTCTATGGCGCCGTTATTGAGGAGCACCGCCTTGTTGCAAATTAATCGAAGCAATGCTTCTGCATGGGAAGCGACAACCATGATCTTGGCGCGGCCAATGAAATCATCGATTCGTTTCTGAGCTTTCTCCTGAAAATGCAAATCTCCAGCGCCGATATTTTCGTCAACGAGCAAAATATCTGGAGACTGAATTGTTGCCATCGCAAACGCTAACCGCGCCGACATCCCCTGGGAATAGATACGCACCGGAAGGCTCAGATAGTCTCCTAACTCGGTGAAATCTTCGATGTCCTCTATATAGCGATCCACATGTTTACGAGGCCAATCGCCAAGTTCGGCAACCAATCGAATGTTCTCGTAACCCGTTGCATCAGGGTTGACTGCCATTGACGCTTCCAAGAGCGACTGAATACGCCCTTCGATCTTCATTTCGCCGTGCTGAACAGGATAGACTCCCGCAATGAGCCTCAAGAGCGTGGTCTTTCCGGCGCCGTTATGGCCGATGAGGGCGATCCGATCTCCCTCTCCAATATCCAACGACACATCGCGAAGTGCATTAACGGAGAGTATGCCCGCCTGCCGTATCAAGTCTCGCGCGCCCACCTTCCCGCTTCGCTTGAAAGGCGTTCGGAAGAGCCTCAATGAATTACTGTCATAGATCGGGATGGTGAGATTGATGTTTTTGAGCTGAATACGGGTCATGGTCGTCTAGGGCCAAACGTCGATCACAAACTCAAACCGGTCCAAAATCATCTCTCAAACATAAAGTGCTAGGTAGCGGCGCATGCGGCGATGGACCAGGTATAGCAGGCAGTACCCGAATATTGCTGCTCCGATCACGACTGCATAAGTAGACGCTGGCGGTATTTTGCCCAGCAGAGGATCCCTAACAATTTGGATGAAGTAGAACAGGATGTTCCAGTCAACGATGAATTTTCGGTCAACGTCGATATTGTCCGGATTCCAAAATATGGGTGTCATAAAAAAGGCGAGCTGCACCAGATTTCGGATGATCAAAGCCATATCGCGAAACCTGGCACATATGAAACCCACTGTCGGTACAATCCAAAATGCGTTGAGGTATAGCAGTAGCAATCCCGGCAGAGCCAACAGCGCCGTCCAGGTCACGTCTATCGGAAGGAAAACAATTCCCACGAAATAAAGAACTGCGTGATGGCCGAAAGTAATCAGTATGCCGAATATTGTCCGGCCAGCATATATGTCAATTGGTATGGACGTTGTCCGGATTTGCGATGCGTGCTTTGTGAATACAGCGGTGCCTTCATTTATGATCGTCGATATCGACGACCAGATCATAATACCCAGACCGATATAGGGCATGTGACCACGCATGCCCCCGCCGCCAAGAATGGCGGACGAAACCATCGTAATGCCCAGGATCATAACGAGGATGTTGATGGTTTCCCACCAAGGGCCAATGCTTGAGCGCCTGTATCGGCAGACAATGTCCAGCCGAGCCCATCGGAAGCTTTTTTGTAAGTTTTTGTATACGGTCACAATCCGGGAATCGGTGCCGGAAAAATTCGAGAGACGTTCCATTGCGCCTGAAACGTGACCATCATTTATCGCCATAACTCGTCAAACACCCTGGCAACAGTTTCTTCCGCCACGACTATCGCACAGCACAAACGCGCGAACCATATGCGATATACCCAAGCGATGCCAGCATTTGCCCGCCATCCGAAGTCTTTTGACGCACCGGTGGCGGTTTATCTCCTCAAGCCGTGGAAAATCCGGGCTGGTTCCGTGTGTGGCGCGTTCGATTATGGTTGCCGTAAAACTCTTCGCCAGCAACAATCAAGGCCTTGGAAGTCGTGCGATTCGATTGCAGGCAGTTCTTTCGGACCTAATTTTGAAGGCTGAGAAGCGCTTCAGCTTTCTTCATCTGGCGCTGCTTCACCTCTTCCCAATTGCCGAAATTGGGGTCGCTCTCAAGCCGGTGGCGCCATTTCTCGGGCAAAAGCTCGCCTAGTACGATTGCGCACCATCTGATGGTGAAAAGCGGAAGTAGAGCTTTGAGGCGCTTCGCCAACTGGGCGTCCGGTATGTAGGTAAGGACGGCACTCCGGTAAGCTTGCTTTTGCGAATCGGAGAGGTTCATACCCGGATGCTGTATGAAATTCGCAATGCTGGTTGCCGGATCGTCCCACCCAAAATACTCAAAATCCAAAAAGGCAAGTTTTCCATTAGACTGCCGAAGAGCGTTGTGAGCTCCGAAATCCGAAGCGATAAGGCATTGCTTCTCCTGCGGCAGATCGGAGTCGAAATCTAGGGATAGTTCGCGATAGGTCGCCCGGGATCGCCGCTCAAACTCCTCGAAAGCAGGCAAAAGGCGTTCTTTCATGAATACGTCAAACCCAGGTGTGTCGCGCTGCACTGCATGTAGACGATCAAGGCGGGTTCCGATTTGATTGAGGATGCGCGCGCCGGAAATGCACGCTTCGGCGGCGGCACCAATTCTATTTCGCTCTTCCGCACCGGCCATGCGATGCAGCTGTATTTGAAACTCGGCGAACTGCTGGACATCAGCATCGTTGAGCGATGAGACCTTCTCGCCCTCTAACCAAGATAGGAGGCTAAAGCGCTTCTCGTCGTCTCTTGCGATCAAACGTGGCGCCTGGAGACTGCATTTCTCTAGAAATTGAAGTGCAGCTGCTTCGGCTTCCTGCCGCGGACGGTCATCGTGAATGGGGTACCGCTTAAGGGCGTATTTTCGGCCTGATTTGCCGGTGAGTTCGTATACACGGCTATTGGCCCCGCCTTGAATAACCGAGATACCCTCGACGGGTTCGGGGCAGAGCCGCCTCGCCGCCGCAGTGACATCGTCAATCGCCATTGAAAACCGCGTCGGTAATGTCGTTCCAGTGCTCATATTGTTCGAAATCTACGGCCACATCGGTACGACCAAAGAGTATCTTTCGGCACTGAGTCGGCATACGTTGATGATTGAGTACCTCTGGTAGATCATCAATGAAGACGTCACAACCCAATTCACATATAAGGTCGACCTTGGCGTCCCGCGTGTCTGCGAAGAACACATGGTTCGCATCGACAAGGGGCTTCCGAGAAGCGAAAAGCCCTTGTGCATCGATCCAGCCAACGGCCGACTGGCGAAGATTGGTTTTCAACGGGTCATGGTGTGCCAACTCGGTCTTGTGGCTTATGATGAAGACACTCACGCCTTCATTCTCTCGACACTTCTTGAGGAAACTTCTGACACCGTCGAACATCCTTGCGCAGCCGATAAACCGACCGTAGGTCAGCCCCTGAAGGGATTCCCAAAGGAATCCATCCGGCTGCTTATCGAGCAGATAGGCCTTCGCGCTTGACTTATCGCCTTTGAAGTCAGAGGGTAAAAGACCGTGTTGTTTGCCAACTGTAGAGAACGCATAATCGTAGCATGCAATCGTATTGTCGAAATCGATGCCAACATTTTCGATATTAGAGTGTTTCATCTGTCTTTCGGTGGTTCTCTAACCAAGGTTAGAACTTTAGTAGCTTAGTTTGGAGGGTTTTTGACGCGATATTTAGTGTGGATGTTATGTGCGAACAGCGTATTCGCTACTCTATTATCTTCGTCTAAGTTCGGGGTTTGTGTTCGAGTCTCATCGCCCGCTCCAGTTTTCTAAAACAAAACAACAAGTTAGCGCTTGTCCGTAGTGGCGCGATTAGCGGAGTAACTTTCAGGCAACTATTTATATGGGTCTGTTGCTTTTGCATCAGAATGACGCATCCGCCTCGATCTCCTGAGTCACTATTTTTATAGCTTGTCAAGATTATTTATGCTGTACTCCAACTGATTTGCGTCGCATGCAAATTGCAATGTTTGCGAGAGTCGGGGTTGCGACGCCACATTTTGGGAGTCATGGATGTCTGAAAAGCAGCTTGGGCGAACTGCTCCTCAAAAGTCTACCAAAGAAGTTTCTGTCAAAGATCGCAAGCTCCCAGGGCATGATTGGGTAGTTAGCGATGATGCAATGGACAAAATTCAGAAGCTCGAAGACAATATCAGAACGTCTGAGAAGCAAATTGGGTCCATTCTCCTCAAGTAAACAAATCGCCTATAGATAGCGGACTGTATTCTGGCTACCTTAAGTATCCTTTTGGAGAACTAGGGCGGCTGAGTGACAAGTTCCGTTTCCATAAAATCCCTAAACACACCTGCTGACTGGGAAGAACTTCGCGGCGCCATTTCGCCAAAGCAGCTTCCAATCTGCGACAATCTGCTTTCCCACCTAAAGGCGCAGGACGCCAAATCAGTAATTGTCGAAAATAACTACCTAGACAGGGACTACAGCGAATCTTTCTCGCAATTCTATTCGAAAGTATTCAAACAGCATTCAAAGCGGTGCCAGCGTGTTCACTTCTTTTCTGTTGAAATAGACAGCCTATTCGACGAATTAGCGCCCAGTGATCTGGCTTCGAGATTATCCCAGCTATCTGATGAGCATTACCTCGGCTTTATCGTATTAAGGCCGTTGACGCATGCACCGATCGGAAGTGCGGTCATCCGAAAACCGCCAGATCTAGAAGGACTCGGTTCACACCTCTTGGTCAGGGCGACTTATGAGACACATTGTCTGGGCGCGACGTTCAAGATCGAGGGTGTGCCAGTTACACAACAAGATTCTCGGGTTGGAGCTTGTGCCCAAGCCTGCATATGGATGGCTGCCCGTCACCTCTACACAAAACATCGCGAACCTTGGATTTCCACCACCGGCATTACCGATGCCGCGACGCAAGAAGTAGACGCAAATTTATCAACCACATTGCCCGCGGGATCTGAGTTTCTAGGCCCGACTGATATGATTCGTGCTCTGAGGAGTATTGGACGGGAACCGCTGGTTTATGGCCGGCAGGCAATGGGCAATGGTGCGGTTTGGGTGGTGCGTCCTCACGAGGTCATTAATAGATATGTGGACTCAGGAATTCCGGTAATTTTGGGTGTTCAGCTGCCTGGCGAGTCGATAGGACATGCAGTAATGGCGACTGGTCACGTATTGCAACGGTTGCCTCAAGGTACCGTTCTTCCAACCAATCCCACCAACGCTGAGTTTTGTATCAGCTTCATCGTAAATGATGACCAACGAGGTGCGAACCTAAAGATGCCGGTGCGTAGGAGTGATCTAGCGCAGGAGACGCCTTACTCAATCGAAGAATCGTTAATGTATCTAATTGTGCCACTTCCGCATAAGGTGTTTGTGCCGGCCGAACAGGCGGAAACTTTGGCGTGGGACTCTTTGCGAAAGTATGCGACAGATTTCCAGGATCATCGAAAAGAGCACGGTGATGCCCTTGGTGCCTCGCCACAACTCGCCGAAGAACTAATACAAGCTTTGAATGCAGGTAGGATTTTGGCCAGAACCTATTTGACTTATGGTTGGAAGTATAAGGCCCGAATACTGGCCAACGACATCCATGATGAGTTTAAGGCCGCGATCTTTTACCAGGAGTTTCCGAGATTTGTATGGGTCACTGAGTTTGGAACATTCGATTCCCTGAATCTTGATCGGTTGAGCAAGCGAAGAATCTTCGCGCATGCAGTGCACGATCCCACCGCTAGTAAATTTTGGGAGGGACGACTTGCATTCCATGCACCAGGATTCGGAAAGCGATGGTATCACGACTCAGATAATCCGTATGGTGAGTACATTGATACAGTGATACCGCTTGACGATGATCGACCGTATTTTCCGAAGTTGCGTGGTCATGAAACGTTTGAGGTTTTTCGACAGCCATGAATTCAGATCAGACCACATTTTTTGGCTGCGTTTCTAAACCCCTCGTCAACTTGGAACGATCCTGTGAAGGATGCTGACGCATTCACGCCGACGACTCGAAACTTCACGTGTTGGCCGCTCGCAATCTGCGACAAGATCGCCTTAGCCTTGTCACCGGTAGCCACCGATAAGGTGAGCTGTACTTGTAGATGGTGTCAGTGGCCGCCGACATAGCCTTTTTCGGTTATCCCCTTTTAATGCCCAATCTCTGAATCCTCGAATAAAGGGTCGTTGGCTTTACACCGAGCAACTCCGCCGCGCCGCCGGGCCCCGATACCTTGCCCCCCGCCATTTCCAAGGCAGCCTTCAGACTAGCCACCTCGCGCCGGCGCCTTTCCGTTTCCGTTTCGATGGCCGCCGGTTCTTTGGAGAGACCGCTGGATGGGCCAGGGTCGGATGGCTTCGGAAGGTTGAACTGCAACTTGCCCCGGCGCGACAGAATAACGGCCCGTTCCATGACGTTTTCCAGCTCGCGCGCATTTCCCGGCCAATTATAGCTCGTCAGGTCCACCAGATTCGCCTGAGACAGCCTCGGCTTTGAAATATTGAGCCGGCGGGAGCAGATACGTAAAAAGTGCCTTGCAAGCGGCGTGATGTCTTCCGGCCTTTCCCTCAGCGGTTTTAGGGCAATTGGGAAAACGCTGAGCCGGAAATAAAGGTCCTCGCGAAAATTCCCCTTATCGAGTTCCTTTTCCAGGTCGCGGTTGGTGGCCGCGATGATCCGTACATCAACTTTGCGGGGCACGCCCTCGCCCACCCGCTCGATCTTTCTGTCCTGTAACACGCGCAGCAGTTTCGCCTGCAGCTCCAGCGGGATCTCCCCTACTTCATCGAGAAAAATGGTCCCGCCATCCGCCAACTCGAACCGGCCGACTCGGTCATTCATCGCGCCCGGATAGGCGCCTTTGACATGACCGAAGAATTCGCTTTCGAACTGCTTTCCGGGAATGGCGGCACAGTTTACGCGGATGAGCGGCCGGCCGGCGCGCTGGCTGTCCCGATGTATCGCCTGGGCCACAAGCTCCTTGCCGGTGCCGCTTTCACCGGTGATCAACACATTGGAGTCCGTTGAGGCAACAAGATCGATTTGTCTTAATGTCAAGCTGATCGACCGGGACACACCGATAATCTGATGATGGTTGCGCTGTTCCAGAATTTCTTCCTGCAGATAGCTATTTTCCAGCTCGAGCCGTTCCTTGAGTTGATCGACTTCGGCCAATGCGTCGCGCAGGCGTTGATCTTTTTCCCTCTGCTCGGTGATGTCGCGAAAAACGACAACGGCTCCCAACACTTCGCCCTGATCGACGATGGGCGTCGATGTGTACTCAACCCGAAGCGGCCGCCCATCCTTTCGCCAAAAGAATTCGTCCGGGACCGAATACTGCTCCCGGTTCTGGATGGCATTGTTGATGGGACACTCCTCAATCGGATAGACAGAGCCATCTGCGTGTTTGTGATGCACCATCGAATGCATGTCGCGCCCCACCAGATCCGCGGCCGTCCACCCCAACATACGTTCCGCCGCGAGATTGACGAAAGTTGTCCGTCCTTTCGCATCCAATCCATAAATTCCGTCCCCGGCGGAATTGAGAATGAGCTGGTGCAGGTGCTTTTCGAGGAGATGCATTGTCTCCAGCCGGCGTAATTCCATAGTGCTGTCGCGAACCACCACTTGCACATTGCGCATGGCGTCTCGTTTAGCGCGTTCGGACAAATCCGATGCGCAAAAGGACAGAAACAATTTTCCCTCATGCTCTAGGCGCGTTGCTTCGTATTCGAGTTCAATGTCCTTTCCATTCGCATGTCGGCCGATCAGGTTCCGCGTCCATCCGCTGCCGCGATAGGCCACCTCATCGGCGAACACGATCAGCGACGCCGTCGATTCTGGATGCAATTCCGTAAACCGTCGACCGTTCAAGGACTGATGTCCAAACATTGCGCCCGCCGTGCTGTTACTCGCAATCACAATGTCCGTTTCCGGATCAACGACCATGGCAGCGGTTGCCACACGCAACACGGTTAACAACAGTTCTTCGGGTGGGGTCTTCATACTATTGCCCATTTTCGTAAATTTTCTATGATATTTCGTAATTTACGAATTTTCGTAGAAATAATTGGCCTTCGCATCTGCGATAACGTCAATCATACATTGAGTTTTTCGAAAAGCAAAAGTAGCGTCTTAGAAATACATAGATATCTCATTTCTGACGGATTTCGTCGGTTTAGGATGCGGAAGGATAAATTATGACCGTCAAAAGCCTCAGCGACCCGTTTGATCCCAACTCGGATCTGGTGCATGGCACTACATGTGGTTGCAAAGACTGTCGTCATGAACACGGGACGGACCAGCTCGACGGACACACACCGCATGCCGCTTCGCAATCAAGCGATCTGCCGGCCTCCACAGATGAGATGATGGAGAGAGCCGTTGAGAGCGCCGTGGTCCGCTCCGTGTTTGGTCAAAATGAGTTCTCCCGACGGTCCTTTGCGGCCCTACTCGGCGGCGGCGCCCTGGCTGCCGCTTTCCAATCTGTCCTGCCGCTCGACAAAGCCAAAGCAGCCATTTTGGATGATCTGGGCAAGCCGGAAAAATCTAAGCTTAATGTCGGTTTTGTCCCGATCACCTGCGCAACGCCGATCATCATGGCGCAACCCATGGGGTTTTATGAAAAGCATGGCTTGTCGGTCGATGTGATCAAAACCGCGGGCTGGGCCGTCGCGCGCGACAAGTCCCTCAACAAGGAATATGACGCAAGCCACATGCTGACGCCCATGCCGCTCGCCATGACCATCGGTGCCGGTTCCGTTGCCGAGCCCTATATCATGCCGGCCGTGGAAAATATCAATGGGCAAGCGATTGTTCTGCACAATGATCATATCGATAAACGCGATCCCTCCCAGTGGAAAGGGTTCAAGTTCGGTGTGCCCTTCGAATATTCCATGCACAACTTCCTGCTGCGGTACTACGTGGCGGAGCACGGCCTTGATCCGGACAAGGACATCCAGATCCGCGTGGTTCCACCGCCGGAAATGGTGGCGAATCTGCGCGCCGGCAATTTGGACGGTTATCTTTCCCCCGATCCCTTTAACCAGCGTGCCGTTTGGGAAAAGGTGGGTTACATCCACATTCTGACCAAGGAAATCTGGGAAGGTCATCCGTGTTGTGCCTTTGCCTGTTCGGCGGAATTCGCAGCTGAGCTACCCAACACCTATGGCGCCCTGTTGAAAGCCATCATTGACGCCACCCAATATGCCGCAAAATCTGAAAACCGTAAGGAAATCTCCGCCGCCATCGCGCCGACCAACTATCTGAACCAGCCGGTGCCTGTGGTGGAGCAGGTTCTGACTGGCCGCTTTGCCGACGGCCTGGGTAATGTGCAGGATGTGCCGGACCGCATCGATTTCGATCCATTTCCCTGGCACTCCATGGGCGTCTGGATTCTGACTCAGATGAAACGGTGGGGATATATCGACGGCGATGTGGACTACAAGGCCATCGCCGAACAGGTCTACCTCGCCTCCGATTGCAGAAAAATCATGGAAGATCTCGGATACGAGGCGCCAACGGAGACCTATTCCACCCATACCATCATGGACAAGGTCTTCGACCCCGCCGATCCGGAAGGATACTTGTCAAGCTTCGCGATCGGCCGGGCGTAGAGCACGCACATGACTTCAGCAAACGGACTAAAATCTGTCCTCCTCTCCGTCGCGATCCTTGCCGTCATCCTGTTGATTTGGGAAGGATCCATCTCGACCGAGCAAGCCGGCACGGGCCTCAGCGAATACGAGCTTCTCATGGGCGGCGCCGAACCGAAGGCCGGTGTGCCGCCGCCCTCCCAGGTTTTTCAGAAAGCCGTCGAACAACTATCGGACCCGTTTTACGATGCGGGCCCGAACGATAAGGGAATAGGCATCCAAATCGGTTACTCTTTGTACAGAGTTCTCATGGGCTACTCCCTTGCCGCTTTGATCGCCATCCCCCTGGGGTTCTTGATCGGCATGTCGCCGGTGATTTACGGCGCGCTCAATCCGTTTATCCAAGTCCTGCGGCCGATCTCTCCCTTAGCCTGGATGCCGCTTGCCCTGTTCGTCATTCAAGACAGTGAAGCGTCGGCGATTTTCGTGATCTTCATTTGCTCCATTTGGCCCATGCTGATCAATACGGCCTTTGGCGTTGCCGGGGTGCGGCAGGATTGGATCAATGTGGCGCGAACCCACGAGTTACGGCCCGTCACAACGGCCCTGACCGTCATTCTCCCCGCCGCTGCCCCCACCATCGTTACCGGTATGCGCATTTCGATCGGCATTGCATGGCTGGTCATCGTCGCCGCCGAAATGTTGGTGGGCGGCACCGGCATTGGATACTACGTTTGGAACGAATGGAACAATCTGGACCTGACATCGGTCATCTTTTCCATTCTGGTCATCGGATTTGTCGGAATGCTTCTGGACGCTGCTTTCGCACGGCTTCAGACCTTTGTTGCCTACACAGAATAAACATTATTGCCGTTCAGCGAGGTGAGCATGGCTAAATCATTCCTCAGCATAGAGAATCTGGCGAAGCGCTTTCCGGCTCCGAAGGGGCAGCGCGACCCCTTGACCGTCTTTGAGAATGTATCTTTCACGATCAATAAGGGCGAGTTCGTCTGCATCATCGGACACTCCGGATGTGGAAAATCGACCATCATGAATATCCTTGCCGGTCTTGATGCCGCGTCGGAAGGGTATGTGTTCATGAACGACCGGGAGGTCAGTGGACCGAGCCTGGACCGGGGGATCGTGTTTCAAAATTACAGCCTGCTGCCGTGGCTCTCGGCCTTGAAGAACGTTACGTTTGCCGTGAAAGCACGCCACCCGGACTGGTCGAAAGCGCAGGTCAAAGAACACTCCTATAAATACCTTCAGATGGTTCATCTGGGCGATGGGGCCGAACACCGTAAACCGTCTCAGTTATCCGGAGGCATGCGTCAGCGCGTCTCCATCGCCCGGGCCTTTGCCATCCAGCCGGAGCTGTTGCTGCTCGACGAACCGTTCGGCGCCCTCGACGCGCTCACGCGCGGCACCATACAAGACGAACTGTTGGACGTATGGTCGAGCACACAGCAGACCGTCTTCATGATCACCCATGACGTGGACGAAGCCATTTACTTGGCCGATCGCATTCTTCTGATGACGAATGGTCCCTATGCGCGCATTGCCGAGTCCGTCGAAGTTTCGATACCGCGCCCGCGCACGCGCGACACGCTCGTGGACGATCCCGCCTACTACCAAATACGAAATCATCTTGTGCACTTCCTTGCCCGGCGCTCCAAGGAAATGTCGGAGAACCAGGACAAGATTCAACCGGCCCCGCCGGAAGTTGTCCGATTTACCACAGCCCAAGGGAGCGATCCGCGCCCCCCGGTCCAACTCTGGGAGCGACATCCTCCACCTCAAGAAAGGAAAAAAGCCGTATGACCAAACCTGTTTTTGTCGAACCGATGATGGAAAAGGACGACGTAGCTGCCATGATTTTGTCGGCAAAAAAAGCCGCCGGCATGACATGGGAAGGCATCGCCGAACGAATCGGCATGTCGCCCGTCTGGACGCATTCCGCATGCATGGGGATGAACTCTATGCCTCAGGACAAGGCGGAGGCCGTCGTCGCGCTTTTCAGTCTGCCGCAGGAGGCCGTCAGTGTATTGATGGAATGCCCCACAAAGATTTGGGAGCAAGCCGTCCCGACGGACCCTTGCATTTACCGGCTTTATGAAATTGTCGGGGTGTACGGACCAACGATCAAGGCACTCATTCACGAGGAATTTGGCGACGGGATCATGTCGGCGATCGACTTCGACATGTACATCACGCGCGTGCCAAATCCAAAAGGAGACAGGGTGAAGCTAGAAATGACCGGCAAATACCTCGCCTATAATTCCTGGTAGCGGTCGGACGGCAGGGCGATCTCTGCTAGTGATTCAAGTGATTTTATTAAGGTCGTGTGCGAAGGGTAACGGATAACCGGAGGCGCTTGCGGTTCCTGTCTGATTTTGGGCAGGACAGAGCACCACGTAAGCGCCTCCGACGACAATTCTTAAACAGGCAATTTCCTGACACGGAACGTGATGTATCACGGCCGTGACCGTTACCGCTCGGTCTCGATTCATCATCGTATTTTGACTTAGAGGGGTTACGACACATGAACGTTTCATTTCGAAAAAGACTAACATCGGTCGGTTTTACCATCTTCACGATGCTCGCCGCTATACCGATGGCCTACGCTGAAGAAATGCCGCCGGAGCCGAACAGTCTGGTCAAAGCCTTCAAGGAATCGAAGATACTTTTCGATGCCCGCCTCCGCTGGGAACATGTGGATCAAGACAGTTTTACAAACAACGCCAACGCACTCACCTATCGCCTGCGCGGGGGCTTCGAAACGGGCAAGCTTTTCGATACGTCGTTTCTCATCGAATTCGATCATGTGCGCGATATCGTCGGGGACTTCAACAGCACGATTAACGGCAACACCACATTTCCCGTTGTTGCGGACCCAAACGTCACGGAACTCAACCGCTTTCAGCTCACCAACACCTCTCTTCCCGACACCAAGATTATTTTAGGGCGTCAACGGATCATTTTGGATGACGCGCGATTCGTGGGGCATGTGGGGTGGCGGCAGAACGAACAGACCTACGATTCAGTGCGTGTGCAAAACACGAGCCTGGAAGGTTTGACGTTTGACTTCACCTACATCGACCAGGTCAACCGCATCTTCGGAGATGACTCACCCGTCGGCCGTTTCGACAGCGACAGCGCACTGATCAATCTGAACTACAAAACCGCATTCAATGATGTAAAAGCTAGCCTGACAGGGTTTGCCTATCTCATCGATCTGGAACAGGCGCCAGGCTTGTCATCGCAGACTTATGGCTTCAACATTGGCCTTACGAAAGGGATGTGGTCCTTAAAGGGATCTTATGCCCGGCAGTCCGACTGGGCCGATCAACCGGCCGATTACGACGTCAGCTACTACCATGTGGCGGGCTTCCTGAAACATAAGGGCTTGGAACTGGGGGCCGGCTATGAAGTGCTGGGCGGCGACGGCACGACCGCATTCTCAACTCCTCTGGCGACGGTCCACAAATTCAACGGGTTCGCCGACCAGTTCCTGGCGACACCCGCCGTCGGGCTCGAGGATGTCTACGGCAAAGTAGGCTATGCGAAGAAAAACGTCGGCCTCTTCGCCCTTCTCAAAGCTTTCGCCGTCTATCACGATTTCTCCGCGAAAAATGCCAGCGGCGATTTCGGCTCCGAGATCGACGTGGTGGGGATCGCCAAACTGAAGGCGCTTGACAATGTCACGTTCCTGGCGAAATACGCAAACTTCCAATCCGATGACGGCTTCAAGACCGACAAGGAAGTCTTCTGGCTGCAAGTTGAATTCAAAATCTGACGGGCCTTTTTGCGGTTTTGCCGCCAAGGGTATTCGCCTTTGGCTGCATATTGTTTCCAGTTGCGAATGGCACCCGATCGATTGGGGGCGCGCGACTATGTAGTGATAGTTGGTGTCGAACCATTTGGTCATCTCCAGGGCGGGAAGGTCACCGTCGGCCCGGCCGCGGCTTCCGCGCGCCATCGCGGTATAGGTCGTCATCCGTCATCTGATTGGTCTGGCCGGCAAACCGCCACGCGAGGGTTTCGCTGGCGTGGAACGGCACGACGTGAACATTGTCATCGCCCA
>JANQMY010000027.1 GCA_028279895.1 Alphaproteobacteria bacterium
CCGCCGTCGCCGAACAAGCCTTCCAACTGGGCGTAGCGGTCGCTGTGAAAGCGCGGTCCGCCAAAGGCTTGTTCGGCGACGGCGGAACGCTTCAGGTAAAGCCCAACATCGTATTCGTCGGTCATGCCCACACCGCCATGCATCTGAACGCCCTCTCGGGCGATTAGATGGAAGGTTTCGGACACCTTGCCTTTGGCAAGGCTTGCCAGCAGCGGCACGTTGTTGGCGTTTGCGTCAACCGCCGTGAGCGCTTCCAGTACGACGGAGCGGCAGAGCTCGAGCTCTGTGAACATCTTGGCGGCCCGGTGCTGCAGCGCTTGGAACTGGCCGATGACCACGCCGAATTGTTTACGTTCTTTGATGTAGGCCAGCGTTTCGTCGAACACGTGCTGTGCACTGCCCAACATTTCGGCCGCGAGACCGATCCGCGCTCGGTCGAGCACCCGATCCAACAGGTCGCTGCCCTGGTCGAGTGATCCAAGCACGGCGTTGCTGCCAAGGGACACGTTGGAGAATTCCACATTGGCGGCGTTGCGGCTGTCGACCATTTGAGTTTTGGTGATGGTTACACCCGCGGCGTCAGCGGGCACCAAGAACAGGGTTATGCCGGTTTTGTCTGTGGTCTGACCGCTGGTGCGGGCTGCCACGATGAGTGTGTTGGCGATATGCCCGTCGATGACGAAGGTTTTGCGCCCCGTCAGGGAAAAGCCGTCGCCGGCTTTCTCCGCCTTTGTTGCGATGGCGTGGGGGGCATGGTGGGCGTTTTCCTCAAGCGCCAGCGACATCAAGGTTTCGCCGCCCGCGATCTTGGGCAGATAGCTTTGTTTCTGTTCTTCCGAGCCGCCCAAAATGAGGGCCGATCCGCAGACCAGTACCGTTGATACCAGCGGCGAGGCGGTGAGTGTCTTGCCCGCTTCTTCGAGGACCAAGCCAAGACCCTGCATGCCGAAATCCAAGCCACCATATTCTTCGGGAATAAGAATGCCGGCCCAGCCAAGCTCCACCATGTCTTTCCACAAGTCCGGGGAATAGCCATTGGCGTCGTTTGAATCCCGCAAGGCCCGAAAGGCCGTTACGGGCGATTTGGCTTCGATAAAGTCGCGCGCGGAATCGCGCAGCAATTGTTGCTCTTCGGTAAGAACCATTCCCATTTTAAAATCCGCCTACTGATGGTCATTGAGGCCAAGCACACGCTTCGCCACTACATTAAGATTGATTTCGGTCGTGCCGCCCTCGATAGAATTGGCCTTCGAGCGCAGCCAGCTCCGGGTCACGTCCAGTTCCTCGGCGGAGAACCCGTCACCTTCCCAGCCCAGCGCCTGTGTGCCCATGGCGTCCATCAGCAGATCGTATTTCTTTTTGTTCAACTCGGCGCCGAAATACTTGAAGATCGACGAGGCGGCGCCAGGGCCCATACCGGCTTTCGATTCTTCTGCGGACCGTTTCAGAGTGAGCTGAAAGGCCTGCGAATCCATGCGGTGCCGGGCAATGGACTCGCGAAGCGATCCGTCCGCCACTTGTCCGTCTTTCTCACCGGCATATTCTTTGGCCACGTCTTGCATGGGCATGGAAGATCCGCCGGTAAAGCCGGCCGCCGAAATGCTTGCACGTTCATGCTGCAACAAGCGTTTGGCGATTTCCCAACCGCCGTTCAGGCGACCCACCAAGTTGGCCTTCGGAACGCGTACATCGTCGAAGAAAGTCTCGCAGAACGGGGACGAGCCGCTGATCAGTTTGATCGGCTTTGTCGTCACGCCCGGTGAGGTCATATCGAACAGAATGAAGCTGATGCCTTCATGCTTGACGGATGTGTCCGTGCGCACCAGGCAGAAAATCCAGTCCGCATAATTGGCGTAAGACGTCCAAACCTTCTGGCCATTGATGACAAAGTGGTCACCGTCTTCGACCGCGCGGGTTTGCAAGCCTGCCAAATCCGAACCGGCGCCTGGTTCGCTGTACCCTTGGCACCAACGAATCTCGCCGCGCACGATTTTCGGCAGGTGCTCTTTCTTTTGTTCTTCGTTGGCGTATTCCAGCAGAACGGGACCCAGCATCCAGATGCCAAAGCTCAGTAGGGCCGGCCGGGCGTTGATGCGCTGCAGCTCTTGATGGAGGATGTTGGTCTCTTCTTTGGATAATCCGCCACCGCCATATTCTTTTGGCCAGGTCGGGCAGGTCCAGCCTTTCGACCCCATGGCGTCGAGCCATTTCTTGGAGTCTGGGTTTTTGAATGTAATGCCGCGGCCGCCCCAAACGGTTTCATCTTCGGGCATCGGCGTGCGCATGGAGGGCGGACAGTTTTCCGCCAACCAGTCTTGTACTTCTTTACGAAAGGCTTCCAAATTCTCTGACATCTGATCGACCTACCGGCTGATTGGGAGCGCAGATAAGCGCTCAAAATTTCGTGGCACCATCAATATTGATATTGACCGGTCAAAGCAACTTTGTTGGGGTGGGTGGAAAATAATGAACCCTTGACCCAGGGGCAACCGTGTCTGCGCGGCGCATTTGGGCATTGAGGGATTAACATTGAGGGATTAAGGAGAGGGCGTCGTTTGGCAACTCAGAGCAACCAGGTGTCCTTGCCGACCAAGCTCTATTACGGCTTTGGAGCGGCGGCCTACGGTATCAAAGATAACGGCTTCGCCTATTTTCTGTTGCTTTACTATAACCAGGTCCTTGGGTTGCCGGCGGAATGGGTCGGGCGGGCGATTCTGGTCGCGCTGATCTTCGACGCCATCTCGGATCCGTTGGTGGGGCATATCTCCGACAACTTCCATTCCCGCTGGGGGCGGCGCCATCCGTTCATGTATGCGGCTGCGATCCCGGTGGCATTGTCTTATCTGCTGATCTGGAATCCGCCGTCTGGGCTGTCGCAGGAAATGCTCTGGTACTATCTGGTCTGCATGGCGATTTTCGTCCGCACCATGATCACGCTGTACGAAGTGCCCAGCACGTCCCTGGTGCCCGACCTTTCCGAGAATTACGACGAACGAACCTCGCTGCTCGGCTATCGTCACTTTTTCGGGTGGTGGGGCGGCCTTACGATTGCGTGCCTTGCCTATGTGGTATTTTTTGCGCCCACGGAAGACTATCCCAACGGCTTTCTCAATCCGGAAGGTTGGCAGACCTATGGCGTCGTGGGCGCGCTGATTATGTTTGTGGCAATTCTTGTGTCGGCGGGTGGAACCCACAGCCGCATTCCGCACCTGAAAAAGCCGCCGCCCAAGCATGCATTCGATATTCGGCGAACCGCCAATGAAATCCGCGAAACGCTCTCCAATCATTCATTTCTGGTGCTGTTTGTCGCATCGATTTTCTTTTATTTGGCAGCCGGCGTGAATGCCGGGCTGAACACCTACTTCAATTTCTACTATTGGGAATTCACGACGATCGATGTGCTGCAACTCACCTTGGTGGTGTTCCTGTCTGCAGCGATTGCGTTGGCGTTGGCGCCGCGAGTCTCGGCGGCGCTCGGCAAAAAATATGCCGCGTTCACCATCGGCACGGTGGCGATCGTGTTGGCGCCGCTTCCGTATGTGATGCGCAGTCTTGACATGTGGCCGGACAATGGCACGGATTTACTGCTCTACAGCATGATGATCTTCGTATTGGTGGAGGTTTCCTTAATCATCTGTGTGCAGATCCTAATTGCGTCCATGATGGCGGATGTGGTCGAAGAAAGCGAACTCAGGACGGCGCGCCGTTCCGAAGGCATCTTCTTTGCCGCGCGCAGCTTTGCGCAGAAATGCGTTTCGGGACTCGGCATCTATTTCGCCAGTATCATCCTTGGACTGATTAGTTTTCCGGAAAATGCCAAACCAGGCGAGGTGGACGCCAGCGTGATTTTCAGCTTGGGTCTGGTTTATGCCCCCATGATTTTCGTGATCTATATGATCGGCTTGTCGATCATTACATGGTACCGCATCGACAAGTCATCACACGAAGCGAATCTGCAACGCCTGAAAAGCCGGGGCGTCCCGCCGGGCCCCCTGCCGGCCATGGCGCAATCCCCCTCGGGAACGCAGACGGTGCTGCCCCAAGCGGAAGCGCCAGGGCATCGGCCCGAGGGCGCTGCTAAAGTGCCCCCAAAAGACCCGGACTAAGCCGCTTTGCTGTCGCGCATATAGATGCTGCGCTTAGGCTTCGCCATGACCCGCCGTACCATCGGTTCGAATGCCTCAATCGGCATGGTGTCGTAATTCGGATCGAAGGCATTCTGATCGAATTGGTGGCAGAACTGGGCGCAATGCTCGAAATGTGGATGTCCGCGATATTCTTCCCGCATGTCCCGGTCGAGTCCGATGTGATGGAAGAAATAATAGCCTTGGAAGATGCCGTGCTTCTCGACCATCCAGTGATTGGCGTCCGACACGAAAGGCTGCAGCATCGTGGCCGCCAGATCCGCATGATTGTAGCAGGCCAGCGTGTCGCCAATGTCGTGCAGCAGTGCGCAGACCACATATTCCTCATCCTTGCCCGCGCGATGCGCCAGCGTCGCGGATTGGAGCGAATGCGTGAGCCGGTCCACCGCGAACCCGCCATGGTCGTCGCCTAAGAGCTTCAGATGGGTCAGGACCCGGTTGGGCAGGTCTTGACTGAAGGGCCGCGAGGCATTGCTGATGATCCTGTAGTCTTCGGGCGTGCCATCCTGCATGGCTGTAAATCCGGCCCGCGCTTGTTCCGTGTCTGACGTCATCTGCTGTCTCCTTTTGGGACTCTCGATTGCCGGCAGTATATCAGAAAGCGCGTACCCCGGTCGAATTCCGGCAGAAATCCGCCGGCCTGTCGCCGATTAAGCGGCGATTTACCGGGCCGCCCTAATACTGGCCGCAAGAATGGACACACAGGAAGGCGAGGCAGATGGGGGCTCAAGCATTGATCCTGGCGGCGGGCCGTGGCAGCCGCATGGGCAAATACACCCAATCCCAACCCAAAGGGCTGATCACCTTGGCGGGGCGTTCGTTGATCGAACGCCAGATCGAAGTGCTGCGCGAGGCAGGCGTTGACCAGATTGCGTTGTGCACCGGATATAAGGCGGCGATGCTGGAAGGATTTGGTGACAAGTGCTTCCACAACGCACGCTGGTCGGAAACCAATATGGTGGCGTCTTTGCGCCTGGCGGACGACTGGCTTGCGGCGGCGCCGACGATCGTGAGTTACAGTGAGATTTTCTACGACCCATTGACCATAATTCGGTTGATGCGGTGTACGGACGATATTGCCATCAGCTACGATCCGCATTGGATTGCCATGTGGAAAGACCGCTTCGGAGATCCGTTGAATGATGCGGAAACCTTTCAAACCGACAATGACGGCTATCTGACGGAAATCGGTGGCCGCACGGGATCGATGGGTGACATCAAAGGCCAGTTTATGGGTCTGCTCAAACTTACGCCGGAAGGGTGGGCCCAGACGCGCGATGTGATCGATCCGCTGATGGCTGCGGTGCAGGACAAGCTCGATATGACCAGCTTGCTGCAGCGCTTGGTCATGAGCGGCAGCAAAATCGCCACCACGCCGGTTCAAGGTCAGTGGGGCGAATGCGACTGCGAAGACGATCTGGTCTATTTCGAGCACCGCGTCGCTTCCGGAGATTTGTCTCTCTACGGATAGATTAGGGGGGCATCGCTGCGGGCCGCCTATTGTGTTAGCCGCCACTGACGCGATGCTTCCTGAAACCCTTGCCCAGTCTTGCTTTTAGCGTTGCGTTTTGCCCAGAAGTAGCTAAAGAGAACCGAGAAAAAAACTCGGCAGGCGGTTCCATTCCGGGATCGCCCGGAAGGAATACGGCGTGGCTAGCATCAAGTGGGGCATTCTTGGCACCGGCAGCATTGCCAAGCAATTCGCGAAAGCATTGCGGAGCACGGAAAAAGGGCATCTTGTGGCTGTCGGCAGCCGCACGTCCGAAAGTGCGGAGAAGTTTGCGTCCCGCAACCAGGGTGTCGCGGCGCACGGGTCTTACGAGGCGTTGTTGGCTGATCCCTCGGTCGATGCGGTCTACATCGCCAATCCTCATCCCGGGCATGCGGAATGGGCCATTAAGACGGCGCGGGCCGGTAAGCACATTCTGTGTGAGAAACCTGTGAGCATGAACTACGCAGAAGCCATGGCGATTGTCAACGCGGCCGAGGAAAACGGCGTTTTCGCCATGGAAGCGTTCATGTATCGCTGTCATCCCCAAACCAAAAAGCTGGTGGAGCTGATCCGCGACGGCGCCATTGGCGACGTGCGGATGATCCGCGCCAGCTTTGGTTTCGAAGCGCCGTTCGATGCCAACAGCCGGTTGTTTAGCAACGCATTGGGCGGTGGCGGTATTCTGGATGTGGGCTGCTATCCCGTTTCCATGAGTCGCCTGGTGGCCGGGGCGGCGTCGGACCTGGCCTTTCTGGATCCGGTGCGCGTGAAGGCACTCGGGGAACTGGGCGAAACCGGGATCGATCAATGGGCGGCGGCGACCTTGCAATTCGAAAACGGTATCGTCGCGCAAACGGCCACCGCCGTGTCCG
>JANQMY010000042.1 GCA_028279895.1 Alphaproteobacteria bacterium
CTCGCTCGATCCTATAACCTCTCAGCACTAACCCTTGACGTGAAGATCCACGACGTTCCCGTGCATGGCAGCACGATGGCGCCCCATGCATAAAAACGCCCGGCGCGTAAGCTTCGTAGACATACCACCATTCGAAGGGAGGCCAAGTTAGAGAAACGGGTGTTCCGAACAACGATTTCCAGGACTTGCCAAACGCGCTCTCATAACCAAACGCCGCCACTGTGTAAGCCGTCGCAAGCCATAGCCCGGCGATAACGATGACGGCATGGCCGATGAGAATCTTTGTTAGCGTCATGATCGACTCTGGCTGTTGTGCGGGGAACACCCCCTACGTTTCTTCCAAAATCGATTATCGGCTTGCGTCGCAGCTCTCGCCAGTAGAGATCTTTCTTTGAGGTTTCTTGCAGTTGGTCGCGGAAGTCTTTCAGTGAAAGGTTTTAGGCCCAGGCATCACGCCGTTGTCTTCAAGAAAGTAGAAGATACGTCGCCACATGTCCCGCTGGTTCTGTGGCTGGTCTATGGTGTGCTGTTCGCCGAAATACTTCACGAACATCGCATCCTTGCCTTCCCGGTAGAGCCCGGTGAACATTTCCTCAGACTGCGTCAGCAGCGTCGCTGTGTCAAGATCGCCATGGATTAGCATAATCGGCGTTGTCACCTTATCCACATGGAAAAATGGGCTGTTCCTGATATACCGGTCAGGGTCGCCCCAGGGCGTCGCCCCCATGCGGCCATAACCTCGTTCAAAAAATGAAGTCGACGCGCCACCAGGCTGGCCGAAACTGTTCCCGTTGATCCTGGCGAATGGTGGAAACTGCCCATACTGGCTGGTGAAATTGGACAGCGACGACATCGCGACAATCGCCTGAAAGCGGTCGGTTTGCACCGCTACGGAAAGCGCTCCATAACCGCCGCCGCTTTGACCGGCGAGAGCCATGCGGTCAGGGTTGACAAAACCCGTTTCAATTGCGCCGTCCAGCGCTGACAAAACGGCGGGCATGATACGCGTCATGGGCTCGCCCTGCCCGCCTCTCTCGCCGAGCGGAACGCTGGGTAGGAGCACTGCATAGCCGTGCGCTGCAAAAACCTCCATGGGCGTGCTGGTGTTCAGGTGCAAATCCCAGATGCTTTTGGTGTAAGGCAGGCTGTTTATCGGCGCCCTTTCATAAACCATCGTGGGATATGACACTACGACCAACGGATACGCTTTAGGCTGATCAATAGAAGCGCCGGGCGGAAGGTAGAGCCAACCGGCGACATCGCGCCCGTCAAAGTCTTTATGATCGACGCGGATTGGGCCGACTGCCGGTTTAACACCAGCTAAATGCTTGTTGAAATGATAGAGCAAACGCGAATCGGCGCCTTCATTCGCAGGCGTATAGTGCAGCCGGCTGCCGGTTTCATAGGCATTGGTCAGGAACACTGCGCCCCTTTCCGTGGCCACAAGTATTTGCGACTGCGTTTCCGGAAACGGTGTTGCATTTATCGAGTGCCCGTCTGCGGAAAAGACAATCAATAACAACCGACCTTCTATTACCGTGCTAAACCAAACCTCGTTCAGGGCGGGAGTGTGATATCGATTGCTTGGCTGTGTCGGCGACAACAGCCCGCGATCGGATAGTCCCAGCGTGCGTAAAACATGAGGGTAATCACGTGTCAGGTTTTCGCGGGCACCGCCAAGGCCGGCGCGCCAAAGGTCGCCTCCTTCAAGATAAAAAAAACTGTCCGCTGAGGCGGCCACAGGTCGCGGGGTATCGACCCGAAAGGCGACACCGCCATTATTGTCGGCATACGGACCGGGCGCTTGCTCCTCATCGAGGGAATAGACCAGTTGGTCGCCAACCCAGGCGAAGTCTGACGCACCATCGGGCAGGTGCTCCACAATCGCCTCGGTCGCGACGTCAAAAATGGAATATAGACGTTGGGCTTTCTGACTATCGGTCGCTTCCATGACCCGCTCGGTCAAGCCATATCTCCCTGAAGCGGACCACAAACGCATGTTTGTTCTCAGTGCGCCCAGAGTCCCAACTCGAGCCTTCTCACCGGTAGTACTATCGACGACGGATAAAACTCTTTCAATCCGTGGCCGTTCATGTCCATCATCGCCTCGCGAGCCAAGAACCTTTTCGCGCATAATCACTTTTCCCGATAAGGTCTGGGGAGCACTGATCGTGGGTTCCATTCCAAGCGAACGTTGATCGATTTTGCCGGTTCTGACATCAATCGCAACCAAATCATACTCAGCTGGCTCCGATCTCTGGCTGTATTTTCCAGCACCAATGACTTCCGCTGTTACTTCGCCGTTTCGCCATCCTCTTTCCCGCGCTTCACTGACGTTTCTTGCTGTGGTCACAAGAGGCTCGAGCCATGAGCTCGATGCTGCGCCATCGACATAGAATGTGTCGGTTACGAGTGCTAACTCGTGGTTAGAAATCCAGAAAAGCGAAGAGCCACCATGCTCGTAGCGGGCTTCAACTTCAAAGAAGCGAACACTTGAACGATTGACGTCATAAATCCCTGCCTGCGTCCTACCTTCCTTAAATCTATAAATCGCGAGATACCGTCGGTCCGGCGACCACGGGTCTGCGCTCGCAAAGAAATATCCAGTCCTGTCATTTTGTTCAAAAAGCGGTCTCGCACTCCCGCCGTCCATTGGAGCAACGTAAATCTGTTTTAGCGCGCTATCCACCGAATAGGACCAAGAGTAGGGCATGGCAGCTTCAGCTTCAGATCGCTTCCCGATGCGCTCAAAGTAAACTACCTCTTTGTGATCATCGACTACCACATTGTGAATGCTCTCACGCTGCAATAATAGGTCAACACGCGCTGATTTCGTTGTTCCAGCATGTGCAAACAGACTCAGTATAAAGCTGAGACCGAGGACTGCGAGAGCTCTGGTTAGCAACACTGGAACACTTCTCCGTAATTGTGTTTCTCGCCCGCTAGTTTCGATTGCTTTGCTAGTGGTGCGTGAGCGATCGGAAGTAGCAGATCAAGTGGTTTGAGAATCAGCGAATCAGAAAATGAACATCAAACATCGTGGAAGCTACGTATCCGTATTCATTTAATCTCGGACTAGAAAGCTTTGGAAAGTGTGACGCTAACTTGACGGCCAAATGGGTTGGCGTTCGCCGTATCAAAATTTAGACCGAATGGAGTAGCCGCGAAAGGCGGATCTTCGTCAAATAGATTGGTTACACTCAAACCTATCCGAACCCCATCCGCAACTACATTCTCGGGACGATTACCGGCATTATATGCAAGCGAAACATCAACAGTCGTCCAAGAATCTATACTTTCAGCAATCGCTTCATCAGGATGATCGCGATAGTCATCGACGTAATTCACAGCTGCAAATGCAGTAAATCCGCCCGTTCTCCAAGACAGATTGCCACGTACTTTAAGATCAACCGGACGATACAAGATGTTCAGCTGCTCAGTTGATTCTGCGGCAGGCGCGAGTCGACTGATATAATCAAATAAATAGGTCGCATTTGCACCGGCTGTGAAGCGTCCGTGTGCAGTATCAAATGAGTAGTCAATACTCATATCCATACCGCGGACATCTCTTTCAGCGATGTTAGTGAAAGTAGGACCGAAGACAACTTGAATATCCTCTGGAGAGGCGTTTAAGCCGTTGAGGAGCGTGATATCGCCAGCTTCTCCTTGAGCGAACAGTGCTTGAACTTCAGATAAAACTGGAGGGATATCAACTAGGCTTCTAAAGGCTGGATCCTGGACAGGATCAAGAAGAAATACCGTATCCAAACGATCTGTATAATTGATGTCAAAGTAGTTGCCTTGCACTGAAAGGCCCTGAGCATACGCTGGCTCAAAAGAAAACCCTGCAGACCAGGTGCGAGCACGTTCCGGAGTCAAATCTGGATTACCCCCGCTGGGCAATAAAACCAAATAAGAAAATGGATCGCTGGTAAAAAACTCCTCGGGAGCCGCTTCTGTGAATAAAAACGCTGGCAGTGTAAATATTCGATAGTCTTGTTGCTGGTTAACCGAAGACAGGTCTGGCGCCCTAAATGCTTCTGAATATGACGCCCTAAGCGATAGTTGATCATCCAATTCTAGATAAGCGCCGACTTTTGGATCGAATGTATCTCCGAAGTCAGAATAGTCTTCATATCTGCCCGCAAACGACATATCGAGTTTTTGAAGCCACGGTATTGAGTTGCGTCCGCCAATTACGGGAACCAGCAATTCCGCATATGCGGCAGAGATCTCCCGCTCACCTGCGATCACCAACTCGCTGCTTCTGAAGGTCTTGAATTCCTCTTCGCGATAAAGTGCGCCTAAAGAAAAAGACATTGCGCCAGCTGGAAGGTCAACCAATTCACCAGAAATTCGACCCTCGAAGACCACTTGAACATTATCGAATTCTGAATTTGCTTCATCTCCCGTGCTGGGAAAAGTGAAGTTGTTATCTACTTTGTTTTCTCCGTAATCGACAAAGAAGAAACTGGTGATGCGGTCCGTAATTTCATATTCAAGATGGGAATTTACGAAAAGAGCATTCTGTTCGGCCGTAGCAACTCTAGGGATAGTGTTTAACAGTGAGAACGACTGACTCTCAAGGTCTGTAAGAAGCAGGTCAACTCCTATCCTAAGCGAGGAGCTTAGCTCTTGATTCATGCCGGCTGCGACGCTGAAGCGCTCCGATTCCGAACCGAAGGTCGCACCTTCGCGTGCTTGACTTAAATCAACAAAGTCGCGTTCTTCCACAAGAAGGGGGGTGTTCTCCTGGTAGTCAGCACCAGCAAACACGCCTCCTGAAGCCCATTTGAAGCCACCAGCTGCTCCGATTCCGAAGTCTTCTTTCGAACCTTCGGTTACGGTTCCATAACGCGCACTAACGTCGAATCCTTCGTAATCCTTACGCGTAATGAAGTTGATGACACCGCCAACAGCGTCTGATCCGTACACCGCAGTAGCACCATCAGTTAGCACATCAACTCGCTCTATAGCACCGAGGGGCAGAACGTTCACATCTACATTATTACTCTGACCCGCCGCAGTCATCCGTCGACCGTTCAACAAAGTTAAAGTCGAACCTGCCCCTAGTCCTCGCAAATCGACGGTCGTCCCCTGAGAGATGTTGCGTTCAGAGTCATTCGGATTTCCACTTTCCGAAGAGAGTTGAGTCTCGCTCGAAAAATTTTGAGGAATAGTACGCAGAAAATCGTCAACGGTGGCTGCCCCAGAAAGGTCTATGTCTTCTCGGTCGAACGTTATTATAGGGACAGTCGGGTTCTCCACACCGCGAATATTCGTGCCCGTGACGATGATCTCTTCAAGCGGGATTATCCCCTCGTCAGCCTCATCGCTATCGTTGCCGCTACTGTCTGTTGGGCTCTGG
>JANQMY010000054.1 GCA_028279895.1 Alphaproteobacteria bacterium
TTACCGAGGTATCGAGAACCCACCCCAAGGCACCCGATAATTGCGCGGCGCGCGCCAGTGCCCCCAAATGAAGCGCACGTTCCGACGCTCCGTCCAAGGTTTGTTCCGCTACGGGACTGCCGTCCAGGCGTATTTGATCCCGAGGTTCGCGCGCCATGTTGTGGCCCGGCTCTGCCTGCCACTGCCCTTTCTCGAACAGCCTGACCTGTGCGCCATTCGCAACAATCAAATGCCCGGCTTCCCGCCCCCAAGGAACACGGTCCGCCACCCTGCCGTCATTCGACACGGCCAGTGTTAACGGTCCCTCCGGCACGTCGAGGCCGCAACTGCACAGCACGGCGCTGGCCGCCAACGTTTCCACGAAAGGCAACGACGCACGATGGGCACCCGCTGCACGAAACAAGACATATGCGTCGGACCATGACACGGCATCTTCTTCCGCAAATGCCCGCGTCAAGCCCGATGCTTCAACCGCAGACCAAGCATCAGCCTGCCAAATCCCGTCTTCAGCGCCTTCACGCACCGTCGGCGTGATGCAATCGGCAAGGACTTTGTTGGCGGTTTCTTCCAGGAGGTTGCGCGTTTCACTCATCTGCCGTTCCTCCTACCGTAAGCCAAGTCCGCGGGCGATGATGCCGCGCAAGATCTCGCGCGTTCCGCCGCGCAGGGAAAACGACACCGCACCTTGGGTGAGATACGCCATAACGGCGTCGAAATCGTCGTCGCTGTCCGGGTCTACATCCGCACCAATCAGATCATGCGCGATTTGAGGCATCCCTTGCTCAAAGACAGCCCCAAGGTCCTTCACCACGGACGCTTCCAAATTGGGGTTCTCGCCAGCCTCCAGCATCCCGGCCACCGACAACGACATGCGGCGTAAGGTGTACAAATGGGCCACCAGCCGCCCGATGACCGCCGCCTGCTCTTCCGTCGGCTCGGGACCGATCTTATCCATAAGCTTCAATACCAGCCGCAAGCTTGACAGATAGCGTTCCGGCCCGCTGCGCTCGAACGCAAGCTCGGACATCACCTGCGCCCAGCCGCCGCCTTCCTCGCCGACCAGCGTATCCGCCGGAATGAACGCGTCCTCAAAGATGACTTCGCTGAACTCGCGGCCACCCGCTTGGTCAGCAATCGGGCGCCGTATGATACCCGGGCCGGAGAGATCCACCAAGAACTGGGACAGGCCCGCATGGCGTCCTTCCTGTTCCGTAGGCGTGCGGAACAAGGCGATCATGTAATGGCAGCGATGAGCGTTCGAACTCCAAAGCTTCGTGCCATTGACCACATAGCCCCCGTCCACCGGCTCGGCCTTGGTCCGAACGCTCGCGAGATCGGACCCACTGTCGGGTTCGCTCATGCCGATGCAAAAGAACGCCTCGCCGGAGACGATCTTAGGCAAATAAGTTTGCCGCTGTTCCTGCGTGCCGAAACGCATGAGCACCGGCCCGCTTTGCCGATCGCCGATCCAATGGGCCGCCACCGGCGATCCCGCCGATAAGAGCTCCTCCAGAAGAACATAGCGTTCCAGCGCCGAGCGTTCTTGGCCGCCATATTGCTTCGGCCAGGTCAGGCCCACCCATCCGCGTTCGGATAGTTTTCGGGAGAAGTCTGCATCGAACCGGCTCCAATTCCGGGCCCGGTTCACTTCCGGATAGTCTTTCAGGGTCTCTGCCAAAAAGGCGCGCACCTCACCTTGCAGTTCAAGCGCAGCGGCCGGAAGTTCATGGTAGTCAAACCGAAAGGGCAACATCCCCGCCTCATCATGATTGGTATTGGCCCTAATAGGGCGCGTCGATGGATCCGCCGTCGATGCGGATATTTTCGCCATTGATATAATCCGCACGCACGCTGGCGACAAACGCGACAAGATCGCCTACCTCCTCCGGCAGGGCGATGCGCCCCATGGGATTGCTCCCCATGCGCTCAAGCGCCTTTTGCTCGATCATCGCCCAGTCGTCGCCCCACCCTTTGCGTTGCGCCATGGCCCGGAAATGCGCTTCCATCTCCGCTGTTTTAATCAGACCGGGGCTGACCGTATTGACGGTAATGCCCGTCCCCGCCAGCTCTTTCGACAGGCTGACCGTAGCTGCCGCCAGCGCTGCTTTGGCGGCATAGTAATGGGGCATACGGGCATTGGGCCTAAACGATCCGATGGTGCCCACCTGAATGACACGGCCCCATCCGCGCTCGCGCATACCCGGTAAGAAGCGCTCGATGCAGCGCGTGGCGGACAGCACATTTTTCTCGTACATGCCGGTCCATTCATCCGCGGTGAGGTCGATCCACTGACCGGCCTCGGCGGTGCCGTAGTTGTTCACCAATATGTCGATCGCATCCGCCCGGTCGGCCAGGGAATGGGCCAGCTCGTCCGCACCGGCTTCCGTGGTGATGTCACCGCAGACCGATGCGGCCTGCCCGCCACCGCCGAGGATGGTTTCCGTCGTAGGGTCCGGGTCCTCCCGGCGCAGCCGGTGGACCAAAACGAGAGCCCCTTCCGCGGCCAGGGCGCAGGCGATGGCCGCGCCGGTTCCCCTGTTCGATCCCGTGACAAGGGCGATCTTCCCCTCCAAGCCTAAGTCCATGCGACTCATCCATTTCTGTTAGGAATTTGTGTCCAACCGACGCGGTACAATGGGTGGTATGAGGAGAATATAGGGTGTCACCAGCTATAGTTTGAGCCGTAATCGTACTTGGCGCCCAACCTCGCAAATCATCGGAGGGAAATCGTTTTTCTATTAATAAACAATATGTTGGTGGGATTTTCTTACATGAACTCAATCAGGCCGCTCAGGCTACCGGAACACCGGCCCACGCCAAACGCCGCAATCTTGCCCCATTGGGGGAAGAGGTTGACGCTCGCCGGGCATGCTTGTGGGAGCATGCTTTGCCGGCAAAAATCCTTAAGCCCCTATTCGTCAACCGAGCGTGACAGTTTGTGACCCTGGCATGAGCGCATCTTCACCCAAGAGATGGCGGCGGTATGGCCGTAACGCGTTTATCGCCTCGTGTTTGGCGATCACGGTTACGCTGGTCGGCTTCGTCGGGTACGCCGCGGCGTTGCTGCCGAAACCGCCCACCCTGTCGGATATCTGGGACCAACGGGGCGCCCCCAGCATCACTTTCCTGGACCGCAAAGGGAATATCTTGATGAAGCGCGGCGCGCGGTATGGCTCGCTTGTGCCGCTGGACGAACTGCCCCCGCATTTGACCGACGCCTTCCTCGCGATCGAGGACCGTCGCTTTTATCAGCACTATGGGATCGATTTGCGGGGCCTTACCCGGGCGATCTGGGTGAATTATCAAGAAGGCCGCCTGGCGCAGGGCGGCAGCACACTGACTCAGCAGTTGGCGAAGAACCTGTTCCTGACGCCGGAGCGAACCTTCGCCCGCAAGATCCAAGAGATGCTTTTGGCCATGTGGTTGGAAGCAAATCTCAGCAAGAAAGAAATCCTGACGCTTTACCTCAATCGGATTTACCTGGGCGCCGGGACCTATGGTGTGGAGGCGGCGGCCCAATACTATTTCGGCAAATCCGCACGCGATGTATCCATCGCTGAAGCAGCACTGCTGGCGGGCCTGCCTCAAGCGCCGTCACGCTATGCCCCTACCGCCAATCTGGACAGAGCACACCGCCGCGCCAATCTGGTGCTGAACAAAATGGTCGAAACGGGCGCCGCCAGCCATGGCGAAGTCTTCGCTGCCCGGGTCCAACCGGCCGTTCTGGTGGAAACCGAAGCATCCGGCTCGGCCAACTACTTTGTGGACTGGGTGACAGAAGAACTCTCCGAGCTGATCGGCCGGCCCGACATGAACTTGGTGGTGAAGACCACCTTCGATCCGGCCCTGCAGCTCAAAGCCGAATTGGCCCTATTGAGCGCGCTGGAACCCAAACGTCAGCAGCTCAATGCGGACCAGGCAGCGCTGGTAACCCTGGATGTGGAGGGCGGGGTGCGCGCCATGATCGGCGGCGTGAGCTATGACCAAAGCCAGTTCAACCGGGCCGCCCAGGCTAAGCGTCAACCGGGTTCGGCCTTCAAACCCTTCGTCTATTTGGCCGCGTTGGAAGAAGGCATGTCGCCCGAGTCGGTTATGGAAGACGCCCCTCTCACCGTCGACAAATGGCAGCCGCAAAACGCCTCCGGCGGCTATCGGGGCATCGTCACGCTGACCACGGCCATGGAAAAATCCATCAACACGGTCGCCGTGCGTGTGTCCGAAGCGGTGGGCCGCGACAAGGTGATCGGCATTGCCCAACGTATGGGCATCGAATCGGAGCTGTCGCCTAACCCGTCGATTGCGCTGGGGACATCCGAAGTATCTCTGCTGGAACTGACCGGCGCTTACGTGCCCTTTGCCACCGGCGGCGTCACCCATGAACGTCACGGCATTCTGTCGGTGCAAATACCGGACGGCCCGTTTCTATACGAGCGGCCGGTTCTGCCACCGGAGACCGTTATACAGCGCGCCCATGCGGTGGAAATGACTTACATGCTCTATCAAGTCATGCAGGCGGGTACCGGACGCGCCGCGCAATTGACCGACCGCCCCGCCGCCGGCAAGACCGGAACCAGCCAAGACTTCAGAGATGCCTGGTTCATCGGATATACCCCGACACTGATTACCGGCATATGGGTCGGCAATGATGACGGCGAACCGATGAAGCGCGTGGGCGGCGGCGGTTTGCCCGCCCAGTTCTGGAAGAACTTCATGGACCGCGCCCATTACGGCCAAGAAATTGCCGAACTGCCGGGGGTCGAGCGCGCGGTTCAAACCGCGCAAATGAACAGTAAGGCCCGGCGTTACTTGAGAGACCTGTCTGAGAAACTGTCCAATGTGGGCCGCAAGAAGCCGAACCGGCGGCGCGGCTGGTGGCCGTTTTAGGAGCCGACCCACCCGTGTTTTCAGAACGTCTTAAAGCCATCGCCCTGTACCCGGCCCTTGACCGGTTCCTCGCGGGCTTTTTTCTGATGATGACGGCGATCGTGATCGGCTATCTGACCGCCGTTTGGGCCATCGGCGCCACAAGGCCCGCGGCTGCCGACCTTTACGGACCGTGGAAGCTGCAGACATTGGGCGGTGAAGCCCAAAAGACGCCCTATAGCGAGGCGCGCTTGGCGCGGGAAGGCCCCTTTGTCTTGCCGCCGGAGGAGATCGCCGTTTTTGTCGCACGCCGCGACGCGGATAACCGGCCCTTGAGCGGCGCCTGCAACTACCGCATTTCCGGCGCCCCAATCGACGCCCGCTGGTGGACCCTCAGCGCCTACACCCCAGAAAAGGAGATGATTTCCCTTCCGGGCACGCACCCCATCGTCACCCGCGAGGCGCTCAGCCCACCCGTGCTCGAAAGCCTGCTGTCAGAGCAAATCATGGTGGAAGCGCTGCAACCGGATCTGAGCATCCGCGTGTCCAGTGACACCGGCTATGAGCCCTGGCTTGCCGTCAACGCGGATCAACGATTCCTGCTGGTGCTTCGGCTTTACGGCGCGAGCGGTCGTGTGCTGTCCGGCGAAGACGGCAACGCCTTGCCTAAAATCGTGCGCGAACAATGCCCATAAACACGAAACTCCGTTGGCTGACGGTCTGCCTTATCTTGGCGGCGGTGGTGCATTTGGTGGTGGTTTACGCAACGCCGGTTGTGTTGACGACGGCCACCCTCAACCGTCTTTTAGAGAATGCACCTGCCAATACGATGATGCACCACCCGGTCAGCGACACGGTCTTCGCCAATCAGGATTTGTCCAATCCGGCCATGCTGGTGTCCACCTGCATTTTTGACGTGACCCAAACGCCCTTGCGGATCGAGGCGCTGGTGCCGCCTGCCTTCTGGTCGCTCGCTCTTTATACGCGCGACCGCAAAGCCTTTTTCGTATTGAATGAGTCGCAGACTCCGATCGACAATGTGACCATCGATTTGGTGGGCCCCTCGTCCGAACGCACCTATCTGCGGGACGACATCTTGGTCCCGATTATTGAGGCCCCACAGGACCAAGGCATTGCCGTGGTGCGCATTTTGGTTTCAGATGAAACGAAGCGGGATGTGATCGAAGACATGCGCACGTCCACCCGCTGCACGCTGATCGAAAAAATGCGCCCCATTGTTGTGCCGCGCCTCAAGCCGCGCTAAGCACGACGGGCCAATCGTTAAGGGGGACTTGATGCAGGCACTTTTTCACCGGCGGTCGTTGCTTGCCGCTGTTCGGGCTGCCATTGTTCCGTGTGCGGTGACGCTTGCCGTATGGTCCGGCGCCGCGGCAGCCGCCGAGAAAATCACCTTCGCCACGGACTGGAAAGCCCAAGCCGAACAAGGCGGCTTCTATCAAGCGCTGGCGGAAGGGCTTTACGAACAGCGCGGGCTTGAGGTGGAGCTTATCCAAGGCGGACCTGCCGTTAACATACCGCAGCTCATGGCCGCCGGGGCCGTCGACTTCGGCATGGGCTCCAACAGTTTCATCCCTTTGAATCTTTTGGCCGCCGGCGCAGAGATCAAAGCGGTGATGGCGTCCTTCCAAAAGGACCCGCAGGTGTTGATCACCCACCCCAGGGACGATATTGCCTCGATCGAAGATATGCGCGGCCAGCCGATCATGATCTCGGACGCCACCATCAACGCGTTTTGGGTGTGGCTGCGGGCGAAGTACGGCTTTGAAGATACTCAAATCCGCAAATACACTTTCAACTCCGCCCCCTTCATCGTGAATCCGAAGGCGATCCAGCAAGGCTACCTGTCGTCGGAGCCCTACACGATCGAGAAGGAAAGCGGCATCAAACCGCAAATCTTTCTGCTGGCGGATCATGGCTATCCCAGCTACGGCGCCATGATCTTGGCGCCCAACACATGGATCGAGGAAAAGCCGGAGATCGTGCAGGCCTTTGTGGAGGCGAGCATCGAGGGCTGGGAGAATTATCTGTACAAGGATCCTTCCAAGGGCAATGCCCTGATCAAGGCAGACAATCCGGAAATGACGGACGACATTCTCGCCCAAGCGATTGAGAAGTTGAGGTCCTTCGGAATCGTCAAATCCGGTGATGCGGACGAAGACGGCATCGGCGTCATGACTGAAGAACGCTGGACGATATTTTTCGACATTATGTCCGAAAACGGCGTCTACGATAAAGATCTTGCCTACCGGGAAGCGTTCACTTTGGAGTTTGTCGGCCCGTC
>JANQMY010000057.1 GCA_028279895.1 Alphaproteobacteria bacterium
TTTGCGCCAGGGCATCGTCAAGCGTCTTGACCGTAGCCCCACTATGGCCTGCGTCGCTTTCCTTGTCCTGTAGCAAAATGGCTCCGTCAGAACGATTCAATCTAGGTCAGACTTGCTCTCGAGTGCGAGAACGGCTCTTGTGTAGTTGCCGGACAGATAGATGAGCGGGTCCACGTCGCCAAAAACGTGGACAGTTTCGATCAAACCGACAAAAACCGAGTGTGTTCCGAATTCAAAACTGTCCGAGTTGGTGCAGACGAAACATGCTTGAGCATCCACTAAACGAGGCGCGCCGTTGGAGGCGTCCTTCCAATGCCCCTCGGAAAACCTTGCCTCACCTTTGCTTTCTCCGCTGCAAAGGCGCGATAAACGCTCCTGTGCGCTGCTTAAAATATTGATGCAAAAATTTGCTTTGGCATCGAGAACGGGACGGATGGATGCCGACTTGTTGACGCAGATTAGCAACGATGGCGGATCCATACTCAGCTCACTGACGGCTGTGGCGGCCATCGCATAGCGCTGGCCCTCAAACTGCGACGTGATCACAACGACCGCCTTGCCCAGGCGGCGAAGCCCCTCTTTCGTCATCTCTGCAAGTTCGTCCTTATCCACCATTTCGAACCTGTTCTTTGGATGCTAGCAACGCTGACGACGCACGGGACGCCTGGTTTGCAATTCTCATTTGTTAGAATTGCTGCGTGCCGACCACGGTTAATCCGAACCCGCTCAGACCGATGACCAGATCTTGAGGGCGTTGCGTAATCATTTTCATCTTTCCATAGCCAAGAAGCCGCGCAATCTGGGCGCCAACCCCTGCCTCGCGAAATCCGTAACGCGTGTGTGCCGGATCGCGCGATTCTGAATCTTCGTAGCTGGTCCAATACTCCTGAGATTGGGGTAGCTCGAACTTCGGATTCGCATCCCTGATGACAATCAACGCGCCCTTTCCCGCCTGATCGATCTGCCCCATGGCCTTCTGAAGAAAGTTGTTTCGTGCCCCCATGTAACCGAGCAGGTCACGCGCCGGATTGATCGCCTGTATTCTGACGAGCGTAGGTTCGCCCGGACGAATTTCACCTTTAACGACGGCAAAGTGTTCGATGCCATTGACGGTGTCTTCAAACACCATAATCCTAAATCCGCTGCCAAATGCTGTATTGAAGGGGGCACTGCTGACCTCTTTGACCGGCTGATCCACTGCAATCCGATGAGAGATCAATTGGTCGATCGTGCAGATACGCAGGTCAAATTCTTTGGCCAGCGCGATGAGCCCTTCGGATCGCGCCATTGTTCCGTCGTCGTTCATGATTTCGCAGATTACGCCAGCGGGATACAGCCCGGCCAAATGGGAAATATCGACCGCCGCTTCGGTATGCCCGGCTCTTTCCAAAACGCCGCCATTTCTGGCGACCAGCGGAAATACATGGCCGGGCGAGACGATGTCATCCGGTTTCGAGGTTTCATTGATTGCAACAGCAATCGTGTGCGCGCGATCGTACACGGATATGCCGGTCGTTATCCCTTCCCGCGCTTCGATCGAGTTCATGAAGGCTGTTTTGTTTCTCGACTGATTGCTTTCCACCATTGGCTTCAGGCCAAGCTTTTCTGCCCGATCGCCGGTCAGCGATAGACAAATCAGACCGCGCCCATGTTTCGCCATGAAGTTGATGGCAGCCGGCGTGGCAAACTGCGCTGGTATCACGAGATCGGCTTCGTTTTCGCGGTCCTCCGCATCGACCACAACGATCATGTGCCCGTTTCTTACAGCCTCAATTGCCTCCGGCACGGAGGAGAGATGCTCTCTTAGCATTGCTTTTAGTCCTGCGATTGGTGTGAAGGTTGCTTTTTTATTCGAGCGTTCGCCTCCACCGCCGAATTTTCGGGCGCCGAACTTCTGAGTCTTCCGTCGGGATGGATATCACACTTTTTGTTTTTTATATATTTTTTCCAGAAAATATGATATTTTTATGCCTATTAATATAATATTTTTCCGAATCAACGTCCATTTCGAGCGCATGCCCACAACGCAGTCAATCCAAAAAGTCTCGGTGCATGTGATGGGGGGCCGTACCGAACGGGCCGTTCACGACGATCCTCAATACTCGCGAAAACACCCTGAGGAACCGCCAACGGGTCCGCTTTAAACAGTCTTCTGGAGAATTTTACAGTGAATGAAGAAATTCAGAACTACGTGGAGTACGAAGTAAATGGTCCAGTTGCGACAATTACACTCAATCGCCCAGAAAAGTTAAACGCAACAACACTACCGCGTTTGAAAGTTCTGAATGATGCAATTCGCCGTTTCGACAGAGATCCTAATCTTTGGATTGCCGTTCTTCGAGCCAAAGGACGGTCCTTTTGTGCGGGACGCGACATTACGCATCAAGCTGAAACTGGTGAATCACCCTCTGAGGGTGGAGACCGCGATATCAACGAATATGGCTTACCTCGCACAGGAAAGATCCTTGTTACATCGGGCCGTGGGCACGCCATTGGGGCCGGTGCACACTTCCTTTTGGCTGGCGACGTACGAGTCGTAAGTGAAAATCTACAGTTTGGAATGCGAGAGGTGCCGACTGCCGTAATTGGTCCGTATTGGATAGGCGTTGGAGAACACTTGCCTCCAGCAATAGCGTTTCGAGTAGCCGTGATGGGCGATGATTTGTCTGCTGATGAGCTAATTCGTTACGGACTTGTCACGGCGGTTGTCAAAGACGATGAGTTAGAACAAGAAACCGAACGCTGGGTTAATCGTCTCTTGCAACTGCCACCAGCCCACGCGATTCAGACTAAACGCATGCTACGGGAGAACGGTTATCAATACACTCAAGCAGTCAATGATCGCGAGCTTCATGTGAGATCGGTTCTTGATGCTCTGGCCGATACGCGGGAAGCCGCACAAGC
>JANQMY010000063.1 GCA_028279895.1 Alphaproteobacteria bacterium
GGGCTAGGGCACAAATCAAGGATGCAGAACAAAGTCGGATCATCGCCGGGTCCTTCTTTCGCCTGAAACGGGGAGAGGTGCCCGGCCCGGCATGCAAATGAGTTGCAAAAGCAAGAAAAATTTAGATTTTTTCGGTACGTTCGGCAAGACCAAAATGGCGAAAAAACACCAGAAATCAATCAATCGGGCGGCCTGTGCAGGTATGTCGCATGGGATCGGCGATGTAGATCATTTATCGCTATTGCAACTCATTATCAAATATGATTTCGTCTAAGACAGCACAGGAGAGGCGAATGGCAGAACCCGGCACCCCCGCCGAAACGCTTTGGTGGTTGCATGATCAGATCGGCGAAATCGACCGTTGGCGGTCTGAGCTGATCCAGTTTCCCGAGGGCCGGTGTCCGTCGACCCTCGAGAAATTGGATGCCCATCGCGATTGGCTTGAACGCCAATTGGTAGAATTGGGACCAGTAGGCCGATCGCCTTAGAAGAATTCACAGCTCGGGCTGCGGCGCTATCGGCCCTTTTCAAGCGCCAGCGGCGGCAAATGTTCTCCGATTGCGTTTCCTCCCCGGACTTTGCACCGCGTGCCGCAGCCCCTTTTTCTTTCTGTTTAGAGATGTTTGGTGAGCCAACACTGGTTTTTCATGGAACGGATGATTGTCCGATCCACGCGTTCGCCTGGAAGGCTGTCAAAGACATATCTGGCGGACCGCGGTCAGTCCGCCACACGCCACCCTTTTGCGCGTCGGCGTTCGTTCCAGAAATCGGCGTATCGGCCGTTCCGGTTCAGCAGATCGGCATGTACACCCGACTCGACAATCCGGCCGTCGTCTAGAACCAGAATTTGATCGGCGGCTTGTACGGTCCGCAAACGATGGGCAATGACGAGAAGAGTCCGGTCTTTTGTCAAAGCACGCAAAGCGTCTTGCACAGCCGCCTCGCTTTCCGGGTCGAGGGCTGCGGTGGCTTCGTCAAGCAATACGATGGGGGCGTTTTTGAGAATGGCACGCGCGATTGAAACACGTTGGCGCTCGCCGCCGGACAGGGACGTGCCGCCTTCGCCGACGCGTGTCCCGTAACCGTCCGGCAAGCGTTCGACGATTTCGTCCACACGTGCTTGGCGCGCCGCGGTACGGACTTCTTCATCTGTGGCACTCGGACGCCCCATGCGGATGTTTTCTTCAATCGACCCTTCGAAGAGATAAACGTCCTGAAAGACGAGCGATAGCTGCGCCATCAGGTCTTCGGTGGCATAGTCGCGGACGTCCTGGCCGCCGACACGAACGGTGCCGCCGTTCGTATCCCAAAATCGCGCGCAGAGACGTGTGATGGTGGTTTTGCCGGAGCCGGAGGGGCCGACCAAGGCGGTCATGGTATTGGCCGGGACGGTGAAGGTCACATCAGACAAAATCGGCCGCTCATCATAAGCAAAGGTGACATCCGCGAATTCAATTGTTGCGTCCGTCGGCACGGCGCTGTCTTTGGGTTCTGCCAATGGGGGCGTGGACAACAAATCATCCATGCGCGCCAGGCTATTGCGGCTGATCCGCAAGGCGCCGCCCAAATCCGCCGCGATGATAAGAGGCTCCACATAACGCACCGTCAGGACCAGGAGTGCGATGAGTTCCGGGACGTCGATGGTCCTGCCGAGCGCCATATTCGTGCCGAGTAGCAGGACGATTGTGAAGGCGAATTGCACTACCAGCACGAAGGTCGAAAATCCCGGTAAGGCGGCCGCCAACTGGGCCCGGCCTGCATTGCGTTGTTCCAGCAGGGCCTGATCCAGCAATTGATGTCCTTCGGCGGCGCGGCCAAAAGCGCGCAACACGGCTTGGTTCTGAGCAAACTCCACAATTCGGCCCGCGGTCTCTGAACCTGCCGCATGAGTGCGGTGATCCGTACGCTGAACCACATTGCCGGTCCACCGGTAGGTGAGTGCCGCCAGCGGTGCCGTGATGAGCGCCGCAAGGGCAAGCCGCCAATCGAACAGAAACATGATCGCAATGAGCGCGGCAGGCGTAACGAACGCTGTTACCACCGGGCGCAGAAGATGCGCCGGGACGCCGATCACATCGATGACGCCCTTGCTGGTGAGGCGGCCCACATCGCCCACCCGTTCGGCCGTGAACCACCCCAAAGGCAGTTGGGCGATCTGATCGCCCAGCTTAGCGAATAATCCGCGGCCAAGCCCAATGGCGGCCCGGTAGCCGGCCATTTGAGTGCGATAGCGGATGATGGCGTAGATGCCCAGCAAAACCGTCATCGCCATCAGCCAGTCAAATGCGCTTGTGGTGTCGTTGGCTAGTAAGGCGGTCAGGAGAGGAACCAGGAACGCAAAGCCGATGGCCATCAGCACGGCTTCGACAACCAGACCAATAAGGTTCCCGCGCACACGCGCGCCGGCTTCGTCGCCGGCGATGGACAAGAGCGACCGGATCATGTGCCTACCTCCGTGCTGTCCGCGCCTTCGGCTGCAGCCCAAAGCCTGGCGTAAAGACCGTTCTGTGCCAGCAGCGCTTTATGCGATCCGCGCTCGACGATCTCACCGTCCTTCAGGACACAGATTTGGTCGGCACCGGTGATGGTGTGCAGGCGATGGGCGATCACCAACAGGGTGCGGCCTGCCACAAGCTTGGCGAGGGCGTCTTGAATGGCGGCTTCCGATTCCGGATCGGCGAAGGCCGTGGCTTCGTCCAACACCAGAAGGGGCACATCGGCCAGCAGCGCACGCGCGATAGAGACCCGCTGGGCCTCGCCGCTGGACAATCGCGCATCTTCGCCGACGACGGACTCATAACCATTCGGCAACTCAAGAACACGGTCATGGATCTGCGCCGCTTTCGCGGCCGCTTCGATTTCGTTCTGGGAGGCGTCCGGCCGCCCAAGGGCAATATTGTCGCGGACCGATGCCCGTAACAACTGCACGTCCTGAAATACGAACCCCACATGTTTGTACAATTCCGTCGACGGCAGCTCATGTATCGGCACACCGCCCAAGACGATTTGCCCGCGTTTGGGGTCCCAGAAGCGCGGCAATAGTTTCGCCAACGTGCTTTTTCCGGACCCGGACGGACCGACAAGGGCCGTCACCGTGCCGGGTTCTAGTGTCAGGGTGATGTCTTTGAGAACGTCCGTGCGATCGTCATAGGAGAAACTCACATTATCGAACTCCACGCGGGCGCCGTTCGGGACGCGCTGACTGGCGCCCGCGGGCAGTGTCGGTGCATCGAGCAGCGCCACGATCCGCTCAGCCGCTTCCTTGGCGAGCATGGTGTCGTTTTGCGCATAACTCATGGTCAAGAAGGGCGCGGTGAAACTCAGGCCCAGAACCGCAAATGGGATCACATCCACGGGCGCCATCCAACCATTGGCCACAAACCAAATGCCACCGGCCAAAATGACCACCAGAGAGAACACCGGCGACATCACGATTTCGGAGGCGGATGAAATTTTGATCAGCCCACGGACCCAATTCCAGAAATACTCCATGAATTTATGGGTTTCATCGAGAAAGCGCCCGTACGACTTGCGGGCCTGACCAAAGGTCTTGACCACGGCAATGCCTTGCACAAACTCGACAGACGCGGCGTTGACCCGGCCCAGCGCTTCATTGTAGGCGGTCATCTTTTGGCCGTAACCGCGCATCTGGTAGGCGTAAAGCCCGATGCCCGCGATCAAAGGAATGATCGAGATGAGTGTCAGGCGCCAATCGACCCACAGCAGATAGGTGAGGGCCACCAGCGGCGTCACAAAAGCCGAGGTGAGATTGAGATAGGCGTGGCCCACCAGATGGTGCAGGTCGCCCACATCGTCCTGCAGCGCCTTCTTGACTTGCCCCGCATTGCGTTCCGTGAACCAGCCGAGCGGAACGCGGCCGATCCGATCCACCATTTTCCGGCGCAGATCCAACTGAAAATCTGCATCGGCAAAGTGGGTGACCGCGCCGGCGGCCATCTGGAAGAATAGCCGTACGATTAGGGCGCCGACACCGATCCACGCAATTAGCCAGGCGCGGCCGGCATCGATTTGGCTCTCGGCAAGGAGCACGCGGCCCAACTCTCCGACGGCGATGAAAGGCACAACGCCCGCTGCCGCGCTAATGCCCTGGAGCACGCTGGCGAATATCAACGTATTCCGGATCGGCGCCAATAATCGGCTGACTGGGGACTTAAATGCCCGCGTTTTCTCTGCCTGACCCGGACCCGTGGCGGTCGGTTTAGGTGTACTCTCCAGCACGTCGGTTGTGTTGGTCATCTCGCACCCCGCTGATGATCTCCGGTAAGAGCCTATTTGATATGCGAATGATTTTCAATTGCATAATTGATCGATCAGACCTTTGACGTTCTGCGGGAGCAAATTGCTGTCCACGGCTGAGAGCGCCGGGCGAAAAAGTGGAATCGGGTTTTTCGCGTTACCGGCATGACCATCAAAGAATCCGTAGCATCGGACGATTTGGATAAATCGCCCGATGCTACAGATGGACGGTCGTTGGTCCGGTGCGGGAGGAAAGCAGGCCTGCAAGCGAATCTGAGATCGCTTTCCGATGATGGTTTAGATCAAGAGCCGGATGATTTTCCGGTCGAGGCGCAGGCGGGCAATGTTTTCTGATTGCGCTTTCTCGCCGGACTTTGCACCACGTCCCGCAGCTCCTTTTTTTCTTTCCGTATAGGGATATTTGGAGAGTCCTGGGCCTTTAAGTGTTGGGCCGGAAAACCACCAATGTCGGTTTATCGGAGAATGGTGATCCTGTTGGGGGTGGCGATTTAAGGATCGATCCGCCGCCGAACAACCTACGACCCGCTTATCAAGAGTTTTCGGGGCCTAGTAAGGGGGGCAAGCTTTTTCCCTGACGATAATTAAGTGCACTGTCACGTTAATTCGAAAACGGGGTCGCAGTTAAACGATTTAGTCTAATGCAAAAGCAAAGCTGCGACTTAGGGAGCAATTCCCAGAAACTTTTAACGCAGGGAGATTCAAGAAAGTCTGACACCTGTTTGCACTTCAAAGAGGAAATGGCATTGCTCCGCCCCAAACTAAAAACAAAAACAGCCCGGGCCACAAAAGCAGAGAAAAGAAGCGGATTCGAAGGGGTGCCTTTATCTTGCTCCAAGCTTGGCCAAGGCTGAGTTCCTTTCCCAACACGCTGCTGACAGATGGGGGATTTGTCAGCACGCTACCAATGATAGTGAAGCCGCTAAAGTAATACCTGAACGCTTTTTCAAGTCTCGATGAAGGATCGCCCATCGAGCCACCAGAAAGCGCGTAGCGAAAGAACAAATTCGTGTATTCCACTATCCCCCAAGCCATTGCGGGGAACCAGAAAAGTAACCCTATAAATGCCCAGATTACTCCTATGAGGAAGACAAACGGTGCCACAACAATCAGCTTTACGATACTCATCATTGAGATTGTAAGGAGCCCGGCAAACCCCCAGAAAATTACCCATAGGATAAGAATGGAAATGCCGTACTTCTCGGAGAAAATTACGGACAAATCGTAACCAGCGAATTTCAATATGAAGTATACTGATGCCCAAACCAAAATAGCTGGCCCGAGCTCGACAATGACCCAACTCAAGAACTCATCTAACGTACTTAAAAAGTTAGTCTCGTCGGCCGGTTCATTTTGAGTGCCTAACGACTGAGGCGCTTTATCAAATTTCGCGCTTTCAATCAGCAATTCAAACAGATTTTTTAGCGTAGCTGGAAACCAGGTAATTGCCCTTTCCAAAGGCCGAGAAGTAGCCAAAAGCTCCTGGTTGGCAATTGCGTGCAGAAGCATCATTACTGCGTAAAGCAACACAGATCGGGCTAGAATTACAATCCATAAGAACGGGCCAAACACCAAAATGATCGCGGTCCCAATACACCAGAAAATAGTGGAAAAGATTATTGCCAGAACTCTAGACATATTGTGCTTGCCCCCCGGTCAACCTCTGGTTCAATATGCCTTTCATTACGTTGCGCATCAATGGGCAAACGGGGGGTACGACGATGCCGCAATTTGTGAACTATTTTCGGAAAACGCAAAGATTTTACCCTGGCAAGTTCCGATTTGGGCTAAATCCGATAAGGTTTTCGCTGTTTGAAGAAGAAAGTTCCTCAGTGCTTTCGGATCTTGATGCCTTGCTCATACTTTGCCTGTTTGCGAGCGCCGTCGACGAGGAAGTGGTTGACGTAGAGTTGCTAGCGTCTTTCCAGATCGTATTGCTCTGGCCAATTTTTGCTAGCCTTGGCGATTACGAAAACCGAGGGGCCTTTATGGATAGGTGTCTAGATGTCTTCGTAAAAAGTGAGCCGGTTGAACTGGCGGAAAATGCCTTTGGTTGCGTTTCAAGTTCGAAACGACCGATAACATATGCTGCGCTGGTAGAAGTTGTTTATGCTGATCAGAAAATCAGAGATAGAGAAATCGAATTTCTTGAACTAGCGAAGTCCCGACTCAATATCAGTGAAGCGCTGGACCGAACATTGCAAAGCAGTGCCCAGGTTCGATTTAGCGTTTAGGCCAGATATACTGTCCTGAAAGACTTCGCACTTTGCCTACAACGCGATTTGTTGGATGTCAGACATAACATTCTCAGACGAATGCAGCGCGACATTTTCTCTTCGTGCATGGATAGAACAAGACTTTGTGTCACCAAACCGATTCTATGCACGCGCTGGAGGGACTTGAAGCCGTACCGTTTGTGAGCATGCTATCGAGTCCCCAGGAATTACGGTGACAGTGCACTAAATTTTCGACGGTGCGGCGATGGGGATTTATAGGGCCAATGTACCAAGGCCCAGGCTATATTTTTTAAACCGTCGGCCTTCTTATTGCATCGATGAGTAAGGCACCGGGGCAAAGAGTTATTGAGATGCGAAAAGGTCGTGAAGCGGCCCCCACGTCGTTTAGTCGCGAGTCTCTATCGATGCAGGTTCTTTTTTAAGGGAGCGAAGGGTGCTGTGGGTGAGCGTCATATAGGCCGGCTCGGCCCCTAGTAGGGGCACGGGGCATTCTGCGCCTTCAAAAAGGTCCCCTGGACCGGCAATATCAAATTTTTGGAAAAATGGTGAGCCCGGTAGGAATCGAACCTACGACCCACTGATTAAAAGTCAGTTGCTCTACCGACTGAGCTACGGGCCCTAAACCAAATGCACAGCGCTGAAAAGCGCTGTAAAGGCCGGGAACTTAAGGGGAAGGGCGCGTCCCGTCAACACCCGGATATCGGGGCATTTCGCGGCCCCCCACCGCGCTTTAGATAGGGGCGTCGTCCAGGGCTTCAAGGAACAATTTGAGGCCTGCTTCCGCGAAAAGCACCATATTCTCCAGGCGGTCGGCCTTGCCGGTTTGTAGGGTGGCGATTTTGGGGCTGGGCCCGGCCACCGCCAGGGCCGTATGGCCGGCGGGATCGCCATAGGGGTTGCCGGCCGGTCCCGAGGCGCCCGATTCGCACAAACCCCAACTGGCGCCCAGGCTCTCGCGGAGATCTTCCACCATCAGCGCCGCGTAATCCGTGGTGGCGCTGCGGATCTTCCGGTCGCGCAAGGTGGCCGGGTCGATCCGGGTCAGTGCCTTGAAGGCCGGGGCGGTGTAGACCACCGTGCCGCCGAGATAATAGGCCGATGCGCCGGCTTGGGAGAGCAGGGCGGCAGAGATCAGCCCGCCGCCGGACCCTTCCACCACCGCCACGGTTTCCCCGCGCGCTTTCAAGCGGCCAGCAATTTTTTCGGCGAGCGGAGTAAGGGATTGGAGCATGACTTAGCCTAACCTTTGTTCGTCATACCCGTGCGCCCGTATGTGTTACCGAAACAAACGGTGGAACAAGCTGCACTGGATTGCCGGAACGGCGTCGTCCTATGGAGGACTTGTCCGGTAATGACGAATCTGTTGTTTCACGGTTCTTCCGTCGGGCAATCTAGATATCCAAACAGATCTTGCCGAAGTGCTTTTGGCTGACCTGATGCGCAAACGCATTGGCAATTTCGTCCAGCGGGAAATGGCTGTCGATCACGGGTTTGATGCCGTTCACGTCGATCGCCGCGATCATGTCCTCTTGTTCCTGACGCGAACCGACGGTAATGCCCTTCAAGGTCACATTGCTGCCCATGAGCTGCGCCGTGGGAATTTCGCCTGCCATGCCCGTC
>JANQMY010000066.1 GCA_028279895.1 Alphaproteobacteria bacterium
AAACCTCATGGTGAGGAGGCGCGATAGCGCCGTCTCGAACCATGGGTTCCCAAGACCATGACTTTTTCAGCAGCCTGTTATAGCGTTTCCAGGTGAAGTGTGTAACGGTTCACCGTCCGGAAACGCGCTAAGACAAAGACTTAGGGCCCTTTTGTGATTCTATGAAAACCAAAAGTGCCCTAGCTTTCCAATCCGCTCAGTTCGTTTTCGATTTCGCTGCCGGTGATGATCATGATCTTCTGCCAGATCTTGGTGCCCAAGCCCGTCGTCAGCGTTTCGATATCGTTGACGGCGTTCACGATCTCCGCGTCCTGGATGCGCTCTCCATAAAGTGCCGCCAATTTACCGGTCAGTGCGAGCATCTCCGTGCAGTAATCCAGATAGCGGCTGAGTTCGAATTCGGACATGTTGCGCGCGGGCGACGACGCGGTGCGCTTGCTTTCATTTAGGATCGCCGTGGGGTCTTTGGTAAGTTGATGCATGTCGACCACATGGGCGATCGAGCGTAGCTCGTGCAGATAGTTCAGCGCCCTTTGGCGTTTTCCCCGGGCCTCCAGCCGCGATAAGAAAAACAATCCGCCAACGAACAAAATCATCAGATTGAAAAAGGATTCGATCGCTTGCGTTAGCGATAGCGCATCGCCGTCCAATTCCATCTCCGCCCATGGCAAGCTGCCATCGATTACCTGGCCAAACAGGTAAACCACAACGGCGCCGAAAAACACGAAAAAGAACCACGTGGCCAAGTTGGGACGGCCGATCGCGCGTGCGCGCCGATCCGTTTTCTTAGCCGTCGCGAGCAGTTCGGAGCAAACGCCCGCGAGCCCGGACTCCGGAAAGCGTTCCGAGATACGCGCTTGCAGCACATCGATCGTCTGGACGATCTTTTGAGCTCTGAGATTCTGAGTCATGCAATCCCCCTCATACAGGCATGCCTCGTCTTAACGGCGGATGCGGTCTATGCCGACTTGTCGCGCCAACGGGGTAAATCGACGAACTCGCCCGGGCGCTTTTCGGCATTTGCCGACATGGCTTCCATGATTTCCTCGGCGTGCAGCATCGAGGCATTCCACAATCCGATGAATTCAAGACCGTCCGTGGTCGAATGATCGCGCGCATACGTGATGGCTCGCTTGCAGCCATGCACCGCCAGCGGTGCTTTGCGCGCAATCTCCTTTGCGATCTCCGTCACCTCCGTCAGCATCTCGTCTTGGGTTTTGAAAACGCGATTGACCAAGCCCACGGACATTGCCTCCCGTGCCGGCATGCGGCGGCCGGTATAGGCCAATTCGCGAACGATGCCTTCCGGGATCAGTTTAACCAGCCGGGGAAACGTGCCTACATCGGCCGTCATGCCGATATTGGTTTCGAAAATCGTCAGAAAGGAATCTTCCGTCGCATAGCGCATATCGCAGGCGGTGATCAGATCGACGCCGCCGCCGATGCAGCCGCCCTGAATTGCCGCCAGAACCGGAACGCGGCACGATTCAAGCGCCGTGAAGCTGTCCTGCATGATCTTTACCGTGTTCATGAAGGACGCTCCGCGTTGCAGGCGGACACGCTTCTTTTCCTGCGGGTCGTCCGCCTGTTCTCCCGCGACGGCGCTGCTGGCGAACATGGTCACATCGAGCCCGCCAGAAAAATGCGGTCCCTTCGACGACAGAACGATGGCCCGGGCTCGGGCGTTGTGATCGATGTCCTGAATGATGGCCGGCAGTTCGTCCCAAAAGGCGGGGATCATGCTGTTGCGCTTTTCCGGGCGGTCCAGCACCACGTGCGCCACATGGTCGGAAATCGAGACGTCGAAGCATTGATAAGTCATGAGTGGTTTCCCCGGCTGCCGAATGATTGGTCAGGCGTCAAAATAACCGCCCCTGGGGCATTGAACCAGCCCGTAGATCGCCGCTAGCTTGATACGATGGGTTGGACCATGACCATTACCGGATTAGTGATCGCCATTGCCGTTTTCGGCTGGGCGAACTGGCGGGCGCGTCAGCCGGTGCAATTCGGCCGAGTTCGCATGATCCCCTACACGGCCCTTATGTTTGCGGCCTTGGTGGTGATTTTGCTTATGGTCGCCCACGTGTTCACGCTTTTGGGCGTAGAGGCGCCACCGCGCCAAGGCCTCGGATACGGCGCCGTTTTGGGTCATACCCATTTCACACTAATGCGCTTATGATGTGCCCGTCGGGAAAAACAACAAGGGTGGGGTTGGCTTATGCGCAAGTTCCTAATCTTTCTCCTTATTCTGATTGCGCTGATCGGGGTGGGGGTCTTCTATGCGTTGAACAATGTGGGAGGCATCATCGAAGCCTCTATTGAGCAGTTCGGCTCGGATGCGACCCAAACGAATGTGGCCGTTGACGGTGTGGAACTCGATCTTGCGGCCGGGTCTGCGGCGCTGAACGGGCTGACGGTTGGGAATCCCCAGGGCTATTCGGACAATAATGCGGTCAGCCTCGGGCGGGTCGATGTGGCCGTGGATCTCGATTCAATCCAGAACTGCGGGCTCGGCGGTTGCGACGTCATCAACTTGAAGCAGGTGAATGTGAACGCACCCAAGATCCGCTTGGAACTTGGGCAAGGCGGCAACAATCTGAAAACGATCCAACAAAACGTTGAAGCCTACACGCAAGCCCTGTCAGGCGGGTCCAGCGGCGCATCGTCCGCCAGCGGTACCAAGCTCATCATTGATCGTCTGACCATCAGCAACGGCCAGATCGCCGTCAGCCGCGGCGGATCCAAGATCGCGGATGTGCCACTGCCTACCATCACCATGAATGATCTTGGCCAGTCGAGTGGTGGCGCCGCGCCCGGTGAAATTGCCGCGGCCGTCGTCTCTCGCTTGATGCAATCCTCGCTTGGCGCCGTGGCCAAAGCCGGCTTTGGCGACTTGCTGGGCACTGCGGGCGGCATTGTGGACGATGCGGGAGGCATCCTCAAAGACGGCGGCGAGAAGGCGGGTGATCGGATCAAGGGGATCTTTGGGCGATAGCGGATGCTGTCGCTCCGAGAACGTCACGTCAGGATATCTAGTGTTTCCTGCGTGATGTCGTCGGCGGCGCGCAGTACGCGCGCCGCAGCCTTATAGGCCGTCTCGCTCAATTTGGCGGCCACCAATTCATCCTCCAAGCGCACATCGTTCGGCGGTGCCCCAGCAGTTTGAGGCGCCGGGGCTTCCCGGCGTACCGCGACTTGCGGGCCGGCCGGTGTTGATGTTTGAAGTGGCACAGCCCGCTGGTAGTTCGCGGTTTGGAGGTTGGCAATATTGTCCGCACGCGCATTGAACTGGGTGCTTGCGGCTTGCAGTCCTGCCAAAGCGTATGACGTTGCTGAAATCATCGGTAGAAGATTACACCCGAAAACCGCGAACGTCAAGAAAATGTAATAAAATCAATGACTTAAAGAAAATTCATTTCAATTTTTAGCGGTGTTGCCGGGCGTTCCGCCCCTCCCGCGGAAACGGTGCTCAACCGTTCCTTAACGCCGAACTGGTCGAATGCCCCCTGGCGTCAGCACCGAAATCGAGTCGATGAAACACGGTATTCAATACTGCATGGTCCATGCCTTGGGAAAAGCAGCGGTGACGCTTGCCCTGGCGGTTGCGTTGACGATGAGCGCGATGGTGGCGCCATCCCAGGCAGCTGCCCCGAAACGGAAAGGTGTCGACCCGTCGGCTTATGTGAGTGTGGAGCCGATGACCATTTCCATCATCGAAGAGTTTCGCGTTCGGGGTCTTATGACCTTGAAGATCGGTCTTCACATTCCCGACGTGGAAATCCGCGAACGGGTCAACACGCGCATGCTGCAGCTTCAGGACGCCATGGTTCGTACCCTGACAGCTTATGGGGTAACGTCCATGCGTGCCGATGCGCCGCCCAATTTGGAAGTGATCGACCACAGGCTCAAACGTGCCATCGACGAAGTGGTGGGGTCGCAAGACACCCAAATCTTGTTCGATCACGTTTTGGTGCGGCAGACAGATTAAATCCATCAGTTGCCTGAGAATTTCGGTGTGCGCTTTTCGAGAAACGCGGCAACGGCTTCCCGTTGATCGTTGCTCTGCGCGGTGAGCAAAAACTGATCCCGGTCCATAAAGGTGGTCGGGTAATGCAACGCGCCCGCCGCCGCGTTGATCGCCTGTTTCGACATGCGCACCGGGATCGGCGGCAGACCGGCAATTTTGCGGGCCATCTCTTGAGCGGCGGTCAGAGCCTCGCCGTCGGCCGTGACGCGCTCGATCATGCCCCAGGCCAGAGCTTCATCGGCAAAAAGCTTTTCGCCCAGAACCGTAAACTGTTTCGCCCGGGCGGGACCCACCAGTGTTGCCAGCCGGGGCAGGCTGTGCCAGCTCATATTCATGCCCAACGGCACTTCAGGCAGGCGCAGATGGGTCGATTGGCCGGCGATGCGGAAATCGCAGGCAAGCGCCAGGGCGACACCGCCGCCGATGCAGAAATTCTCCAGTGCCACAATTGTCATCTGCTCCAGATCTTCCCAGGCCTGGCACATATCCGGGCCAAGGCGCACAAGCTGCCGCTGTTCCAGAAGGCTCGCCTCGCGCCGCGCCGCCAATTTGGCGTCGGATAAATCCGCGCCTGCGGAGAAGGTGTGGTTGTTCCCGGTCAGCACGATGGCATGCACGGAGAGATCGTCTTTGAGCGCGCGGGCGGCGTTCGTCAGTTCGGTCATCAAGTCCGACGACAGGGCGTTGAGCTGGTCTCCGCGGTCGAAGGCGACCGTGGCCACGCCCTCGGTTTTGGTGATCGAAACGAATTCGAATGCGCTTTCAGAGCCGGACACGTGCTACCTCTTTTGTCTAGGGCATGATCATTTTTCATGGAAACATGATCATGCCCGAAAACGCTATGGGGATTCACAGTTGGTCGCGCCTGCCTGCGCGAAGCCTAAGCTTAGGCTTCGCGCAGGCAGGCGATCGGACGGTTAACCGGATTCCATCCCGGATCAGGTCCGGGACAGGCTTAACCTGATCGCGCTCTATGCTTCGATGTGCGATCCTAGAAGGGCCTGTTGTGGATCCTTTTTTCCGCACACTACCAAACATCTCTACCGACATCCAAAAAATGACGCATGCGTCACTAATTTTGGGTATCGATTTTCGCGTCTGTGATGCCAATCTTGCATCGGGGCGACCGTTCTTCGCCGGCAGGGCAGTCTGCCGGGCCGGGCAGCGTGGCGCGGGTGACACCGGCAGATCCGACGAACAGCGCCTGGCGTCCATCCAGTGCCAACACATCAACGTAATCGGCGAAGTTGGGCGAGGCGGCGAGACCGAACGTCTTGCCCCCATCGAAACTGAGCACGACAGTGCCGTTATTGCCGGCGAACACAAAGGTGCCGTCGGTCAAACGGGCGCCCGCGTTGAGCGTATCGCCGGCTTCGGTCTTCACCTGCCGCCAGGCGGTTCGGTTGCCGTTGGAACGCCAT
>JANQMY010000102.1 GCA_028279895.1 Alphaproteobacteria bacterium
GTTTTGAGAACCGCTTTCGCAAGGGGCCGGGCCAAGAAACTCAGAGCGACCAAAATGAGCAGGGCGACGGAGGTGGCCGCGCCGGCGTCCCCGTGGCGAATGGCCCACGCGGTGAAAGTGCCCGCGACCAACAGCCAGCCGGTCGCCACCAGGCTTTCCCGCCGCTCCGCAGCCAGCTCGTTCCGGCCGCGCCATGCCTGCCAGAGGAGATAAACGCCTGCGACGAGAAATATTGAAATGAATGCGGTGGTCACGCGCTCCTCGGGGGTTGGTTGTTACCCGCTACGTCACGCAACGAGGACTAGCATGCGGCCATGTCTGATGCAAATGCAACTGACTCGCATTTACATTGATGGCGATCTGTGGCATTCGCTGTCGAGGTCTTGCGAATTCTACCGGGGCGGAGATTTGCCCGGTGCAAGGCGCTGTAGAGAAAGCATGTATTCAGGGGGTAATAATGAAGTTCAAAAGCCTAGTTGGGGCGACATTGATGACATCGGTGGCCCTGCCGCCGGCCATGGCCCAACCGGCATCCAGCGATCCGACTGTGGATGAAATTGTCATCAAATCGGTGCGACGCGTTGCCACGCCGATCTCCGAAGTCACCAGATCCGTTACCGTGGTGACCCAAGACCAGTTGGACATTCAAAGCACCCTGAATCGGTCCGCGGGGGCGGTGATTGCACAGAGCGTGCCCGGGTTCAGCCCGTCCACGGAGGCTTTGACCAATTTCGGACAACAATTACGGGGGCGCAATTTCCAAACGCTGATTGACGGGGTGCCGCAAGATACGCCATTGCGGAACGGTGCGCGGTCGCTTCAATCGATCGACATCGATGCCGTCGAGCAAATCGAAGTCATCCGGGGCGGCACGGCGATTTATGGCTTCGGCGCCGATGGCGGTTTGATCAATTACATCACCAAGCGGCCGGAAGACGGTGCCTTCAATGCCATCGCAAAGACCGGTCTTAGTTTTTCGACGGTGCACCCGGACGACTCGCTAAGCTGGAATGCCAACCTTCAAGTGTCCGGACGCTTGGTCGCTTTCGACTATCTGGTGAGCGGCACGTTCGTAAACCGCAACGGAACGTTCGATGCCGACGGCAATCGGCGCCTCACGGATCCGGTGGGGGCGCAAGGCGGGTTGGACGAATCCGATGAATACAACGTGCTGGCAAAGCTTGGGTTCCAGATCGATCCGGATCAGCGCCTTGAAGGGAACTTCACATTCTTCAGCCTACAGCAAGACCCGGACTTCGGGGCGCGTCTGTCCACCGGCACGGGCCAACTTTTCGTGCCGCCCTTCACGCCTGAATTGGCTCTTGCGGGAAATGACCAAGACGCTAATCCCGGCAATGAAGCCGTGAGCGGTTATCTGACCTATTCGCATGAAGATGTGTTCGGCAGCTCTATCGAGGTGCAGGGCTATTATCAGCAGATCGATACGACGTTTACGCTGTTCCCCGGATTTGCGCAGACGGAAATCGAATCGGAAAAATTCGGCGCGCGGCTGACCGGCAGCACACCCGTAGACCTCGGTAAAGTGCCATTCGATGTGACCTGGGGTGTCGATTATCTGAACGACGAGACCCGCCAGTTCGAGATCGTGGGGGCGGAAGATGCCACCGGCGATCAAGACGCCATTGCCGGGTTTGCTCAGATTGAAATTCCCATCGGTGAGTTGGCGATTGTAACCGCCGGTGTGCGCCACGAAAACGTCAAGATCGATGTCACCGGCGTTACGCCGACGGGCGAACTTACGGGGTCGGAAACCCTGTTCAATGCGTCGGCCAGTATCTTTGTAACCGAAGAAGCCACGCTGTTCGGCGGATTCTCTCAGTCCTTCTCGCCGGGCGATATTCTTCGGGTTATTACGGATGGGTCGTTCGCCACCACCGACCAGGTGGAGCTCGAATTCGTCCGCACCAACAATTACGAGGCCGGTGTCCGCTTTGCGTTCCACCGTTGGACGGCGGAAGCGGTCGGGTTTCACAGTACGTCCGACAACGGAACGTCGTTCGATCCCAGTCTGAATATTATCACCCAGCCTGAACGAATTTTCGGCTTCGAAGCGTCGATTGCCGTTCAAGCCACGGATCAATTGCGTCTGGGCGGCACGTTTTCACTCGTCAATGGCGAAGTGGACCTTAATGATGATGGCGAGTTTGACGAAGACCTGCCGACCACCCGCATTCCGCCGGAAAAGATCACCTTCTTTGCGGACTACGCGCCCTATCCCTGGTGGGATCTCTATGGCCAAATCTTCTATTCCGGCACGCAATCGAACGACTCAACCGCATTCGGCGGTGGCTCGGACATTGAGGATTATGTGCTGGTGGATCTGTTTTCCAGCTTCGATGTGGGGCCGGGTGAGCTGAGCATCGGTGTGACCAATCTGCTCAACAATGACTATCTGCCGGTGATCAACCAGGCCTTCAATGCGCAGTTCTCGAATGTGCAAGGGCCAGGCCGCCGAGTGTCGTTCGGCTATCGGGTTGCGTACTAGGTTTTCCCGATGCCACGGGCGGCTGTCGCACGCGTCATGCGGCGGCCGCCCATTTTTATGAACAGTTAGGCACGCTCTCGAATGCGCCACTCGAAACATGCGTCGCCATAGTCTTGGCGGCGCAGCACTTCCATCACCAAGAAGCGGTTATGGGCGATGAGCAGCCCTTCCCATAGACCGTTCCACATCTCGAAAACGCCGGTCGAGAGAGAGGGAATGTCCTTTGCAAACCGCCACCCAGCTTGCTGGATGTGGAGGGCTCCGCCGTCCGTTTCCACCGTACACTGATCGCCCTGGCTTTCGGCGAGTGCCCCGAAAAGCTGTCCGAAGGCGGCGGGTGTCGTGTCCGTTACGCCAAGGGCGCGTGCCGTTTGCTCATAAAGCTGCAAGCCGATCAGCTTGCCCGCCTTGCGCCCCAAATGCACGGCATCATCGCGGCCAAACAGATCGATCATGACCGGCAGCATGAGGCGCGGCGGTTCCATCGCATAATTGCGGTTGGCTTTGGCCAGCCGCTCTTCGGGCCAGGTGTCCACATCTAGGGGCGGCGCCTTGGCGGCATCGAAGGGCGGCGGGGCTTCGCCCGGGGAAAACCGCAGCCGTTCGTCGGGCGTTAGATCATGATCGTGTTCCAGGAAATAGCCGGCCAACCCGTATTGACCGTCCATGTCTTCCGAGGTGCATACAAAGCCCAAGCGCGGGTTGCCCAGGCTCACCCCGTTTTGCGCATACCAACCGCGTAACACGCCGCGCGATACGTCGATGGGGATGCCGCAAATGGCCGCCCCTTCATAGATCCAGCGCGGATGGACGAAACGCACCCAGGCCTTGCTGTCGCTTTCCGGCATATATTCGACCCGCACGCCGCCAATACTGTTCGACAGATAGTGGTATTGGGCCGACGCCACCGCGTCAGGCAGGCCGCTCACCCCCAATTTCTCAAAACTGGAAAGAAATTTGTTTTTGTGGTGCTGGCGGTAGACCCGAAACACGGTCTCTCCCGCCGCGGCCGCGCCCTTGTGAAGCGCCACCGTCAGGATCAGCCCGGTGAGATAGCTGTGATAAAGCTCGGCGATGGCACGATAAGGCGACGCCATCGTCTCCGTTTTTTGCTTGAGGGGCAGGGCGGAAGCCATGATGTGTCACTCCTGTGGGGGCAGGCCGGTGAGCCGGTCGGGGCAAGTGAAAACGGTCATGGCATCGTCCCGCGCGATGCCGATCACGGTCATGTTGTTCTCGGCGGCCAGGTCCAGCGCCAGCGCCGTGGGTGCCGACACGGCAACAATCAGCGGAACGCCGAACACATTCGCTTTTTGAACCATTTCATAGGAACACCGGCTGGTAAGATAGAGATATCCCTCGGCGCCGCATTTACCCCTGCGGGCCAGGGCGCCCAGCACCTTGTCCAGCGCGTTGTGGCGGCCGATATCTTCCCGAAGAAATTCGATATGGCCGTCCGGCGTCGCCCAAGCCGCTGCGTGAACCGACCGGGTCTCCGCATTGATGACTTGCTGGGCCGCCATATCGCGCAATCCGGCGCGCAGATCGTCGATCGAAAACACCGCCTTGGAGGTGACCGGGTTAAGGGGGCGGACAGCTTTTTCGAGGCTTTCGATGCCGCACAGGCCACAGCCGCTGCGGCCCGCCAAGGATCGTTTTTGTTCCGCCAATTTGGCGTGTTGGTCTTCCCCGATCCAGAGATTGACGGTCATGCCGGCGTCCACCTGGGAGACGGCGATTTCTTCCACGTCGTCCGCACGGTCGATAATGCCTTCGCTGAGGCTAAAGCCGACGGCGAAATCTTCCAGGTCTGCGGGTGTGGCCATCATCACGGCGTGGGGGGTGCCGTTATAGATCAGCGCGACCGGCACTTCTTCGGCCACCGGCCAATCGCGGGCCGCATGGTGGTCCGCCGCCACGGTAATGCCGCGAAAACGGCGCAATCGGTCGCCTGTTGAACTCATGGTGTTGCCGTCGACAAGAAAGGGCCGAAAACCTACACTCGTGACATGAGCCAAAACTCCAAAAAAAGCAAACCGGCGGCCGGCGGTTGGGGATCGTTGACGTCCACGGCGGCCCAGTTGGTCAGCCAGGGAATCCCCGCCAAAGGGGCCGCGACCCTGCTGCAAGCCAATCAGCCGGAAGGCTTCGATTGTCCGGGTTGTGCGTGGCCCGATCCGAAACACACATCGTCTTTTGAGTTCTGTGAGAACGGGGTCAAGGCCGTGGCATGGGAAGCCACGTCCCGCCGGGTGACGCCGGAGTTCTTCGCAAAGCACAGCGTGACAGAACTGCGCGGCAAGACGGACCATTTCCTGGAATCTCAAGGCCGGTTGACCCATCCCATGCGCTATAATCCGGCAACGGATCATTATGAAGAAGTGTCTTGGGACGCACTGTTTGCTGATATCGGTGCGGAGTTGCAGGGGCTCGACACGCCCGATCAGGCGGCGTTTTACACATCGGGCCGCACCAGCAATGAGGCCGCCTTCCTGTACCAGCTGTTTGTGCGCGATTTCGGCACCAACAACATGCCCGACTGTTCCAACATGTGTCATGAATCGAGCGGCGTGGCGCTCAAGGAAACGCTGGGCACCGGCAAGGGCACCGTCACGCTGGACGATTTCGATGAGGCCGACGCCATTTTCATATTCGGCCAAAACCCCGGCACCAACCATCCGCGCATGCTGACCAGCCTGCGCAAGGCGGCAAAGCGGGGCGCCCGCATCGTCACTTTCAATCCCATCCGCGAGCGCGGTTTGGAAAAATTCGCCAACCCCAAAGATCCGCGCGACATGATGCCGGGCGGCGGGACCAATATTTCGTCGCACTATTTTCAGCTCAAGATCGGGGGCGATTTGGCGGCGCTCAAGGGCATGATGAAAGCGATGTTGGAATGGGACGAGACGGGCGAGCGGGCCGCCAATGCCTTTATCGTCGATCATGCGTTCATCGCTGAACACACGCATGGTTTCGACGCCCTGGCGCGGGATCTGCGGGCCGCGTCCTGGGCGGACATCGAAGCCGGCAGCGGCCTGTCGGAAGAACAGTTGCGGGAAGCCGCCTCGGTCTATTGCGATTCGGACCGCGCCATCTGCACCTGGGCCATGGGTCTTACCCAGCACACCCATGCGGTGGCGACCATTCAGCAGATTACCAATCTGTTGCTGCTGCGCGGTAATGTGGGTAAGCCCGGTGCCGGCGCTTGTCCCGTGCGCGGCCACAGCAATGTGCAGGGCGACCGCACCGTAGGGATCACGGAGAAGCCGGAACAGCCCTACCTCAACCGCTTGGCGGAGACATTCGGCATCGCGCCGCCGCGCACCCACGGGCTGGACACGGTGGGGACCATCGAAGCCATGGCGCGCGGCGATGTGAAACTGTTCTTTGCCATGGGCGGCAATTTTGCCGCCGCTACGCCTGATACGGCGTTCACCGAAGCGGCACTTGCGTCGTGCCGCTTGACCGCGCATGTGAGCACCAAGCTCAACCGCAGCCATCTGGTGCATGGTGAGAAAGCCTATATTCTGCCTTGCCTCGGCCGGACGGAGCGAGACGACCAAGCGGCCGGTCCGCAAGCGGTGACGGTGGAAGACTCCATGAGCATGGTGCATGCGTCGTCCGGGACAAACCGTCCGGCGTCGGAGCATCTTTTATCCGAGCCCATGATTGTGGCCCGGCTGGCGGCCGCTGCTTTGCCCGAAAGCTCGGTGGACTGGCTGGAATTGGCCAGCAATTATGACCGCATTCGCGACGGTATCGAAAAAACCATTGAAGGGTTCGGCGATTACAACCGGCGTATCCGTCAGCCCGGCGGCTTTCATCTGGGCAATAGCGCGCGCGACCGGCATTGGAAGACGGAAACGTCAAAGGCCACATTTGTGGTGTCGCCCCTGCCGCAAACCGAGGCCCGGCAAGACGTGCTCACTTTGATGACCGTGCGTGCCCATGACCAGTACAACACGACCGTTTATGGCCTTAACGACCGATATCGCGGTGTCTTCGGCCAGCGCCGCGTTTTGTTTTTAAACACGAAAGAAATCGAACGGCGCGGTCTGCGTGAAGGGCTTTGGGTGGACCTTCAGAGTACGGACCGGAAAGGTAAGACGCGCGAAGCCAAACGCTTCAAGATCGTCGCCTATGATATTCCCGACGGGTGCGCGGCGGCCTATTTTCCCGAAACGAACGGCTTGGTGCCGGTGGATTCCTATGCGGTGGGCAGCCGCACGCCGACGTCGAAATCCATTCCGATTACCTTGCATCTGAGCAAGACGTGATGGCTCCAATTTTCTTTCGCTCATTCCTGCGAACGCAGGAATCTATTGCGGTTTGTTGCGAGATCCCGGTTCGCGCAGGCGCGACCGGGATGAGCGGGTCGCGGTGGCGGTGATGAAAAACATTGCAGGTCTCATCCTCGCGGGCGGCCAGTCCCGCCGTATGGGCGGTATTGACAAAAGCTTTGTCGACCTTGGCGCGAAGCCCCTGATCCGACATGTGATCGACGGGGCGTCGCCTCAAGTAGCCGCGTTGGCGATCAACACCAACAGCGACGACCCTCGTTATTCGGACTTCGGTTTTCCGATTATCCCGGACGGGATTAAGGGCTTTCAGGGACCGCTTGCGGGGATCCAGGCGGGGCTTGCTTGGCTGTCCGACACGAATTGCGAATGGCTTGCGACATTCGCCTGCGATACGCCTTTTGTCCCGTCAGATTGTGTGACGCGGCTCGGCGCGGCGGCCGCACAACAAAAGCGCCCGGCGGCCGTCGCGGCCTATGGCGACAGGCGACATCCAACCATTGGGCTGTGGCATCGTGAGCTGCTGCATGTTCTTGACACCTGGTTGGACGGTGAAGGCCGTATGCTGATGGCTTTTTGCGATGAAGTGGGCGCAGCCGTGGCCGACTATTCGGACCAGCCGTTTGATCCCTTTGTGAACATCAATCGGGAGGCGGATGTGGACGATGCGCGGCGGCGCCTTGAGAACGGCGCTTAGCGCGGCTTCGGTTTGCGGGTGTAATCCAGCATGGCGGCTCCACCGATCAAGATAAAATAGGCAAACAGGGCGGTGATGGCGGCCGCATTGGGTGTTGGCGGCGGTGCGCCGAAGGTGTTGAAGGCCTGCAGCGCAATCATAAAGCCGAGGAACAGGCCGGGCGAATATTCGCCCAGCCGGTGCGATGGTTCGGTCAGATTTTGATAGAGATAGACGCCGCCCATCAACAGACCGACTTCCACAATCAGTGAAATCTCGCGGTAATGCCACAGGCCGAGCCCGACCTTGGGACCGCCGAACCACAATTCCAGATCGGGCGTATGGACGATGAGGTCGGCGAACCAATGGGACAATATGCCGGCGCCCACCACGAGAGCCGCGGTGCGCCCGGCGCCGCGCCGGGCGAAATAGTAGGCAGCGCCCCCCGCAATCGCCCAAACCACCGACATGGGCAGGCTGTGCGAGTAGGGGACGTGATACAAATCAAAGTGGTTGGCGGCCGTGAACCCCGGCACAATGCGCATGGATTCGATGCCGGTCAGAATGAACACGGCCCAAACAATGTCGACCAATTGCACGGCGGCAAACATGTGCCAAAGTTTGACCTTGGGTTCGATGGCGGCGCCGGCGAAGGCGGGGGCGTAATGGCCGATAAACATGGTTGATCCGTTTACTCCGGTTTTTTCAGGGCGCTCACCCAGTTGTGGAATTCCTGCACCAGCATCGGGTCGATGGGGTTAGGCGACAAGCCCACTTTGCGGGCCACTTCTTCTTGATTGAACAGGAAGGCGTGCATCACGTCGTCGCTATAGTCCTCCAGGGCAAGGGCAAAGCCCCCTTGGGGCTGCGCCGTGTAAGCGTTCAGATGATAGTTCTGTCCACCCACGCCTTCGATGGAATGGCAATAGATGCACTCATTGCTTTTGGTGATGATGGTCTGAATGTTCTCCGGATAAGACTTCATCTTTGCCAAGGGGTCGTCCTTCGAGAACGACATACCCTTCAAGTGAAGCGCCGTCCGCTGACGAAACGGCAGCTGTAAGCTGTCCGGCACCGGTTTGGTGAAGACCAGGGCGGGGCCCAACGGTTTTGCCGAAATGTTGGGAACTTTCGTTTCCCAGCTATACATGAGATCGTTCCAATAATACCAGGCGAGCTGATACATATTGGTTTCGTCGTCGACACCCACGACAATCTCAGGCCCATACGCCGCATACTGATCAAGGTCGAACGCCATGAACTGGCCGAACCGCGTCCTGAAACTCACATATTTCGTGCCGGGCGCCACTGCATCGCGATAGGCCAGCAGGTCGAAGGATCGGTATGTGGCGAAAGCCCATTGCTTGCCGACATGAGGGCCCTGCTGGAAATGGCGCAGTAGAAATGTGCGGACGGGATCGGTCATGGGCTTGGTGGTCAGATAGGCCGTTTCGCCTAAGAAGCCTTTATTGTTGTGGCCGAGATGGGGCCAAAGTTCGTTGGCCGTCAGAAGCTTCATCAACAGTTCCGATTGCGGGGCATAGCCCATGAAATGCGATATGCCGGCCACCACGCCGGGATGCACCGGGGTCGCCTCCATCATCTGCGGATCGAAGAATTTGAGCGAGCTTGTCACCCCTTGCCTGCGGAAGGCGGCCACAAGGTTTTGCGCCGATGCCACATCCGTACCGGCATCGGACTTCTCGACAAAGACGGTCAACTTCGGTGCGTCCGCGGGCAAGGCGACCTGAAAGTCTTGGACCCCGTGCGCGCGCATGAGGGCGACACCGGAAACCGTCTCCGCCTTGAGGCCGGCCGCGTACAGCCGGGCGACGGCACCGGACGAATCCGCGCCGGTAATCAGAAATCTCTTCTCCGCCGGTGCAAGGGAGGCAAGGCCGTCTACGATGCAGGCCGCATCGTCCGCGTCGCACCCAAAGGCGACAACGTCAAAGCCTTCTTTCTGCCAGCGGCTTTTGTCGTCATCGGACACGGTGGACCAAAAAGCCAGCGTGGCCACGGATGCTGCCGCCGGCAAAGTGCCGGCGACCAACCACAGAATGCTGAGTATCCCCCGTATCATCGCGTCAGGAATCTAGCGGAAGGCTCGACGTCCGGCAATGTGCGGCCTATGGTTTGGCCCAACAACAACAGGAGGACGACGGATGTTCAATCTCAGCGACAGAGTGGCCGTGATCACAGGCGGGTGCAGCGGAATCGGGCGGGGCACCATCGATGTGTTTCACGAGGCAGGGGCGAAGATCGCCTGTCTCGATATTCAAGACGACAAGGGCGCGGCCTTGGAGGCGCAATATGGTGATCAGCTCATCTATCTCCATGCGGATGTCACCCGCGAAGCGGATATGAAAGCGGCCTTCGATACAATCGTCGACCGCTTCGGGCGCATCGACCTGTTGTTCAACAATGCGGGCGGCTCGGAAGGGGTGGGCACCGACCCGTATGATATCGAGGCGCTCGACCGCACCCAAAAACTGTTGGTGACGAGCGTCGTCCTCGGCATGAAATTCGCCGTGCCGGTGATGACCGCGCAAGGCGGCGGATCGATTGTGAACACGGCCAGCATTGCGGGCCTTCAGGCGGGCTATGGCGGCTTGGCCTATTCCCTGGCCAAAGGCGCTGTCGTCCACTTGTCTCGGGTGGCGGCCGCCCAGCTCGCCCCGCAGAAAATCCGGGTCAATGCGATCTGTCCGGGTCTTATCCCCACATCG
>JANQMY010000127.1 GCA_028279895.1 Alphaproteobacteria bacterium
GTTTGGCATCCGCGGCGCCATTGCGCACCGCCGTAACCGCGTCGCGCAGGACAGCAATGTAGTCGTCGATGACGGGGGCATGGGCCGGTGTTAGCATCAGGTGAATGCCGGGCGGTTCGGTGGTCACGCTGGTGAACCAACTGTTCTCGAAAATTTTTCCGTAAACGGAGAAAATGTCCAGCTCGTCGGAACCGAAGGCGATCAGCCCTAGCTGCGGGCTGCCATGCACATGCAACCCATCGGTTTCCGATACGGCGCGCTGAAGCTTTGCGCGCGTCTCGACAACCGTTTTGGCATTTTTCCGGTACCCTTCTTCGCCGAGATAATTCATTACGGCCCAAGCGGCGGCAATGGCACCGCCCGGCCGGGTGCCGGCGGCGGTGGGTGTCACCATGCGTCCCGCTGACCAGTCCGCACAGTCGAAGATCTGAAACGCATGTAGGTCCTCGTTGGCGTAGAGCACGGTGGACGCGCCCTTCGCTGCATAGCCATATTTGTGGAGATCGGCCGACAGGGAACACACACCTTCCACGCCCAGGTCGAAGGCGGGCAGGTTCACGCCGTTCATACGCGCGAAGGGCGCGAAGTAACCGCCCACACACGCATCGACATGGAACCACAGATCGCGCTTCTTGGCGGTCGCCGCAAGTTCCTCTATCGGATCGATCAGCCCGAACGGATAACAGGGTGCCGAGCCGACCATCATGATCGTGCGGTCATTGATCGCGCCCTCCATGGCGGCCACATCCGCCACATAATCCGTGGTCACCGGAATGCGCACGATTTTCAGATTGAGGTAGTGGCAGGCCCGGTCGAAGGCCAGATGAGCCGAGCGAGGCACGATGATTTCCGCTTGGTTCGTGTCGACGCCGCGGCTGCGTGCCCAATCGCGGGCTGACTTCACGGCGAGGAAGATGCTTTCCGATCCGCCGCTGGTCATGTTGCCCACGGCACCATCCGGCGCGTTCAGCAGGGACAAGCCCATATTGACCACATCGTCTTCCATTTTCTTCAAGCTCGGAAACGCCATGGGGCCCAGCGCGTTTTCCGACATGAACATGGTGTAGGCTTCTTTGGCGACCTTCAAGACGTCGTCGCCCGCATAGAACACATACATGCCGGTGCGGCCGTTGCGCCAATCCATGTCGCCGTCGGCAAGCTCCTCCATTTGGGACTTAAGCGTCGTCCAGTCGGTGCCGTTACTTGGAAGGGTCTTGCGCATCGGATGTGCCTTTCAGATGGGCGGGGGGTTGAGGAACGCTCTCGGTCACTTTGGGGGCGCTGGCTTCAGCCTCTTTGGCCACACGCGCCAAATCCTGATTGATGGTGCGGGCGGCGATCAGATAGTGAAGGGATGACCACAAATAAGCAACGGTTGAAAACAGGAGCGCAAACCTCAACGATTCGTTGCCATAAGTAGGCCTTAGAAAATCACTCAGCTCGCCGATGAAATAGGGACCAAGGCCCAAACCGATTAGGTTAAGAATAAACAGCAAGATCGATGCGGCGACGGCCCGCATCCTTATGCTGACCAAGCCTTGGGTCATGGCGAATGTGGGGCCCAGATAGAACGCGCCCATCAAAGACGGCAGCAAGTAGAACCAAAGAGCCGTATACGGACTTTCGACAAGGAACGCCATGACCATCAAGGGCATTGGAATAATCATGCCGATGGCCGGTATCCACATGTACCAGCGCTTGTCTTCCTGGCCGTAACGGTCGGACAGGTAACCGCCGAGAAATGTGCCGAGACCGCCGGCCAATCCCGCAATCAGCCCCAGATAGGTGCCGAGCTCGCCCGTGGACATGCCATGGGAGCGGATGAAGAACGACGGCAGCCATTGGCCAAGACCATAACCCAGAAAAGCGTGCAGGGCAGCGGCAATGGACAAGTGCCGGAAGGACTTACTCCGCCAAAGGGCATCGAAGACATCCCGCACCGGTGGCACTTCGGCCGCGGCAGCGATCCGTTGCGACTCAGCCATGCCTCTTGGCGGCTCGCGCAAAAACAGGAAGACGATCAGCGCGAGGAAAACACCCGGTAGGCCGACGGCGACGAACGCCATGCGCCAACCGAAAAACTCGTTGATCCAACCGCCGGCCAGATAACCGAACATCACCCCGATAGGGATGCCTAGCGCGTAGATGGACAACGCGGTGGCCCGTTGCTCCGGTCCAAAATAGTCCGAAATCAGCGAATGCGCCGGAGGGCTGCAGCCGGCTTCGCCGACGCCCACGCCGATGCGGGCCAGGGCCAGCGTTGCAAAGTTCACGGCCGCGCCGCACAGGGCGGTCATCAAGCTCCATGTGGCCAGCGCTGCCGCGATGATCCAGGTGCGCCGCGATTTGTCGGCAAAGCGGGCGATGGGAATGCCGAGCGTGGCGTAGAAGAGAGCGAACGCAACACCACTGATCAGCCCCAACTGCTGGTCCGACAAGTCCAGGTCTTGCTTTATGGATTCTTGCAGAACCGAGAGGATTTGGCGGTCGATGAAGTTAAAGATGTAAACCAGGAGCAGCAGCCCCAGGGCAAACCATTTATAGCTTTCAGAAAAGGTTTCTTCGGCGGGTTGTGCCGTTTTGACGGCCTCAGGAACGCTCACGCAGGCTCCCCTTGTTATTTTATTGTCTGTCGCTTCCCTGGGCAGCCATCCTACAGGCGTTTGACTGACCCGCAAGCCCTTCCGGGCGGCGGGACTGCCCGCGAGTTCGTTTTCGTGCTAGCGTTCGGTCCAAACAACGGGAGGAAATACATGGCCGTTCAACCATCGTCGCATGATCCGCACTATGACGTTAGGTTTTCCGTTAACCCGCTGACCCCAACCATCGGTGCCGTGATCGAGGATATCGATCTTGGGCAGGACCTCAGCGACCGTGAGATCGAAGCGGTCCGGGCCGCTTTGCTCGAATGGAAGGTCATTTTCTTCAGGGATCAAGATATCACCAGGGCACAGCATATCGCTTTCGCGCGTCGTTTCGGCGACCTGGAAATTCATCCGGCGACACCTGCCGACCAACCGGACCCGGAAGTTCTGCACATTGTCCACGACGAAAAAAGCCGGGGGCAGGAAAACCAGTGGCATTCGGATGTGACATGGCGCCCGGAGCCGTCTCTTGGGTCCATTCTCCGTGCCGTTGAGGTGCCGGCGGTGGGTGGCGACACCTTGTTTTGCGACATGTATGCGGCCTATGACGGATTGTCCGAGAAGATGAAGGGCTTCATCTGCGGGTTGGAAGCGGAGCACTCGTTCATTCGCGTGTTCGGTAAACGGCTGGCCGCGAACGATCCGGAAAAGGTGAAAGCGCTTGCAACGAAATACCCGACGCAAATCCATCCGGTCGTCCGTACACATCCCGAAACGGGAGAGCGCGGGCTCTACGTCAATATTGCATTTGTCGAACGCATAGTCGGTCTCTCCGACAAAGAAAGCCGCGACGTGCTTGAACATCTTTACGCGCAGGCGCGGGTTCCGGAATATCAGTGCCGCTTCAAGTGGGAGAAAAATTCCATTGCCTTTTGGGACAATCGTGCCTGCCAGCATTATGCGGCATCGGATTATTTTCCGCAACGCCGCGCGATGGAACGGGTAACGGTCTGCGGCGACCGGCCCTTCTTTACGCCCTGAGCAGGATCAGCCCCAGCAGCACGCCCAAGGCGGCATAGGCTTTTGCTTGTGTCATGCGCTCGCCAAGAAACACGGTGGCGATCAACGCCGCGAAGATCACGCTGGTTTCGCGAACGGCGGCCACCAGCGGCACGGGCGCCTGGGTGTAGGCCCAGATGACCACCCAATAGCCCAGCACCGCGATGCCGCCGGCGGAAAAGCCCACACGCCAATCGGCGTAGAGGGCCGCCAATCCGGCTTTGCCGCGCAGTAGGCCACAAATGGCGGTAATCGCGATCCCGTCGAGAAAACACAGCCACAGCACAAACACATGGGGTCCGGTTTCGAGCTGCGCGCCCGCCGCATCGATCAGCGTATAAGCGGCGATCAGGGCTGCGGTGATGGCAGCGTAGACGAAGGGCTTGAGGCGCGTGCCGGGCGCCGCACCGCTCCAAAACGCAAGGATCATGATCGAACCGATCAACAGGGTAAGCCCGGCAATGGTTTCGGGGGCGAAGGTAACGCCCAGAAAGGCAACGGAGATGAGCGCGACGAGCATCGGGCCACCGCCACGGGCGATGGGATAGATCTGACCCAGGTCGCCATGGGTGTAGGCCACGCCCAAAAAGTAGTTGTAAAAAGTGTGGACGGCCACCGCCGCGGCCATGATCGACCAAAAGGTCCAGCCAGTGGGAACGGGAAAGAACGGCAAGGCGAGCGCTGCCAACACCGCGCCGCCGCCGCCGATCAGCGCCATGCCCACCAAGCGGTCCTCGCGGGATTTGACGAATGCGTTCCATGACGCATGGGTCACCGCGGTCGCCAGGACCATCAACAGAACGAAGGTTTCCAATAGACCAGAGCCTTTAGCGGCCCGTCGAACAGACGAGCTAAAGCCAGGTCATACCATAGGAGATGCCCAAGGCGGCAACGACCCAGTGCAGCGGATTAAAGCGCACGGGCCCAACACGGACATAACCGGCAAACCAGGCGGTCAGAAGCAGGCCGACGGAGATCGTGCCGAACATGATGGCCGGCGTCCAACTGCCGGTTTCGAGCATGGTGCTGGTCAGCTCGGTCGCCAGCATCCACAAGACCACGACCACAACCAGTCCAATCCAAATCTGCAGGACCGTGAGCACACCGAAATCGGATTCGGGTTCGGGCGCGTCCGGCGGATCGGGCGCGGCGGTGATTGCCTGGCGCGCGGCAATCATCATCAACGAGATGGACAAACCGCCAAGAGAAAAAACAACGCCGACATATTCGATGGTCTGGCGCGGTAGCACAAAAGTGAGCGCATCGAGCAACTCAAGCCGGACATCGTGAAACACGACGAATAAATCCGCATACGGAGAAGGTAGTTGGAACACCGGGAAGAAGATGACGGCCCATTCCAGCGCCAGTGTAACGGTGAAAAGAAGGAAGAGCCCCCAAAGAACAACCGGCGCCAATCGCCCCCTTCTGCGCCGTACTCTCTCGCCCGTCGGAACGTCGTCGTCCGAAAGGTGTGATGCCATCTATGCCTGGGCCCCCATCCCAGCCGGTAATCGACGCATTTTACCACGGGGGCGGGCGGAGGAATGTGAACCTTTCTTGTTTCCTTATGGCGGGCAAGCGGTTGTGGGCACGGGATCGGAATTGCCCATCAGCAGCGTTGTGAGCGCGCGAAAGTTCGCGGCATTGTGCTGGTAGGCATCCGGCGCTTCCGGCGCTTGCCGGATTTGCAGGCAAATGTCCCGGATCGACCGGCGCGACAACTGCCAGCCGAGTCCCGGCGGGTGCCCGGACGCGGTGCGGCTGAGCTGAAACTGATAATAGAGGGCACCGGCGATGCGTGCCGAGGGTCCACATCCGGTCCCGTTGGCCGCGCCGCGGGCACAATCATCGGTCCATTGCCATAACCGTTTGGCCGCCAGCGTGCCGCGTGCCGTGCGCGTCGCAAACAACCCGGCAAGCGGCGCGCGTACTTCGTTTTGGAAGCGGTTGGTTTCGTCGGGCAAAGCAGGGTCCAACTCCTTGAGCGATTTAGAATCAAGATTGGTGTCACTGGAAATCTGGATGACCACCGGCAGAATGCGCGGGCCATCCGACGCGATGTCATCTGCATGGCGCGCGATCGCTTGCATCAGGTCATAGGCCGTGGCCGCGCCGAAATTTTCGAAATAACCGCCATCGATCACATGGCCCTCCAGATTGGCGCGGACCAGCGTCCCGGCTGGGCTGAGATAGGGGAAGCGCGCGCTGTTGTGGGCAGCGGTGCTGAGCGGAATGTCCGTCGGACTGTGATCGAAAAAGTCGATGGCATCCACCACTTCGTCACCGGAGAAATCGATGTGGGAAAAGATGAGCCGTTGTCCCGTCTCCTGCACCACGCCATTGAGCAAGAGGGCGGGCGTCCAGGTCCGGCCTTCCTCCCAAACATTGCATCCGGCCGGACGATGCCTTGTGGAAAGCGCCGTGAATGGGGTCGCCATGCCGGCCGTCATGGTCAGCTTGTCATGGGCCGTATGCCATTGACGCTCCCAAGCCTGTTCCAGCGCCTTTGCCCGGTCGTCAATGTCGGCGAAATAGTCCAATGGAAATGCAAAGTGCCGCAACACGTCGGAAAACATGAGGCTCACAATCGTCGGTGCGAGGAAGTCTTGCGACAACGCTTCGCGAGAGACGGCTTCGACGGGGCTACGTCCGACACCAAGCGATTCCGCTAAGCTTGCCAGATAAGCCGAGGCGCCAACGCTACCGCCCGAAACGCCACTCATGGCAAAGACGTGCTGATGAAAACAAGCGTCTTCGGGGAACCCGGCATCCTCCAGCGCGCCCAGGACGGTTGCGGTCCAATGAGCCGCGGGCAATCCGCCCCCAGCGGCAGCAACAACAATGAGCGGTTTGACCCGTTCGTCCGTTTCCGGAAGGGTAATGGTCGGCGCTTGCCTATACCATTCCGCAAGCGCGTCGTTCAGGCCGGCACGGGCCTTGGGCTCCGTGTTTGTCACCCGTATGTCGTGGAGCTCCACCAGCAGCGTGCCGACGGCGCCGAAGATAACCAGGGCAAGAATGACTGGGAAGCCGTTTTCCGAGGTCAGAAATACCAAATAGCTGCCGACCGGGACCACCACCGAGAAGGCCAGGAAGATGGCCGCGCCCGACCCCACATAAAATCCGAAGGATACGGGGTCGGTGATGGCAAGATACGTGAACAGCCCAAGTGTAATCACTGACACCGGGATCATCACAACGCCTGCCCAGCGCACTTCCGACACGTAGTTGCCGTCCGCCACAGGGCCTTCCCCCATCCGTCGGCGCCGGATGACATATGCCGTGAAGATAAGAAGGGAAACGGTCAGCACACCGATCATCGCGAATGCGTCACGCCCCATTTCTTCTGATACGGTTTGATCGACAATCATGGTTGAGGCGATCGCGACACCGAATACCGACATGCCCAACAGGCGGGGCACCCAGTTCACCGCAAATTGCAGGCGGCCGTGGCGCCGATGGTGCCCGGCCGATGCCGAGGCCGGCGGGGCCTCCAGCAACTGGTTGTGGACGTCCCGCGGAAACCGGTCCGCTAAGATCAGGCGCGCCCAAAACCAGGTTTGGAAGGCCAGCAGCCAGGTGGCCGCCACAAACAACACCCCCTGCCGAAATTCGGTGCTTTCCAGTTCACGACCTTGGCCGGTACCGTAAACGACGAACAAGGCGCCCAGCACCACCACCAGGCTGAACCGTGCAAAGGACAGAACACGGAAGAATTCGCGCACCGGCGCCCACAACATGTCGAGCAGGGCGGTTACCGGGGTCAGCCGGAACAGGGTGGGCGGACGCACGCGGCCGCGTTTGTCTTCAAGGTCGGAGATCTTCGTTTTCTCCCATGACGCCATTGCCAAGTACCTGCCTCCCGAAGCCGCCGTCTGCACGGAAAGTGTAGTCGGGGGCTTGGGGGCGGCTCAAATCAACTCTCCTTTAGGAATAGATCATGCGTATGACATCTCCATGCCGAGGCGCGGGTTACACGGCCTGATCCGGGCCGAGCCGCACCAGCATCTTGCCTTTGTTGGCGCCGCTGAACAGGCCCAGAAACGCTTGCGGCGCATTCTCAACCCCTTCGAAAACCGTCTCCTCATATTTCAGCGCACCGCTTTTGATCATCGGGGCCACGTCCTTGATGAAGTCGCCCAACAAATCGAAGTGATCCGACACGATAAAGCCCTTGACCAGAATACGCCGGGGCACGGCCAGGATCATGTTGTGGATACCCGGCGGTTGGGTGGTGTTGTACTGATCGATCATGCCGCACAGGGCGATGCGCCCGAAATCGTTCATGTGGAACAGGGCGGCGTCCAGATGGTTCGAGCCCACATTGTCGAAATACATGTCGATGCCCTTCGGCGCGAGCTGCCCCAGTGCTTGCGTGATGCTGTCCGTCTTTTTGTAGTTGAACGCTTCATCAACGCCGGCCTCGTCTTTCAGCCAGGCGATTTTGTCGTCGGATCCGGCCGATCCGATCACCTTAACGCCCTTGGCCTTCGCCAATTGGCAAACGACCGAGCCCACGGCGCCACTGGCGGCCGAGACGAAAATGGTCTCTCCCTCTTTGGGCTGACAAATCAGGTTCAAGCCGGCATAGGCCGTCAGGCCGGGCATGCCCAGCACGCCCAGATAGGCGGATAGCGGGGCGACCGAAGCATCCACCGGCGT
>JANQMY010000133.1 GCA_028279895.1 Alphaproteobacteria bacterium
ATGAGCCTGTTTCCTCAGCTGCATACTATCCCGCTAACACACGGATAGCGGGGGCGCTACTCCCCCGGGCCAAGACCCGGGGTGCCATGCGCGCGGATGGAAGCACTCTAGGTGCCGGCCGCCGGCAGAATGAGGGTCGCATTGAGGCCACCGAGTGCCGATTCCTCAAGCGTGAGCTGGCCGCCATACAGCTCGACAATGTCCCGCACAATGGACAACCCCAATCCCGTGCCGGGTACGCTTTCATCCAAACGGGCGCCCCGCTTCATGACTTCTTCTTTTGCTTCAGGCGGCAGACCCGGCCCGTCATCCTCCACAGAGATGCTGAGCCGCCGCGTCTCGGTGTTCACCGGTTGAACCGTGACCCGCACCTGGGTCCGTGCCCATTTGCACGCATTGTCCATCAGGTTGCCGACCATCTCCTCGAAATCTTCCTGCTCGCCACGAAACGACAGATCGTCCTGTATGTGGGTTTCGATCTCGACGCCGCGCTCGGCATACATTTTGCGCAATGTCCTGGTCAGTGCCGACAGGGCTTCTTCCGGCGACGTACGGCTGCCGAGGACATGTGAGGCGGCGGCCGCACGGGCCCGGCTGAGATAGTGGTCAATCTGCCGCTTCATCGTGTCCGCTTGGCGATTGACCGTCTGTGCAAACGGCCCGGTCTGGGTATCGGCGTCGTTTTTCAGAATGCTGAGCGGTGTCTTAAGTGAATGAGCCAAATTGCCCACATGGGTGCGCGCCCGTTCCAACAGCGCCGCATTGTGTTCCACCAGGCTGTTCAGCTCGTCCGCAAGGGGCTGGATCTCAAGCGGGAAATCGCCCGTAAGCCGATCAGCGCGACCGGAGCGAATGGCGGCGAGCGCCTCACTCACCCGATTCAACGGCGACAGACCCAAACGCACCAACACGAACAAGGCGATCAGCAATCCCACGGCCAAAATGGCGAACGACCAATACAGCATGGTGTCGAACCGACGGATGTCGCCTTCGATGACCGCCGTATCGCCGGCCAGCACGAAGGTAAATGGCAACCCCGAGCCGGGAAGCGATATCTGCCGGGCAATGTAGCGCAGGGTCTGTTGATCCGGCCCCTGAGTATATCCGCGGGCAATCCCACCACTCTCCAGATCGGAATCGATGTCGATGGTTTCGTCCCACAGCGACCGTGAACGCGAATCGGGCCCGGGCGGCGCACCAACGCCTTTCGCCCCTTCTATTTGCCAATACCAGCCCGAAAAGACTTGCCCGAAGCGCGGATCACCGAGATCGGTCTGGGCTGTGAGCTTGCCGTCCGGCCGCACTTCGGAGTCGGCAATGAGGGCTTCCAAATACACATTAAGCTGTGCGTCAAAGGATCGGACAACGCTGTCGCGGAACACCGAAGACAAGACAAAGCCGCCCGCGGCGAGGGCTATAATGCTCCAAGCCGCCGCGCCGACGATGAGACGGATAGCAAGTGATCTTGGCCACAAAGTCTAAGCTTTACCCTCTGCTTCCCCTGCCGTTTCTTCAGCAGGGTCGCTGAGACGATACCCCAGACCGCGCACGGTGTGAATGAGGTTTACCCCCAGCTTCTTGCGCAATCGGCCGACAAATACTTCGATGGTGTTCGAATCCCGGTCGAAGTCTTGGTCGTAAAGATGCTCTACCAGCTCGGTACGGGATACGACCTTGCCTCGGTGATGCATGAGATAGGCCAGCAGCCGGTATTCCAGCGAGGTCAGCTTAATCGGGGTTCCGTCCACCATGACCTTCGCCGCACGGGTATCGATGGTCAACGGACCGCATTCCAATTCCGGCGACGCGTGGCCGGCAGCCCTTCTGAGAAGTGCGCGCAGGCGCGCCAAAATTTCTTCCGTATGGAACGGTTTGGCCACGTAATCATCCGCCCCCGCATCAAACCCTGCCACCTTGTCGCGCCAACGGTCGCGGGCAGTAAGAATCAACACGGGCATGGCATGGCCGTCGCGGCGCCACTTCTCCAGGACCGTGACGCCGTCCATTTCCGGCAAGCCGAGATCTAAGACGACCGCGTCATAGGGTTCGGTTTCACCCAGAAAGTGAGCTTCCTCACCGTCATGGGCCGCGTCGACCGCGTATCCCGCATCGGACAAGGCCGACACAAGCTGCCGCGACAGGTCAAGATCATCTTCAACGACAAGTAGACGCATGTTCAATCACCGTATGTTCAAGATTGCCCCGGTTTTCGCATCGACCGTCACATGAACGACCCGGTCGGTGGAGGTAAGCCACCGCACTTCGATCATGGTTTTGCCGCCGCGACGTACCGTGCAGGCTCTCAGGACGCGTCCCCCAGAATCCCTCAACTCCCTACGGATGTTGTTCACGATCGTCCCCATCGAGACGCCCTGGGCAGCGGACACGCCTTCACACCGGCCGTTGGCCTCGGCACTTCCAGGTGCCGCAACGCCGAACGCCAAAACAAGGCAAAGAAACAACAAACGGGCGGTGTTCATCATGCGCGGATTTCTACAAATTCCCCTCTGAACGCCCGATGAATAGCACACCCAGCATCGGTTCAGGGACTCACTGCCAGGATATCACGCATCTATCGGATGTTCTCAAAGTTGGAGTTCAACAGTATGGCAAAACCTTTCCTAACACGCAGTTTATGGGCGGCAGCGGCTATGACGCTTGCAGCCCACGTCCCCACCGGCGCGGTGGCCGGCGGTCACCATATCGTGACTGCGGAATACAAATCGGAAGCGCCGGCACGCCATGGCACCTATCAGAAGTATCAAGCCGAAAAACGTGGCGAGAAGAAAAAACAGAATCGGTATGACAAACTCGCCGGCAAAAACACCAAGCCCAAAACCTATTATCACGACACGCATAGAGGGCACCACCATTACGCCAAGGGCGGTGGTTATTATCATCATGAACGACTGTCTCGGCGTGCCATCCGGCGTATATTGCGCCACCGCGGCTATCACGGGATCGACTTCATCGACCGCCGCGGCGACCGGTATGTCGCCAAGGGCTATGACCGGCGCGGCCGTTATGTGCGGGTTGCTCTGAACGCATACACCGGTGAGTTACTTCGCAAGCGCGTGATTCACGCAGGCGGGCATTATGGGTATCACGACCACGTTCTATCCGTACACAAATTAAAGCGGCGGCTGTCGCGGCAGGGCTTTTACGATGTCCACCGGATCCGCCTGCGCAACGGCTATTACTACGCCCGCAGTTATGACAACCACGGACATCCCGTGCGCCTTAGGATCGATGCGCGCAATGGGCATGTGCTGTCATGCGACCCCATCTACTAGTTATGGCGGCCAAGAACCCTAAACGGCCGCAATTTGGGGCCACAGCCCATCGGATCCGTTCGCGAGGGCGGCTCTACCCAGACGCTCCGCCCAAAAGCGCTCCGCCCCAAATTCCGCGCGCCAAGACCATAAGCGGCGGGTGGCGGTGTGGAGCGCATGCTCGCGCGTAAAGCCGATGGCGCCATGCACCTGGTGGGCAATGCCTGCGGCAATGCCCGCCGCTTCGCCGGCACGGATTTTGGCAATGGCGATCTGAGTGTCCGCCCCTCCTTGATCCATCGCCGCAAACGCGACCACTGCCGCATGGTCGGCCGCCGCTGCCTCCGTGGACAGCACCGCCAATTGCTGCTGAATCGCTTGAAACTTGCCTAATGCCCGGCCGAATTGAACACGGTCATTGGCATAGGCAACCGAGGTATCGAGAACCAAGTCG
>JANQMY010000473.1 GCA_028279895.1 Alphaproteobacteria bacterium
TCACCGACAAGGCCACGGACTATGCCAATGAGCGGCAAGTGTTCGGCCGGCCCATCGGCCAAAATCAAGGCGTGCAGTTCCCCATTGCCCGCGCCTACGCGCAGACCGAAGCTGCCGATCTGATGGTCCGCAAGGCGGCCGCTTTGTTCGAAGAAGGCAAGGTTATCGGCGCCGAAGCCAATATGGCGAAAATGCTGGCGTCGGAAGCGTCCTGGGCGGCGGCGGAAGCCTGCCTGCAGACCCATGGGGGCTTCGGCTTTGCGGAAGAATATGATGTGGAGCGCAAATTCCGCGAGACGCGGCTTTATCAGGTGGCGCCGATATCGACCAACCTCATACTCTCTTACATTGGAGAGCATGTTCTGGGCATGCCGAAGTCTTATTAGAAGCAATACCGGTTGCCGCATGCTCCCCCGGCCCAACCACCCCAAGGGTACCCTGCATCGGGTGGTTAGGCGGGTAGCGGGCTGGTGTTGCTAGATTAACTACGTTTTACTGATAAGACTCGAATAAAGACTTCGTATACGGATCGTTTGCTTCCATACGCGCGAACTGGTCGCGCGGCAGTTCCTCAACCAACCGCCCGTCTTTCATGACGGCGACCCGGTCGCACAGAAAGGCGATGACCGCGAGATCGTGGCTCACCATCACATAGGTCAGCTTGCGCTCTTCGCGCAAATCTCGAAACAGGTTCAGGATTTCGGCCTGCACCGACACATCGAGGGCCGAGGTGGGCTCGTCCAGCAGCAAGATTTTGGGCTCCAAGATGAGTGCCCGTGCAATTGCCACACGCTGCCGTTGCCCGCCCGACAATTGATGGGGAAAGCGAAAGCGGAACTGCGGTCCCAAGCCTACGGCGTCCAATATGTCGGCGATCCTGTCGTCCGGCTCGGCAACCCTGTGAATAGCCAGCGGTTCGCGCAGCATTTGATCGACGGTTTGGCGCGGGTGCAGCGATCCGTAAGGATCTTGAAACACCATTTGGACACCCTTGCCACCCGCGCCCAGATCGATGGTGCCGCTTTCCGGCTCGACCAGCCCGCATAGGGCGCGCAGCACTGTTGATTTGCCCGAGCCGGACTCGCCCACTAACCCGAAGGCGCCCTGTGCACCGATGGAAAACGAAACGTTGTCCACCGCGCGGAAGCGCGCCGCACCGGTGCCGAAGCCGACCGAAAGGTGCGTGACGCGGATCATAGGCGTGCCCGATCCAAGGTCGGCAGGCGTCGCCGGCGATCATCGAGCTGCGGCAGGCTTTCCACCAGACCGCGGGTGTATGGATGTTGCGATGCATGAAGCGCGTGGGCCGGCAGCGTTTCGACGATGCGTCCGCGATACATGACCAGCACGCGATCGCAGAACTGGGCCACCAGATTCAAATCGTGGCTGATGAAAATAAGCGCCGTGTTATTGTCGGCGATGAGCGCGTCCAGCACATCCAGAATCTGGCGCCGCACCGTGACGTCGAGGGCGGATGTGGGCTCGTCGGCGATCAGCACATCGGGCTTGGTGGCCAGCATCATGGCGATCATCACCCGCTGTCCCATGCCGCCCGAAATTTCGTGCGGATACTGATGAAAGACGCGGGCGGGGTGCGCAATGCGCACACGGGCCAACATATCAAGAGCTTGCTCTTTTGCTTCCTTGCGGCTCGCGCGGTCGTGCAGGCGAAAACTCTCGGCGATTTGGTGCCCGACACGCTGAACCGGGTTCAGCGAAAATTTCGGGTCTTGTAGAATCATCGACAGCTTCGTGCCACGCAACGCCCGGTAAGCCGCCGGGGAGAGCGCTTGCAGATCCTGCGCGCGATAGTGAATCCGTTGTGCGGTTACCTGGCCGGGCAGGGGCACCAGGCCGAGCAAGGCGCGCGCGGTCATGGACTTGCCCGATCCGGATTCGCCGACAATGCCAAGTTTTTCCTGTCCCAAGGAAAACGACACATTGTCCACCACACGCAACGGGCCACCGCGGCTCGGAAATGTGACCGTCAGGTCCTCGGCGTGAAGGATGGGTGCCTCGTTCATGAGGCGGCCCGTTTGGGATCGAGCACGTCGCGCAAGCCATCGCCCAACAGATTGAACCCCAGGCTGACGATGAAGATGGCCAATCCAGGGAAGGTGGCGATCCACCATTGATTGGTGAGGAATTCGCGCCCCTTCGAAACCATGGCGCCCCATTCCGGCAGTGGTGGCTGCGCGCCCAGCCCCAAAAACCCCAGCCCCGCAGCGATCAGAATGATGCCGGCCATGTCCAACGTGATGCGCACAATCACGGAGGGCACGCATAACGGCACCACATGGCGGAAGATGATGCGCGCGGGCGATGCCCCCATCAACCGCACGGCCGCAATGAAGTCGCTTTGGCGGATCACCAAGGCTTCGGCCCGGGCGATGCGGGCAATGGGTGGCCAAGAGGTGAGTGCGATCGCCAGGATAGCGCTGTTCAGGCCCGCGCCCAGGGCAGCCACAAAGGCAAGCGCAAGAATGAGTTTTGGAAAGGCGAGGAAAATGTCGGTGAGCCGCATCAAGACCGTGTCCACCCAGCCGCCGAGATAGCCGGCGGTGGCGCCGATGGCGAGCCCAATGGGGGCCGCCGTGATGGCCACCACCATAACGATGTAAAGCGTGATGCGTGCGCCATGAAGAATGCGTGAAAAAATATCGCGGCCCAGTTCGTCGGTACCAAGAAGGTGAATAGACGATGCAGGCTGCAGCCGATTGGCGAGATCCTGTTCCAACGGCGAGTAAATCGACAGCCATGGCGCCAGCAGGGAGATCAACACCAAGCCGCCGACAATGAGGGCGCCCACCACGGTCAGCGGTGTCGACGCCAAGGCTTGCAGCGTGCGATAGGCTTCCTGGGCCTGGGCCTGGCGGCGTGTCGCCGGCGTTTCCGCGTTGAGCCAGGCGCGGGCCGCTTGGACACGTCCGGTCATGTGCGCGCCCTAGGGTCAAGCAATTGATACAGCACGTCGGACAAGAGATTGAGGCCGACAAATACGATCCCCACTACCAAAGTGCCGCCGAGCACGGCGTTCATATCGGCGGCAAAAAGAGCATTGGTGATGTAACTGCCAAGGCCGGGCCAAACGAAGACCGTTTCGGTGAGCACCGAGCCTTCCAGCAAGCCGGCATAAGATAACGCGATCACCGTGATGAGCTGTACGCGGATATTCGCGAAGGCATGGCCCCAAATGACCTGGCGTTCCGACAGGCCCTTGACCCGTGCGGTGGTGATGTAATCCTGGCTCAACTCGTTGAGCATAAAGCTGCGGGTCATGCGGCTGATATAGGCCAGGCTGAAATAGCCCAGCAGCGTTGCCGGCAGAATGATGTGCGACAGCGCATTCCCGAAGACTTCCAAATTGCCCGCGAGCAGGCTGTCCACCAGGAGCGCGCCGGTCACCGGCGGCACCACGCCTTCATAAAAGATGCCCAACCGTCCGGGGCCTGCAACCCATTCCAACTGCACATAGAACACCAGCAGGCCCACCAGGCCGAGCCAGAAGATGGGTACGGAATATCCCACCAACCCGATGACGCGGATCAGCTGGTCGGCCCAGCTGCCTTGGCGGGCCGCGGCCCATACGCCCAAGGGCACGCCGCCCAACACGCCGATCAAGGTGCCCAGCGTGGCCAATTCCAGTGTGGCCGGAAACACACGGGCGATGTCTTCGATGACCGGCCGCGCGGTCAGCGTCGACATGCCCAAATCACCTTGCAATACATCGCCCACATAGATCGCGAATTGAACAGGCAACGGACGGTCCAGCCCCATTTCTTCGCGCGCGGCTTGGTAGACTTCTTCGGTGGCGCGGTCGCCAACTACGGCCAGGACAGGATCGATCGGCACCACGCGGGCGATCAAAAACGTCACCAGCAACAGGCCGAGGAAAGTAAGGGCGATGGTGCCCGTGGTTGTCAGTGCGCGCAGCGCGACATCATAGAAGCGCGCGATGCTTTGCGCGCTCTCCGTGCGGCGCCCGACATCCGTTTCGGCCATGAACTACTTCTTGGTGCCTTGCCAATAATAATAGGTGTCGAAGCTGGGTCCCCATATCAGCCCGTCCACATTCTCACGTTCGGCGATCACCGCAATGCGCTGGAACATGATGATGAAGGGCGACGTCTGCTGGTGGGCGCGCTGAATGTCCATGTAAAGCTGCGCACGGGTGGCCGGGTCGCGTTCCAGCACCGCGGCATTGGTTTGTGGGGTCAGTTCTTGGGCATCCCACTTGTTGCGCCAGGCCAATGTGCGGATGGTAGAGTTCTCGGACGGGTCCGGGTTGGCGGCAAAGGTCTGCGCGTTGGTGTGCGGGTCCTGATAGTCCGGGCCCCATTGGCCCAGATGCATGTCGTGTTTTTGCGCGCGGTAGCGGGTCAGCACTTGGCGGCCATCGCCGGGCACAATCTCGACCTCGATGCCGGCTAGGGCAAAACTTGCCTGAATGGCTTCGGCGATTTTGATCAGTTCCGGCAGGTTACGCACGTCCAGAGTCGTTTTATAGCCGTCGGGAAATCCGGACGCCGCCAGAAGCTCCTTCGCTTTCGGCAGGTCGAATGAAAACGGCGTTTCCGTGGAGGCGCCTAAAAAGCCGACCGGCAAAAACGCCTGATGGACGCGCACCTGGCCTTCCAACAGGGTGTCGCCGATGGCCTGAT
>JANQMY010000189.1 GCA_028279895.1 Alphaproteobacteria bacterium
TGCTGGACCGGGCCCGCCCGCTGGCCGGGCATATGAAATGCCAGAGCTTGGCCATGGAAACCGCAGCTATTCAAAACCTTGCGGAAACGCTCACCAAACGTTTATGGCGGCAAGACCCACTGGCCGAGCGGGTGGAGCTGAAGAAGCCTGCTTTTCTATGGGTGGCCGGGCGCGGTGCCATCGCCCAATGGATGCAACGGCGGCTTGGGAAAGCGCCCACGGCATTGCGAAGCGCAAGGCCCGGCTGATATGGTCGCCCCGATCTTGTGGGGGCAACAACAACAAAGAGATATGGCGCAAACCTCCGACGCTTTGACCTTTTCCATGACCGACGACCTGGCCTATGTGAAACGGGTGGTCGAAAAATCGGGCACGTCGTTTTTGGCCGGCATGAAAGTGCTGCCCAAGCTCCGGCGCGACGCGATGTTTTCGATCTATGCTTTCTGCCGCGAGGTCGACGATATTGCCGACGAGCCCGGCGATCTCACTGAACGCCGTCAGGCCCTGCAGGCGTGGCGCGACGAAATCGACAGTCTTTACGCGGGCGCGCCCAACCGTGAAATCACGCGCGCGTTGTTACGACCGGTGGCCGATTACGACCTACCGCGGGAAGAATTCCTGGCCGTCATCGACGGCATGGAGATGGATTTGCAGCGGGACATGCGCGCCCCGTCCATGGAAGATCTGACGGCCTATATCCGTCGTGTCGCCGTTGCCGTCGGGCTGCTGTCGGTGCGCGCCTTCGGCGCAAAAGGCGAAGAAGCCGACCAGATCGCATTTTCCCTCGGTGAAGCGCTGCAGATTACCAATATTCTGCGCGACTTGAATGACGACCTGGAGCTCGGCCGCCTTTATCTGCCTAAAGAGTACCTGGAAAAGCACGGGATCACCGATACCGACCCGAATACGGTGCTGAAGCACCCTCACCTGCCCTTGGTCTGTCAGGATTTGGCGGTGCTGGCGCGGGAACGGTTCGCAAAGACGCGCGCGCTGCTCGACAAATCAACCCAACGCCGGGCGCTCAAGCCGTCGATCCTAATGATGGAAGTCTATGAGCGTACGCTCGACAAGCTGGTAGAGGCGAACTGGCAGAATATCGACGAACGCGTCTCCATTTCTTCGGCCGCGAAGCTCTGGATTTTCCTGCGCTACGGATTGTTCTAAGCCATGTCCGTAACCCACATTATCGGGGCCGGTCTTGCGGGGCTTGCCGCGGCGGTCAAGCTTGCCGCGGACGGGCGGCGCGTCGTCGTATATGAAGGGGCCGGTCAGGCGGGCGGGCGCTGCCGATCTTATTTTGACGAGGTGCTGGAACGCACCATCGACAACGGCAATCACCTTTTGATGAGCGCCAATCACGAAGCCCTGTCTTTTCTCAAGACGATCGGTGCGGAAGACAGCCTGGAAGGGCCGGACGAAGCGGTTTTTCCTTTTTTTGACGTGCGCACCGGGCAGCAATGGGAAGTCAAACCCAATGAGGGACTGATCCCCTGGTGGATCTTCAACAAAGACCAGCGGGTGCCCGGCACCAGCCCGGCCGACTATTTGTCTATCGCGCGTTTTGCATTCGCCGGGAAGAACACCACCGTCGATAATCTGGTGCGGCGAGACCATCCGTTGTACGAGACGTTTTACGAACCCTTCACCGTCGCCGTTCTCAACACATCCACCGCCAAAGGGGCCGCCCCACTTCTGTGGAACGTCTTGATACGGACTTTTGCCAAGGGCGCCGCGGGCTGCAAGCCGTTGGTGGCGCGCGAGGGCCTATCGCAGTCCTTTGTAGACCCGGCTCTCAAATTCATCGAAGCACAAGGCGGACAGGTGCATTTCAACCGCCGCCTGCGCGAAATTGTGACAGATGGCGACCGTGTTACGACGCTACGCTTTGCGAAGGAAGACGTGGCGCTTGAGCCCGATGACACCACCATCCTCGCGATCCCGCCCACGCCAGCGCAGGATGTGTTGCCGGGCCTCAAGGGCCCCACCGAGTTTAATGCGATCGTCAACGCACACATAAAGCTGCAAGCTCACAACCGCCCCAACAACTCGCAACTCTTGCTGGGCGTGATCGGCGGGACCGCCGACTGGATTTTTCGGCGGGGCGACATTGTCAGCCTGACCGTCAGCGCTGCGGACGAATTGGCGGAAAAAAGCGCCGACGAGATCACCGAAGCACTCTGGCAGGACACAGCAAAAGCGCTGAATTTAGACGTATTTGATCGTCCGCCCATACGCATCATTAAGGAGAAGCGGGCGACATTTGCACAGACGCCGGAACAAGTCGCCCTGCGTCCCAAAACCAAGACCGCGTGGCGGAATCTTTGCCTCGCAGGCGACTGGACCGACACCGGGCTTCCGGCGACCATTGAAGGGGCGATCACATCCGGGTTCCGCGCCGCGGAACAGGTAAGGAAAGACTGATGTCACCGCTGGGTATTCTGACCGGAATGCCGGTGGAAGCGAAAATCGCGAAATCCGCCGCCGCTAAACTTTCCGATTCCTGCTTGGTCGAGTTTTCGGAAGCCGATCCCAATCTTGCGCGTGCACGCACATCGCAATTGATCGATGCCGGCGCCAGCACGTTGATGAGCTTCGGTATCGCCGGCGGCCTGTCGACAGATGTCGCCACCGGCGATCTTGTTATTCCTACACAGATTATTTCGCCCAGCGGCGAGCATTACAATACGGACTTCGTCTGGCAACGGAAGGTGTGCCGCGTTTTGGAAGACGCCGGCATCCGTCACCATGTGGGCAACCTGCTTGGCAGCGAATATGCCGTGGCGGATGCGTCGGAGAAAAAAAACCTTGCGGTTCAACACGGCGCGCTGGCCGTCGATATGGAAAGCCACATCGTTGCGGAGCAAGCAACCGCAGCCGGCGTTTCCATTCGGGTCATTCGTGCGGTGGCGGACGCGTCAGACGATACGCTGCCGCCTGCCGCCTTGGCTGCGATGACAGAAAGTGGCTTTGTGGCACAAGCATCGAAGGTCATGCGCCATCTATTGCGCCACCCTGGGGAGCTTCCCCCTTTGCTGCGCCTCGCCCGCAACACACAAACCGCCCTGGCGGCCCTCAAACGGGCAAGCGCGCTGTCGCCAAGCCTGTTATCAGGTTAGAGCACTTTATTCGCAATATTATGCAGTTTGCGGTGCTCGATTCTGATTCTCTGCGTTCAGAAGGTTTTCGGGCAGCTTAAACTGCACATTTTCCTGGACGCCGGTCATCAGGTTCTCTTCGATTTTGTAGGCTGTCCCAAGGCGGTTTAACAGCTCGCGCACGAGTTCTTCCGGTGCGGACGCCCCGGCCGTGATCCCAACCGCCGATACGCCCTCAAGCCAGGACATATCTACCGCTTTGGCGTCTTCCACCAAGTAGGACGGCACACCCTCTTGAGCTGCGATCTCCACCAAACGCTTTGAGTTGGAACTGTTCCGTGCCCCGACAACCAGTACCAAATCCACTTGCGAAGCCAATTGGCGCACCGCAGTTTGCCGATTTTGCGTGGCGTAGCAAATGTCGCGCACATCGGGACCGACAATGCTCGGGAACCGCTCGGTCAGTGCCGCAATAATATCCCGCGTATCGTCCACGCTGAGCGTGGTTTGAGTGACGTAGGCCAGTTTTTCCGGATCTTCCGGTTCGAACGTCGCCACATCTTCTACACAGGAAATCAGATGCACAGGCGCCGGGATCTGACCTATGGTGCCTTCCACCTCCGGATGGCCCGGATGGCCGATCAAAACCAGCCCGTAGCCGCGCGACACATAACGCCGCCCTTCCTTATGGACTTTACTGACGAGCGGACAGGTGGCGTCGATCACATCGAGACCCCGATCTTCCGAATCTTTTTCGACGCGCTGGGCGACCCCATGGGCGCTAAAGATCGCCACGGCACCTTCGGGCACTTCATTGACTTCCTCGACGAATTTTGCGCCCTTCGCTTTGAGCGTTTCCACCACGCGGGCGTTGTGGACAATCTCATGACGCACATAGACCGGCGCGCCGTACAAATCCAACGCGCGCTCCACAATTTCGATGGCTCTTTCGACGCCGGCGCAGAACCCACGCGGTTCCGCCAGCAATACGCGCAACGGTCGTTGTTCTTGCTGGTTGGCCTCAGCTGTCATGCAACTTACCCCTTAAAATAGTCTCGTCTGTTTTCAAGCGCCGCCCGCGATGTCCTCGTCTCCCGCAAATCGCATCATACATGTTCGCGGAAGGCTTCAACAGAACCTGCCGGAAAAACGATGACAATCACGTGGACTGTGGCACATTTTCAGCAGAACTTGGCCAAACGGTCGCCATTAACGCGGGCAGAATAACGATTGTCGATAGTAAGGTATACCCTATTGCAATCGTTAGTAGCTGCCCCATGCTGGTCATGCCTTGATGCCCGGACAAAGCCAAGCTGCCGAACGAGGCGATGGTGGTGAGCGCACTGAACATCACCGCCCGCGGCGTGCTGCTCACCAGAAGGTCGCCTTCTGCCGACACCTGCCTGCGGCGGATCACGAAATGCACCCCGCTGCTAACCCCCAAGCCCAGAAGCAGGGGCAAAACGATGATGTTTGCCAAATTGAAAGGCAGGCCAAGCGCGACGGCGGTTAAGACGGTGAAGAGGCCGGCAAAAACGATAGGAACCAAAACCAGCATCATATCGACCAACCGCCGCAGGACGAGCAGCAAGATGAAAATGATCAGACCGAAGGCAAGCAGCGATGCTTCCTGGAAGGCACCCGTCACGGCCTTACCGGCTTCCGAGATCGTTACGGGTGACCCCGTCGCCGTGGGCGCAACGCCCAAGACGTCATCAGCAAAGGCCTGCAAATCGTCATTGTCCGTAATACCGCCGGCGGCAAAGATTTCAATCCGCCGCGTCCCATCTTCGCTCATCCACCGTTCCGTAAGACGGGACGGTAGGTCATCGGCGGTTACTTCCTGCGCGCCCAGTGCCGTCTTCAAGCGCTCTATGGCGCGCGGGAAATAAATAAGCAACCGAGTCTCGAATGCCGCGAGGCTTGCTGGCCCCTCATTCAAGCGACCCAAGGTCTCGACCAATCGGGCCGAGGCGGCCCCCACTTCTCCGCCTAGGGCAACCAGCTTACCGACCGCCGATTTCAAATCGCCAAAGGCAGCCAGCCGTTCGCTGTCCGTCAAGGGCGCGGCGGTGGCCGGGTCCTGATTGAACACCGGTCCCAGAAAGAACCCCATCTCGTCGATGACGTAGAACTTGTCCTCTTGGTTTTTCGGCACAAAGCTGTCCAAACCGACCACGCGATCCACCGTGCCCAGTTCTTTGAGTGCCGCCTTTAAAGTCCGTTCTTCTTCCTCGGTGTCGGCCATCACGTTGATCGTGTAGGGTGTGGTGTTGGGATCTTTCGCCAGATCCAAGAAGGTGGCCACCGATTCATCGGTCTTGTTGCGCAGATTGATCGGATTTGAATCAAACCGCACAAACGGCAAGGAAAATACGCTCACAAGGGCTGCGATTCCGGCCACCGTAAGAATTGTCCGGCCTTGGGTGTCGAAGTTGATGATGTTTGCAGCGCCGCCTCCAAGCGGTTTGGCGGACCGGACGGCCGGCAAGACCGTCAGAAGCGCCGGCAAAGTGGTGAGGCTCGACACCAGGGACACGAACATGCCCACCCCGGAAATCAACCCGAGTTCAGCGAGACCGAGATAGTCCGTAGGCAGAAACGAAAAGAAACCTGCTGCCGCCGAAACTGTGGTCAGCACAAGGGCGCCGCCAATGCCGATGAATGTTTGTTTGAGGGGGCCACTCACATCGCCGCCCTTGGCCGCTTCTTCGCGGAAACGCAGACACAGATGGATGCCGAAATCGACACCCAACCCAATAAAAAGCACGGCAAAGGCAACCGAGATCAAATTGAGATGGCCGATGGCCAAGGTGGCGAAAGCGGCCGTCCACACCAAGCCCATGAGCAAGGCAGACGCCGTGGCCAACACCATCGGGAAAGACCGTAAGCCCAAGATCAACAGTACGAAAATCAACACGAAGGAAAGTACACCGGAGCGGATGCCGGCACTTTCCACCCGATCAAGCTCGTCTTGATCGATGGCGGGCTGTCCGGTGAGCCGCACGGAAATTCCATTCTCTGCCGTCAGGCCGAGCTTGGCGGCCGTATCACGTATCTCGCCGATCGCCTTTTGCGCCGGTTTCAGCTTGGAATAATCGAAAACCGGTTGCACCAAAACGATGCGCTGGGGACCCAGCGCCCCGCCGCTTTCCAAATCGCCGCTGAGCAGATCCTGCCACGACAGATTGCCCGGCACGCCATTGATCTGGGCGGTCGCGATGGCCGCCATCTTGTCGAGCAAGATCGCCAGTTCCTCTGCGCCGGACAGATCTTCATTGTCGGCCGCACTGTCCAACATGTCGGCCAAGCCCTTCAAATTGGGCTGCTCGGAGACAAGCCCCAGAATGGGCGCCGCCGAGGCCAGACGATCCGCCAGATCGGACAGATCGTCTTCTGGCATCAGCAAGAAAGCATTCTGCTGGAGATAGGGTTCTGCAGCGGGGATATAAACGTCGCGCACCTGGTCCGATGAGGCGGCCAGGCGATCCGCCAATTGTTCGGCAGCTTCATCGGCCTGTTCGCTGGATCGCGCATTGATGACAACGGCGATCACATTCTTTGTCTCGGGAAAGGCCTCGTTGAATGCTATATTGTTCACCCGAAAGGGCACATCGGGCGAAATCATGTCATTGGTGCTGGTGTTGATGCCCAGATTCGCCGCGGTATAGAAGGCCGACGCCACCGTCAGCACCAACGAGACGAGCACCACCGACCACGCCCGTTGTTCCACAAAACGGGAGAGTCCTGCGTAAAACGATGAGGTCAGAGACGGCATTCAGAGCACTTTCATGCCACGTTCAGGAACCACATGCATACTGGCCTAAATCCGGCGCAAAACCGGGGCTTTCCCTGGCGAATATCTCAGCGAGAGTGTTACCAGGGTCTTAACCGGTTAACGGAGAATTGATGGCCAAGAGTGCTATATCACTTCCGTGAGCGTTTGTGTCTATCATATCTATCGCCTCGTCGTTTGAGCGCTTTGTAGACGGCCCCTTTGAGGGACCGAGTTGAAGGAAACTGCCTATGTTGGCTCCATTTCGAGCATTGATCGCCGTTTTTGTCGTCATCGGCTGGGGGCTGATGCCCGCCCAAGCTGAAGAACGCACGCCTGAAGAGCTTGTGGCCACCGTCAATGAGGCCCTGATCGATGCGATGAAACTGGGAGGGGCCGCCGCCTATCAGAGCCGATATGACAAGCTGGCGCCCGTACTGACCGACGCCTACAATTTTCCGGCGATGACACGCGTGATTGTGGGCAAGTCTTGGACGGCCCTGAGCGACGGTCAAAAAGATTTGATCACGGAAGCGTTTTCGCGCATGAGCATTTCCACCTTCGCCGCCCGGTTCAAGGACTTCTCCGGCCAGCGTTTCGTAATCAAAGGCAAGAAGGACGGGTTGCGCGGCTCTGTCATTGTGGAAAACGAGCTTATCTCCCCCGACCGCGATCCGGTGCGCCTGAACTATGTGCTGCGTCAATTCAGCGGCGCCTGGCGTATCATCGACGTTCAACTCGGCGCAACAGTGAGCGAACTTGCCCTGCGCCGCTCCGAATACGGATCGGTCATTTCGCGCGACGGCGTGGATGCGCTGATCGGATTGTTGAACAACAAGATCGCGGAAATTGAAGCCGACGCCTCGTCGACGGCTTCGTAACAGCTTATCTCACACCTTCCGACTTCCGCTTTTCGACGAGCGCCGCTTCGGCGGCCCCATCGAATTTGAATGCGCTCAGCACGGTGCTGACGATGCTCGACGCGGTCAGCCCGGCTTCCTCGTATTGGCTTCCGGGTTTGCCGTGGTCGATAAAGTAGTCAGGCAAGCACAGTGAACGGAAGGCAAGCCCGTCATCGAACAGCCCTTTATTGGCAAGGAAGTGCGTGACCTGTGTCGCAAACCCGCCAATGGCGGCGTCTTCAATGGTCACCAGCACTTCGTGCTCACGGGCCAGCCGGGCCACCAAGGGCTCATCGATCGGCTTGGCGAACCGCGCATCGGCCACGGTGGTCGAAAACCCGAGAGCGGAGAGTTCTTCTGCAGCCTTTACAGCTTCACCCAACCGCGTCCCATAGGAAAGAATAGCCGCTTTCGTCCCTTCACGGATGATACGGCCGCGGCCGATCTCAACCGGAATGCCACGCTCCGGTAAGTCGATACCAAGCCCCTCGCCGCGGGGATAACGCAGGGCAGATGGCCGATCATCGATCTCAACCGATGTGGCGACCATGTGAACCAGTTCCGCTTCGTCGGCCGGTGCCATCAGAACGAAGTTGGGCAGGCAGCCGAGATAGGTGACGTCATAAGAACCCTGGTGGGTGACCCCATCGGCGCCGACCATGCCTGCTCGGTCGATGGCAAAACGCACAGGCAGTTTTTGGATTGCCACATCGTGCACCACCTGGTCGTAGCCACGCTGCAGGAAGGTCGAATAAATGGCGGCAAAGGGGCGATAGCCGTCGCACGCCATGCCCGCACAGAAGGTAACCGCATGCTGTTCGGCAATGCCCACATCGAAGGTACGGTCGGGAAACCGCTTGCCGAAACGGTCAAGCCCTGTACCCGACGGCATCGCCGCCGTCACCGCCACGATCTTTTCGTCGGTCTCGGCATGCTGCGCTAACGCATCCGCAAACACATTTTGATATTTCGGCGGTCCCGCAGGGCCTTTCTGCTGTTCGCCAGTTTCGACATTAAATTTGGAAACGCCGTGATACTTGTCGGCGGATTTCTCCGCCGGACCGTAGCCCTTGCCTTTTTCGGTCAGCACATGAAGCAGAACCGGGCCGTCAACTTCACCGTCGCGGATGCGCTGCATCACATTGACCATCAAATCGACGTCGTGGCCATCGACCGGGCCCACATAAGTGATCCCCAAATCGTCGAAAAGCGTCGGCGGATCGTTCGACTCGTCCAGTTGGGCGGTGCCGTTCATGCGCACCCGGCGCGGCGGCACGCTATCACCCGTGTCGCGGCCATTGAGCTGCCGCAGATAATGGCTCAACGCGCCCGCCGGCGGTGCGATCGACATGTCGTTGTCGTTCAGCACAATGAGCATCTTGCTCTTTAATGCACCCACATTGTTCATGGCCTCGTAGGCCATGCCGGCCGTCATGGCACCGTCACCAATAACCGCAATGACATTGTGGTCTTGGTGCGCAAGATCGCGCGCAACCGCATATCCGAGTCCGGCGGAGATCGACGTGGAGCTGTGCGCGGCGCCGAAGGGGTCGTAGTCACTTTCCGTACGCGACGTAAAACCGGACAGACCGCCGCCCTGGCGCAGCGTGCGGATCCGTTCGCGCCGGCCGGTGAGTATCTTGTGCGGATAGCACTGGTGGCTCACATCCCAGATGATGCGGTCTCTCGGTGTCTCGAACACATAGTGAAGCGCCACTGTCAGTTCCACGGCACCCAGGCCTGCGCCTAGATGGCCGCCTGTTTCCGACACGGCGTGAATGGTTTCTGTCCGTACTTCGTCGGACACTTGCTTGAGGTCCGTCTCAGACAGTTTCCGTAGATGGGCGGGTTCCTTGATCGTATCAAGTAACGGTGTGCCCCCGCTTAAACTCATATGGAACTCCCAACCTTAGTGTAGCCAGTGTGCCTCAAGGCATTGCCGATTTTTTTCTTATGTACGCCGTTCGATAACGAAATGTACGATGCGACGCAAGGGATCGGCTTCTTCTCCAAATATATCCAACCGAGCGATTGCCGAGTCAGCTAAGTGTGCCGCTTTTTCACGTGCTCCAGCAACCCCTAACTGACCTACAAATGTCGCCTTTCCTGCTTCCGCGTCTTGCTGTGCAGGTTTGCCGAGCTGCTCGGTCGTCCCTTCCACATCAAGCAAGTCGTCCACAACTTGAAATGCCAAACCCAAATCGTCCGCATAGGCGTCAATACGCGAATGTTGCTCGCGATTTGCATGCCCAAGAATGGCACCGGCTTGACACGAAAACTTGATCAACGCACCCGTCTTCAAAGCCTGCAGCCGTGTGATGCCAGCCACATCAAATGTGTCGCGTTCAGGCGACATGTCAATCATCTGACCACCGACCATGCCTTGCGCGCCGGACGCCTGTGCAAGTCCGGCGATCAGGGCCATACGAACATCCGAGTCCGGATGGGTTTTCGGCGAGGCCAGCACGGTAAACGCTTCCGTCAGCAATCCGTCGCCGGCGAGGATGGCCGTAGCGTCGTCAAACACCTTATGCACTGTGGGTTCGCCGCGCCGCAGATCCGCATCGTCCAGGGCCGGCAGATCGTCATGCACGAGACTATAGGAATGGACCATTTCGATGGCCGCGGCCGTGCGCAAGGCGGCGTCCGGCGTCACGCCGAATATGCCGGCGGTGGCAACGGTCAAAAATGGCCGTAAACGCTTGCCGCCGTTGAGGCAACCATGGCGCATGGCGTCCACAACGCGCCCTTCGGGTCCCGTGACGGGCGGCAGGAGCTGCTTGAGCAGATCTGTGGTCTGTTCAGCGCAGTCCTGAAGGCTGTCTACGATATCGGCCGCCTTATCCGTTGTGCGGG
>JANQMY010000204.1 GCA_028279895.1 Alphaproteobacteria bacterium
AGGGCCTCCGGGTCGCCGCCAGCGCGGATGATCTGCCGGACCCGGTCATAACTCGCTTGCGCTGTTGCAAGGTCGGCGCGCGCCGTCACGAGCTGTGCGTTGATCTGACTGATCTGTTGTTCGGTAACGGTCGTTTCCCCGGTCGTGACAAGACTGTTCTCGGCAGCAAAACTCGCCGCAGCGGTCTCGGCGGTGCGCACCTGCTCACGTAGAGACTCCAGCCGGTCCCGAAGCCATTCGTTGGCGCGCCGTGTTGCCTCAAACCGTGCTTCCAGCTGGTCCACGATGTAGAGGTCGGCAAATGCATTTGCAATACGCGCCGCCTTGCGCGGATGTTCAGAGGTAAAGTTGATCTCGATGACGTAGGTAAGCCCACGCCGACGAACCTGCATGCGGTCCTGAATGTTTTCGACAACCGCGTGTCTTTGCCGCTCGGCTTGATCTTCTTCGCTGAACTCTTCAACCGCCGGCCCGGCAATCGCCCGAAGGATGGAACGCACCCAGGTGCGCGGGTCGATCCACGCGAGCAGATTGAAATTCCGCTCGGCGATGGCGGGATTGAATTCAGCGTCCTCTTCAAGACGGATTTCCCCGACAACGCGGGCCGCAAGGGCTTGCGAGCGCAGGATCTCGACCTGGCTTTCAATCGTGGCCGAATCGGCGGGAAGCCCTGAAACCACAGCCTCAAGGTCGATGACCTGGTTTTCCTGGGTCTCGATAAGAACAAGCGCCGTCGCGGTATAGAGCCGGGTCTGATTGATCGTAATGAGAAGCGCGATGGCCACAGCCAGTGCCGCGATACCGGCGATTAGCCGCCAGCGCCGCCGGATGACTTGCAGCAACTCGCCCAGGTCGAGAATGTCATTTTCAAGAAACTCGGGGCTTCCGGAGAGCCGGGGTTGGGGGGAGTTCATCGCGCTATCAATTTCTTCTGCGCCCAGGGCCAAAAACGTCGTTAGGTTTGGTACCTCTTATCCCCAGCATAGAAAAGCACCACATCCCGCAATTTTCAATGCTGCTTGCGAGCAGTTTTTCGGAAGTTCCACGCCCGGGCTTTAGAACCGGCCGGTAATGACAATCCACGCCCTGTTGCGGTCATAGTCGGCCAGAGGAAGCGTGGATTCGCGCGAGGAGAACTCATAGCCCACTTCGATGCTCAGATTGCGGTTTATCAGGTACTCGCCGCCTACATTGGCAGTCCAGATATCCTCGTCGCGCACCGAGCCTTCAAAATCATTGTTCTGGAAACGTGCGCCCGCATTCAAGATGACATTGCGCAGAAGCTCATGGCGAATCTCACCGCCGATGGTGCTTGCGAGATAGCCCGAGGCACCGGCTTGGTTGGTTTCCTCAACAGCCCGCTCCGCACTAAGGGTGATGGTCGTGAGCTGGGTGATGGAATAGATAAGATTGGCGCCATAGGAGAACCCGTCGACGTCGGCCAGAACATCGTAATCCTGTTCCAGATAACCGGCGAAAACCTCGCCCTCCATAAGACGGGTGACATCAAACCTCACCCCGCCATTGATTTCATAGCCTTCCGAATCGCGATTGAGCGCCACCGCCGGCGGTTGCTGATCGTATTCACGGTTGTTGTAGGTTCCGCGCACGAACATCCGCGTATCCGGGGAGAGTGCGTAGTTCACTTCGCCTTGGTAGAGCGTTACCGTACGATCGCGATTGTCATTGTCGATTACACCGCCACCAATGGCCGCCACATCGTCATAGTCGAAATCGCTAAGTCCCGCACCCACCGCAACACCCAGCCGGTTGAAGGTGTGGCGGATTTCAGCGTAGCCATCAAAACGCTGATAAGGGGTTGGCCCGGCGGCGCTTCCCAGGACATTGGCATCACCCCGGCGTTCAGCCAGATCGGCAAACACTGCGCGCCCCTGGAGGGTCGTACTATAGCTAACGTCGATGCGCCCTTCCGCGCCGATGCTCCAGTCGTTGATATCCTCCGAGGACTGAGTGTCATACCAGATGTTCTGGTTGGTGAACTGCAGGACAAGCTCATGCCGTGACCAGTCCGATTGCAATCTCAATTCAGGGCTCAGCTCGTAATAGATATCGTCGATTTCACCCGTGGGCTGTGCGAAAACATTGTCATCAATACCAACGGACCCGCGCAAGGAAGGGTAGAGCGTAAAGCCGCCCATTTGAATGCCGTCGGGGTCGTAGTAGTCGTCCTGGGCCAGGGTGGAGGTCGCCAGGCCGCATGCCAGCGACACGGCGACGACCCCGCTCACCGCTCTAGTTGAATTGCCAGATTGCTTCATCAAAGCGTGCCCCGATCGGCTGTCTCTCAGTTTCGGTTCGCGTCACTGACGTGAAATCCCACGTCCTTACTCGTTTGTGCTGCCACCACCACCGCCGGAGCCACCACTGGGCGGGTTGAACGCACCATCGTCGACGCCGCCAGGGTTACCGATGCCGGTCCGGGTGGCGGTATTCACGCCAGACGTATAAGCCGCCGATAACCGGTCAGCATCGATCGAGCTTGAGGATACAAAAGTCTGATAAGCGCTCTGCAAGGTCTCTGAGCACGTGCTCACTGTCGAGGCGCGGCCAAAGGCATTGGCGATCTGCTCGTCAGTGAGCCCGTCGCTGCGCGCATTGGATACGGCCAAGGTCATGGAATCTGCCGAACAAGTACCAGCGAGTTCGGCCCCAAGCAGGGCCACCGTCGTCTGAGCGTTTGCAGCGGCAGTAAACAGACCGAGACTCATAACCAATGCCAAGGTCACGATCCATGAGATCGGGTTTTCACGTAGCGGGGGCATGGGTCTCTCCTTTTACTCGCGTAAAATGCGAGCTCCGGTCAAATCACCCGGCGAAAATGTACTCCCATCCGGCTGAGAACGCAAGCAAATCACTCCTAACAGGGGGTTAAAATGCCATACTGGGCTGCTCAGGAAAGACCGATGTTTCTTCGGCTTCCCTCAGCCTAGAAGAACCGCTCAGGGACGCGAATGATATCTCCGGGCAACACGCGAACGCCTTGAGTCGCCCGATACTCAACCTCACCCCCCGAGCCCTCATGGGTAATAAAGACCCGGCCCCGGTCGGCGCGGTAGGAATAGCCCCCCGCCACGGCAACGGCGTTGAGGACGGACATGCCTTGAGTATAGGGGTATTCGCCGCCTTCCTGGACCTCGCCGATGATGTAGAAGGGCCGGTAATTCAGGACCTCTGCGCTCACGCGCGGCTCCCGCAGATAGCCTCCCGCCAAGGCCTCTTCCACAGCGCCTTCGAACTCGCGAAGGGTAAGCCCACCCGCCTCAACCTCCCCGATGAGCGGGAGCGACACAAAGCCGTCGCCATCGATGACGAACTCGCCGGAAAGGTCTTCCTCGCCGAAAACGATGACGCGAAGCTCATCCCCGCCGCCAAGAGTGTAGGCTTGGCGGGTGGTTGCCGCAGCGTTTGAGGCAGAATTTGAGAAGGATCCCGAGGATGCGGGAAGCGGTTGGGGCCCGCCGCCGCAAGCGCCGAGGGACAGTCCCAGCAGAACCGCCGCAATCAGACCAAGCCTGGAAGCTCTTATGCCACTTACGGCCATTGCGCCCCGCCTCAGCTTTCCGACAGTCTGGCCCCCAGCCCGGCTCATTACTGTTGGTTAACCTTTGAAGTAAGCGAATTCGGCGCTGAAAGCAATAACAAGGCTTGT
>JANQMY010000223.1 GCA_028279895.1 Alphaproteobacteria bacterium
GCGCAGACGTTGATCTTCCACGTCGCGGCCGCAGGCCATGACACGCTCCAGCCCATGGGGCTGCCAGATCTGGAGGTAGACGCAATAGCCCATGGCGGCGTGAGGGGCGTTGGCCAGGGCGTCTCCATGAGCGGACAGACAATCTTCGAGGAACAGATCGTCGCTGTCGAGAAAGGCAATCAAGCGCCCCCGGGCTTCCGCAACGCCGGTATTGGCGGCCGCCGCCGCCCCGCGATTTCTATGATGGTACACCAACCGCACTTTCGGGTCGGCACCGAAGCGTTCCGCGACCTGGTCGGCAGATCCATCCGTGGACGCATCATCGACGACAATGACCTCGAAATCCCGATGGCTTTGACGCAAGACGCTATCGATCGCGTCCAGCACCCGATCGCGCCGGTTGTAACACCGGACGACCACCGAGAATTCCGGCGCCGGACGGGGAGCCTTAGCCATCGCGCCGTCTCACGCCCATGTGCGGCTTACTCCGCGCCGTTCTCGACAGGCAGGTTCTCCGCCCGCCAACGCAGCATGCCGCCGGCCAGATTGACCGCATTGTCGAACCCTTCCCGGCGCAACAGGTTGATCGCCTGCGCCGACCGTCCGCCCGCGCGGCAGACACTCACAATGGGGCGGTCTTTGCTGAGCCCCTCACAATGACCGGACAGTTCCCCGAGCGGAATCGACACCGATCCGGCAATATGACCGAGCGGCCCGTCATATTCCGACGGCTCGCGCACATCCAGCACCTGCACATCACCCAGATGCTCTTCGAGGACGCGCGGTTCGATTTCCCAGAAGCCCGCGAAGGTGAATTTAAGCGGTGCCCATTCCGGCTGGCCCCGGTCCGCTGCTTCGCCATCCGGTTTGCCGCACACCATATTCGCCGGCACTGCTTCTTTCATTTTCTTGGGATGCGCCAAGCCCAGATTGTTCATGTAGCCCACGAAATCGCTTTCGGCGAGCTGGCCGCCGAGACGCGGATTGAAACTCTTCTCTTCGCCGACACTGCTGACCGTAAGACCCCGATAGTCATGCCCGGGAAAAATGAGGCAGGCGTCCGGCAAAGTAAATATTTGGCTGTGTACGGACCGATAGAGCGTGGATGCACTGCCACCTTGAAAATCGGTGCGGCCTGCCCCCCGCACCAGCAGACAGTCCCCGGTCATGACGAAACTTTCATCGTCCATCACCAAAGAGATACAGCCGGCCGTGTGGCCCGGCGTTTCGCGAACTTCCAGATAGCGATTGCCGAACGCCACCTTGTCGAGATGGTCGAGATAGACATCCGCGCCGCGGGCCCCGCTGTTCTTGGAAATCATAATATTGCTGCCCACATCCTGCCGGAACAACCACGCCCCCGTGACATGATCCGCATGCACATGGCTTTCGACCGTCGCCACCAACTTCAAATTGAGATCGCGGATCAACGCCCCGTCGCGCCGAAACTGTTCGAACACCGGATCCACCAAGACGGCTTCTCGGCTCACGCTGTCGGCGATCAAATAGGTATAGGTGGACGATTCCGGATCGAAGAGCTGGCGAAAAATTATCATGGACCTCCCCCCGTTGAACGAAGGTTGTGTTCGTGTTGTCGGCACACGTCGGGCACCGTGTGCCGACCATATCATGGAACGAACCGGAAGCGCAGGCGAGGGATTAAGGCGCCGGACAAGCCGAATGCGCGGCACCGGCGGCACGGGCGAGGGCCGTTTCGCCTTGGTTCGAATGGCCGAGGACACCGGAATCCCCGATTAGGGCGGTTCGCACCGATGAACCGGTTTCCACTTCGCCCGGAAACGCTCTATCGTGCGCAACGAAAGACAATAAGGCGTAGGGGGCGGTCATGTTGAAGTGGTTGGTGCGGGTGGTTTTGGCCATTGTCGTGGTGGTCTTGGTTGTCGGCGGCTATGCCTTCACCCAAATCCGGTCTCTTGAGACCGAACAAATCACGGAAGACCTTTACCTCTTGAAAGGCATGGGCGGCAATGTGGGCGTGTTGCGCACGGCCGACGGCACGGTGATTGTCGACACCATGACGTTTCAAATGCAAGGGGAACGCATTCGCGCCGTTGCGGAAGAGCTCACCGGCCAACCCGTGGTCATGATCATCAACACCCATTACCACCTGGACCACACGCACGGGAACCCCGGCTTCCTGGCGGGCACGCGCGTCGTGGCCACCGAAAGAACGCTGCATTACCTGAAGACCATTGACGGTGCAGCCTGGGAAGGGGACGCCGCCGCGCTGCTGCCAAATGAAACTTTCACCGATGCGCGCGACATCTTGCTCGGCGGCAAGACCATCCGGCTGTATCACCCCGGCCGCGGCCATACGGACGGCGACTTGGTGGTCCTGTTCGTCGATGAAGACACCATCCATATGGGCGACCTGCTGTTTCACAAGCATTATCCCAATATCGATTTGGAGGCCGGCGGCACCGTCGTGCAATGGAGCGCCACGCTGGACACCGTCAAGGAGCTGCCCTTCACCAAAGTCATTCCCGGACATGGAGATGTCACCGACCGGAAGGGGATCGACCAATTCCAGACATTCTTGGGGCAGTTGGCCGAGATCGGCCGCACCTCGGTGGCCGAAGGATGGTCGCTGGACGACGCCTTGGAGAATGGCGCGCTGACCGCCGACGCGGACTATGAAGAGATTACCTTTGGCGGCTTGCCCATCGGCCTTGACCGTCCTTTCGTGATCACCCGTGCCTGGGAAGAAGCCACAGGAAATTTCGAACGCGTGGATTAAGCCCGTTGCGGCGCGGTGCGTCTCAAAAGCGCCGCCCCGGCCACGGCAAATCCGAGCCCGAAAGCGATGGCGCCCAGGACAAAGCCCTGGGCAGGCAGCCCCAGGGCCGGTCCGATAATACTCGCCGCCGGCGCCGCCAACCACAGCACCGCCACGAAACGCGGATAACATCGTGTACGGATAATCTGCGCGGATAGGACAGCCAAGCCACTGACGATGATCAGCACCCCGATCTGATACGTGTCGATGCCGGCGAACACCGGATCCGGCCCCACAATGGCGGCCAGGCCTATGAATGCGGCGGCAAAGCCTGCAAACCCCAGCAGACCGAAATCTTCGGATTTATCTATATAGAGGCCGACCAACCCGGCCAAAAGCGCCACGTCGATCACCCCGTAGAAAAGCTCCAAGATCAGATGATCGGGCGTAAAGGGAATGAAGGCCGAGACCACCCGCAACAAGCCCCCGGCCAGGGCGGCAAAGCCCGCCAAGGCCAACAATTGGCGACCGTTCATGACGTCATGACCAGGGCAGATAGGCCCGGGCCCGGGCCGGCACCGATAAGAAAACCTGATCGCCAGTCTGGGCGTGGAAGGCCAAGCACGCTTCCGACAGTTTGATCACATGGTCGTCCCCGTTGGCGACGGCCGCCGCCACAATCTCTGCTGCCATTTCCGGCGGCGGAGCCTGGTCTGCCGGCGTCGTTTCATCCGCATACGCAGCATAAAGGGCAGCCCCCGCCTGCCAGCCATAAGTCAAGAGAGAGCGCAGGGTGGCGGGCGCCACATGGGGCGCCAAATTCACGATGGCATGCACGCTGGTGACGGCATGGGTGAAGACGATGGCAAGAAGCGGGCTCTTCACATTGGCCAAGAAATGACGGGCCTGCTGACGCGCCAGGTCTTCGGCAATGGACGACGGCGAGCCGGAGACATCGAGCCAGGCGATGATGCCGGCAAAAACCTCCAGGTCGTTCAAGGGGGCCAAGGCCTCGGTGATCAGCCCGTCCGTCTTTTGTTTTTCCCGCGGCACCAAGGGCAGATGCGAAAATGCCTCGGCAACCGACCCATAGCGCAGCGGCGTATCCCATCGGGTCGGCAGAGCCTGATAGGTGGCTGCCCACAGGGCTAGCCCGTCGGCCAGTTCGGCCTTGCGCAGATCGGTGTCCCCCGCGGCGAGCGCGCGGGCCGCGTGCCCGGTCCGGATAATGCCGTGCGTGGCCGATGCAAACAGGCCGGGCGCCAAGCGGCCCGCCCAGCGGTCAAGGGCCCCTTGCCAGCCAAGGGCCGAGATCTCCGTCTCAAAATAGCGTTGCCAATCGGAAAACAGAGGCGGCTTGCCCAGATCACCCTGCCAGTTTGCCGGGTTCAATTGAAACGGGGCCGGCGGCCGGTCGGCAATGGTGGACAGGTGGGCCGACACCCAGGTCCGGGACGCGTCGGATTCCCCCAAGGCACACAGCGCCTCTGCCACCATGGGCACATGATTGGACAGCCCATTCTTAAGATCGGGGCCGAAGGCGCGCAACGCGCCCAGTGACTGATCCAATGACCCGTAGTCCGACGCCGCCATTGCGCACCTATTTTTTAAAGAACTTTCTTTATTAAATGAGTGTCTTGAATAATTCAAGAATGGTCTTTAGAAAAATTTTATGGCTGTCCCACGAAAACCTGCCGATGACGGCGATGTCGTCACCCGGCGCGCGATTTTAACCCATTTGAAAATGACCGGACCCAGCCGGGCGGCCGATATGGCCGACCGGTTCGACCTCACGCCGATGGCGGTGCGCTTGCATCTTTACGATCTGGAGAAGCAAGGCGTGGTGACCGCCACCTCCGTAGCCAAAGGCCGGGGCCGCCCCAGTAAAATCTGGCGCCTCACGGAAAAAGCCGATGATGCTTTTCCCGATTCTCACCGGGATCTGGCCGTGGAGCTGCTGGGGGCGGCCCGCGCCGCGTTCGGCGAGGAGGGCGTGGCCCAGCTGGTGGAACGGCGCGGCAAAGATCAGATCAAGCGCTACCGCGAACGCCTGGGCAAAAAGTCGGACCTGAAAGCGCGGCTCGCCGCGCTGGCGGATATCCGCACCGAGGGAGGCTATATGGCGGAGATCATGCCTGCACTGGAACGCGGTCAGGGATGGTTGTTCGTCGAAAACCATTGCCCCATCTGCACTATGGCGCGGGCCTGTACCGGCCTGTGCGCCAACGAACTGGAGGTATTTCAGAAAACGCTGGGATCGGATGTGGAAGTGTCGCGCGCCGAACACATTCTGGGCGGCGACCGCCGCTGCGCCTATCGCGTTAGACGGCGGTGAGGAACCGTTGGGGGTGAGACGAACAGCGTTTCAATGCTGTATTGAACCGTTCTGACGGCGAACGATCAGTCGAAATCAAAAATGTCACTTAAGAAATCGGCGGCGCTGCTTTTCTTCCGGCGGCGGCCACGGTCTTCATAGCGGCGATCGTCATCGCGTCTGTCGTTGTAGCGCCGGTCATCTTCATAGCGCGGACGCCGCTGATCGCTTTGGCGCCCGCCATCACGCGAGGAGCGCAACGGCGACTCGGCGGAACGTTCGATAATCTTGTCGAGTTCCCCCCGGTCTAGCCAAACGCCGCGGCATTCCGGGCAATAGTCGATTTCCACACCCTGGCGGTCCGTAATCACCAAAGAGACTTCTGGGCAGGTAGGGCACTTCATAAGAACTCTCCTCATGGGGCGCGATGGTGGCCGACAGGCCAAGAGCGCGATCAGATCGCGAGGAACCCGTTTCACTGTCCGGTCGCGCAACCAAACGAGGTGCGCCGGCACCGGGGCCGGACGCGGAAGCGCGAGAGTGGCGGCGCCCTTCCGCATCCGGTCCGGTAACGGCGGGCACGAAGATCCCGCTTCTGAAGATGGGGGAAGCGATGTTGTTAAAAAGTGGCGCCAACGCCCGGTTTTGATCGGTGTTTCCTATCGAATGGCAGGCGGTTAGCGGGAACAGCGCGTTGCGGCGGCGCACTGTTCCCGCCCGTCCCTTACGGTCAGACGTTTTACTGGCCCTGACCCAGGGAGTAACCCGGTTCGCCATCAAAATTGAACAAATGCTCCGTCTTGATGAAGTCGATCTTGGCATCGGTCAGCCTGCGGATTAGATCCACAACATCCCGATTGGTCACAGCCGGGGAAGACTTGGTCAAGAAGCGGCAACGCCAATGATCGGTACAAAAAGTTTCCGGCAAACCGTTCGGCCAGACCTTCACACCGCGATTGGTGATAAGGGTGAGCGCGAACGGTTCGCCCACCGCTTTGTTGAGCGCATAGGCGATTTCGTCCGCCGATTTCCGAGAATGAACAAAGACGTCGATCCCGACCATTTCCTTCTTCGCGGGGGACCGCCGCTCGGGCGGACGCAATTCTATCGGCGTGGTGCGCGGGGCCGCAGCGGCAGGCGCAAGCTGCACAGGATGCTCTCCCAGCCGGTCGATGACCGCCAGGGCAAATTCTTTGGTGCCCAAGGCGTCGCCGGAGGATTCTTCACTGTGAACGTCAAAGGTGTGGAAACCGTCCTCGATGGTCTTCAACCAGGCGTTCTTGATCTTGCAAGCGACCTCTCCTTGGCCGATATGCTCTAACATCATCGCGCCGGCCAACAACAGGCCGGAAGGATTGGCCAGGTTTTCGCCTGCCAAATCCGGCGCCGACCCGTGAATGGCCTCGAACATGGCACCGTGCTCGCCGATATTGGCGGATGGGGCCAAGCCCACCGACCCGGAGATTTGCGCCGCCACATCGCTGACAATGTCGCCATACAGGTTCGGCAAGACCACCACGTCGAATTCTTCCGGACTATCGGCAAGCCGCGCCGTCCCGATATCCACGATACGATGATCGTGCCAAATATCCGGGTAATCGGCCGCCACTTCGTCGAACACCTTATGAAACAGACCGTCCGTCATTTTCATAATGTTGTCTTTGGTAAAACAACTGACCCGATGACGGTCATGAGTACGGGCATATTCGAAGGCATAGCGAATGATGCGTTCACAACCCGGACGGGTAATCAATTTCAAGCATTGATAAACTTCATCCGTCTGCCGATGTTCGATACCGGCATAAAGGTCTTCTTCGTTTTCACGGATGATGACCATATCCATGGCCGGATGTTTGGTCGCCACAAACGGAGAAAAGGATTGGCAAGGCCGAACATTGGCGAACAAGCCCAATGATTTCCGGATGGTGACGTTAAGGCTCTTAAAACCACCCCCCTGCGGTGTGCTGATCGGCGCTTTATAAAAGACCTTGGTCTGGCGCAACACGTCCCATGTTTGGTCTTCGATACCGGAAGTAACGCCGGATCGGTACACCCGCTCGCCGACTTCGATCGGCAGAATATCGAGCTGCGCCCCGGCCGCTTCCAAAACTTCCAAACTGGCGGACATGATCTCGGGGCCGATGCCATTGCCATAGGCAACGGTCACGGGCGTCTTGACGGCACGATTGTGGTGTGGGGCCGGCGTGGCCACGTCTTTGGGTTTAAGCTGCACGTTCATCGGGTCACTCCTCGCGATAGGGCCTCCCGATCATATGAGGGACTTCGATTGGGTTGTGAAATCGGATGTGTCACGCCTTTTCATAGAATAGGCCATGGCCGGCTTATTCCGTATACAAACGGTAAACGCCATACCAACACCGCGGCGCGCACGGGTTGCCGCAACCAAAACCTGGAAGTGGCGCTGTGAGTAGCGTCACGCGATGGTGCAGTCCACGTCCCCTACCGGGTTTTCCAATGGCTGACGGCGGGACGGTTCGTCATTTTCGGGCGGCACACGAATGGTGCTCGGCACCCAGGGCCCCGGCACGTCGCCGCATCCCAAGGGGGCCAGCTTTTCAGGCAGTGCCGCGGCATCAGAAAGACCTGCCGCGCTTTGATCTGCCAGAGCCGGCAGCCCCCACAAGGCGGCCACCACCAACGAGAGCGCTGCCAATGTCCGGATCGCAAAAAGCTTTGCCGCCGCTAAACCGCTCTTCCGCGCGGCACGCGCTGTTCGAGCCATGTCCCCTTCCTCCATCGTCGCAGTGCGCGCCACCCAGGCACGCATGTCGTCTTCACATGTAGGCATCGAATTCTCATATGCCGCCCCCATTGCCATTTCCGATCAAAAACCGAGCTTTGATCGATGGATTAAATCTTTTGTTGTCACCGATGGACGATCGACGCCCTACGCTGCGCCATCGATACTTCCTATCAAGCCGGCCACCAAATCAGATTGGCTCCGATTAATAAAAGGCCCATCTGCATAGGGCCGGGCGCACGGCGCCCCAACCGGTTGGAGGACATCATGGTTTGGCGATTCTTAAAGCACTACGGCGTGAAAAAAGCGGCAGGCGTATTGGACGACTTTACCGGCGCCGTTGTGTCCTTCGATCCGGAGACCGCCAGCCAATCGCAAATCGCTCTGATGGAAGAAGAACTGGACCGTTTGGGTCTGCGCCTTGCCGAAGCGGAAGAAGAAGTTCGCCGCGAGCGCGAAGAAACCATTGATATCGAGCACAGATACAACAAGTATTTGAAAGCAGCCGGCGTGTTGGAAGGCCAATTGGCGGAGGAATCCGATGCGGACGAACGGCAACGTCTTGAGGCCAGCCTGATCCGCATCGTCGACCGGCTGGAAGATCTGAAGCCGGAAATCGAACGCGAAAAACAGGAAGACGCGGAGGTGGAAGCATGGCGGTCGGAGCTGCGCACGGCCTTTGAAGAATTGGGCCGTAAACTGCGCACCGCTCACACCGATCTCAAGAGCGCGCGCCGCCAAATGGAAACGGCCCGGCTGCAGCGTGACCGTGCGCGGGAAGCCAACCGCCGCGCCAAAGAAGCCGCCGGCATGGTCAATTCCATGAACGCCATGAATGTGGCGCTCGTAAAAATGAACGAGGAAACGGCCCGCGCCCGGGCCGAGGCCGACACCCTTAAGCTAAAAGCGGATTTGTTCCGCACCGACC
>JANQMY010000251.1 GCA_028279895.1 Alphaproteobacteria bacterium
GGAGGGGTTATGGGCCCCAGCTGGAGTTTATGCTCGTGCTGGCCGAAGGCCAGACACGGGCGCTGGGGCGACACAATTACTATGCAGCGAAGCCGTCAAAAAGATCCGCCCATTCCGGGTTGAGGTTTTCGGTCAATTCTATCTTCCAATCGCGCTTCCAACTTTTCAAGCGCTTCTCTCGAACAATGGCGCCCTCTATGTCAGAGCATTCCTCGAAGTATACGAGCTTTGTCACTCTGTGTTTCTTCGTAAAGCCGTCGGCAACATGCTCACGGTGTTCGTACACTCTGCGGACCAAGTCATTGGTGACACCGATGTAAAGGGTCCCATGTTTTTGGCTGGCGAGGATATAGACGTAGTAGGTCACGAGGAAAGCCTACCTCAAATGCTAAACCTGTCGCCCCGGACTTGATCCGGGGCCCATAGCCACCGCCGTTCGTAACAAAAGGCTCTGAGCGTATGGTTCCCAGATAAACGCCCCCGGTCCGCGCTCGCGCGGCCTTTGGGGGCGCTTTCTGGGATGACAATTTATTGGCTATAGTACTTCCGCGCGACCCGAAGACTCACGCCGCATCCGCGATCTTCAAACTCTCCTTCAATTCCCGCCGCAGGAATTTGCCGTTGGCGTTGCGGGGCAGGGGCTTGTCCAGGAACCAGATGTAGCGCGGGATTTTGTGCTTCGCGACCAAGTCGGCGCAGTGCGCGCGCAGCTCATCGCCGGTGATGGAAAGCCCGTCGCGCAACACCACAGCCGCCCCCACTTCCTCGCCCAGCCGGTCGTCGGGAATACCGAAGGCAGAGACCTCGGCCACCGCGTCGTGTTTGAAGATCGTGTTTTCCACTTCGGCGCAATAGATGTTTTCGCCGCCGCGTAAGATCATGTCCTTAGCCCGGTCGACAATGTAGATGAAGCCGTCTTCGTCCAGGCGGGCGATGTCGCCCGTGTGCAGCCAGCCATCGGTGATGGTTTCCGCCGTGGCGTCCGGCCGGTTGAGATAGCCCTTGATTACCGGCGCGCCTTTCACCCACAGCTCGCCGGTTTCCCCGATGGGCACATCATTGCCGTTTTCGTCCACGCATCTTGCGTCGAAGGTGGGCATGGGCGGGCCTGCGCTGTCGGGTTTGTCCACGAAGAATTCGGCGGCGATCGCCGTGATGATGCCGCAGGTTTCCGTCATGCCGTAGCCGGTATTCGGTTTCGCGGTTTCCACCGCGTTATCGATCTTGCCCACCAGATCCGGCGGCAATTGCGCACCGCCGCCGCCCAGCGTCATCAGGCTTGATGTGTCCGTCTTGGCGAAATCCGGATGGGTGATCACTTCGCGCGCCATCACCGGCACACCGGTGAGCGACGTGATCTTTTCCCGCTCGATAATCTTCAAGGCTTCGCCCGCATCCCAGCGGTACATATGGGTGATCTTGCCCCCCGCCAGGGTGGCGCCTTGGGCGACACAATTGTTGGCGGTCACGTGGAAGAGCGGCGTCGTCAGCAGCGCCGAGGGTACGGGCGGCTCCTGGGCCAGCAATTCTTCCTCGGTGCCTTGCACGCGCGCAATGGCGCGCCCTTGTGCCATGGCGGCGAACGCCACATTCATCACATTGTTGACACAGCCCCGATGGGTGAGCTGTGCACCCTTTGGCCGGCCCGTGGTGCCGGAGGTATAGAAGATGCATGCATCGTCATCAGGGTCGACGGAAATATCCGGCAAATCCCCGTCATGAGCCAGAAGATCCGACCACGGAATGATTTCGCAGGGCAGTTCGTCGGTCAGGCGCACACCCACCAATGTGGCGCCGCCGATCTTGTCCGTATGGTCCGCAATGCGGTGGAGGCGTTCCTGATCGCCGATGATCATTTTGGGCGTGGCATCTTCAATGCCATAGAGCATTTCGTCCGTCACCCACCAGGCATTCATGCCGACACAGGCGGCGCCCACGGACAAGATCGCCCAATAGGCCAGCAGCCATTCCGGGTAGTTGCGCATGGCAATCGCCACCCGATCGCCGGGCTCGACGCCGTGGGCCACCAGCCAATTGGCGATGGAGGCCACATCCCGGTGGGCGTCGGCATAGGTCCAGCGTTCGTCCTCATAGACCAGATAGTCGCGGTCGGCATATCCGGCGCTGAGCGCCCAAATGTCCTTCAGGCTGGGCGGCGCCATGGCATACGATTTGAGCTTGTGCCCGCGGACCTCTACCTCGGTCACGGCAAAGGGCTGGTCCTCGGCGGTGAGTTCCCCCCTAACGTCTTTCAGTTCTTTGTACATCTTCCACCCTGGTTGCTGCGTTTCTGCTTCTGATTGGTGCGGCCGGCGCCGACCGCGCTGTTATCCACACAAATGCCCGTTTGGCAAGAGAGGTAGCGTGGGTGGCGCCATTGGGAAGGGGGGCCTCCATCGAACAGATCAAAGGGGTCTGACCCTTTTGATCCCTTTTTGATTGTCGAGGCTTTGCCGCCGGGACTCCAATGACCGTTCCGACAGGTCAGCCTTTTTGCGTCCTGGTGATGTTTGAACCGTAAGTCCGTGCCGCCTAGCTTTTGCCAATGGATCCCCGACCCTGCGGGTCGAGGATGACGGCTGATTAAGTTGGAACGCATGCAATCTACTCTCCCCGTCATCCTCGGCCGAGCTTGCCGAGGCCAGGGATCCATTTGCGGTTTAACATGCTGGGGATCAATAGGGTCTCACCTTTTGTTCGCGTTACGCCCCTTGGCATGACAAGGCATTTCATTCGGCTAGATACAAATGCCGTCCGTGTCGAGATGTTTAAGCGAGTCAAGGTCGCCGATGATTTGATAGTCGCTGGTGTAGAAGCAGCCATGTCCGCGATACGAAAACGTCACGATGCCCCGGGTCTCTTCCACCAGCACAACGCGCGGATCTCCCGCGAGATATTGCTTAACGCGCTGAAAGTAGTCGTCCGCTTCTTTTTTCGTCAGTAACGGGGATGGCTCAGTTTGTTCAATCGGCGTGCGTTTGCGTTCACGTTCCGCCCAAATGGCAATTTCCACATGGGTCGTGTCGCCCACGGCGAAATACTTCGTTGGATCGTCGGCAAAGAAGGCATGTTCCACAGCCAGTTCGCACTCGGCTTCACGCGCGTCATATTCGTGCGTACAGGTGATCTCGTGAAAATAGATTTCGCTTTCTTTCATCTCATGCGCCGCGAAAGTGTAAAAATGCCGAACTAAGTTGTCATCGCGCGCCATGGTAAGCGGGTAGCGTGTGCTGTCTTCAAGAAGGGTCGAGCCGCGAACAATTTGGAAAGCGTCGAGCACATGGTCTTTCCTCAGCCGCCGGCCCCTTTCACGATAGGGCGGCGTTGATTTCATTTCCTCTTTCGCCAATTCGGCGCAACTTTTCTCTTCGTCGAAAATAAGTGTCGCTTGCTCGGGCGCTTTCTCTCGGGCTTCGAGGCAATAGTCGTGCCAGTCCGCTTCGTCCTCCTTCAGTTTCTGCGCCCATTCATCCCTTGTAAAACGAGTAAGTGGCACCGTTTTTTTGGACAAAACCGATTTTTGCTTGCTCCGCATAAACCCCACATTCTGAGGACCGCGCGACAGAAAAAGCTCATATTCACGTTCGTCTTCGAAGCTTCGGCAGATTTCTACGGACCAGCAATATTCCGCATACTCATTATGATTGTAAGGATTGAGTGACGCTTTCGTCTCCGTACACATGTATTTTCGTGTCTCCCGCGTGGCGAGTTGGGCAACATCGATGAAGCATTGGATGTCGAGCGCGGTGTTGGGACCGGGGTCAAATCCGCGCCAAGCGCGGTAGATCGTGCCGTCGATCTCGAAACAAATGTGCCACTCGTAAAGCGCAACAGACGGGGATTCTTTGAGACGAAAATTCAGCGTCTGGATCTCCGGTGCGCCGGCCGATACGCGCGGTCCATAGAGGGTGGCCCTGTTTTTTCGGCACAGGGAATTGTTTGCCTGATTGGTCCGAAGTATGCGGAATTCCAGAGTTTCTTGTGAATTCGTAGTGATGGTCATGGTGTGGCCGGGACCGTCGTCGTCCCTTTCGCCGTCATAATGAAACACGTGATCTTTCGGTGGGTCAGATTCCGCTGCATCAAGAGGGCCCGCCGTCGATGAAAGACACAAGACAGATGCGATCAGGGCATGCTTCGACCTTGCCGCGCGGCACGTGGCGGTGATACGCCGTAAGAAACACTGCACCATATCCTAGATCGTCTCCATCTCCGCACCCTCCGTTGCAAAGGCAAAGTGTAGGGGAGAATGTTTGACTTGCCAAAAGAACGCGTGCAGGGCTGCGGCCACGTCAGGGTTGTGATATATTTCGGAGCGAGGGAGGCCGAGAGATGAAGGTGCGTCATGGCCTCGAGCCTGCCCGACAACATAACGGATGGTCCCGGCCCTTGCGCCGGGACTCCGATGGCCTTTTCCCCGATCCAATCCCCCGCTTTGCGGTCGCGGCGTGAACCGCGCCCACGCGCCGGTCGGCGATTGCCAATGGATCTCCGACCCGTTGGGTCGAGGATGACGGCCCGAGCTTGGTCACTCTCTTTTGGGACACGCCGTTGTGGATTACCCGGACTGGCGCCGGGCAATGACGAACCAGGAGCTTTTCGTAATCATCAAACAACTGACCGCGTCATTACCCGGCAAGCGCCCCGGTCCGCGCGCCCGGGGAATCCATGGGGGTGGATGCTGAAAACTGGGATCTACCCCATGCGCCCATCTTTCATAACCGGCTCGGCCTGCCCTCTCCCCCTCCCAAACCACCCGATAAGGATACCCTGTGGGTGGTTTGGGAGGGGGAGAGGGCGGCCGGGCGCCTCAAACACGGATCTACCCCATGCGCCCATCTCGGACCGTGAGAAAGCGCGCGCAATTCGGGGAATCTCGCTTAGACTGGCGCCGCCTGTTTCAGGAGGATCTGTTATGACACGCCGCGCCGATTATGCCGTGACCCGCACCCCCCATGCCGCCGATTTGATCGGTCAGGAAGGCTCAGCGCAGCGCATCCCCACGCCGGCCTTGGTGCTCGACCTGGATTTGCTGGAACGCAACCTTGCCTATATGGCGGTCCATTGCGAGAAATATGGCTTGGGGCTTCGGCCGCATGCCAAGACTCACAAATCCGCCAACATCGCCCGGCTTCAAATGGAAGCGGGCGCCGTGGGCATTTGTTGCGCCAAGCTAGCGGAAGCGGAGGCGTTGGCGGCGAAGGGTATCCACAAGCTGTTTCTCACTTCGCCGGTGGTCACCCCCGGCAGCTTTGCCCGGGTGGCGGAACTCACCCGTCACGTGGAAGAACTCATCGTCACCGTGGACAATCAAAAAACGGCGTTGGAACTCGACCAAGCCGCGGCCGATGCCGGCGTGGTGGTCGGTGCGGCGGTCGATCTGGATGTGGGGCTTCACCGCACCGGCATTGCGCCGGGCATCGGCGCCAGTGCGCTGGCCCATTTCATCGATGGGTCCGCCAATCTCCACTTTCGGGGGTTGCAGGCCTATGCCGGCCATCTCATGCATGTGGGGGCGTTCGAAGAACGCAAGGCCAAATCCCTCGACGCCATGCACCAGTTAAAGGAGATGCGCGACAGCCTGGCGCAAGAGGGCATCGCCTGCGAAATCCTCACCGGCGGCGGCACCGGCACCTTCAACATCGATCCGGAAGCGGGCGTGCTGACCGATCTTCAGGGTGGGTCCTATGTGTTCATGGACCGGGAATATAACGAGGTGCCCATTGCCAATAACGCGCCCATTCCGTTCGAGACCGCGCTGTTCGTGCAGAATACCGTGATCAGCAACAATGTGCCGGGCATTGCGACCACCGATGCCGGGCTTAAATCCTTTTCCACGGATGCGGACCCGCCGATCATCGTCTCGGGCGCGCCGGACGGCGCCAGCTATTTCTTCTTCGGGGACGAGCAGGGCGGTATCGCACTGGCCGACAAGGCGCAGACGATCGATCTGGGGGCCGCCATTCGATGCGTCGTACCCCATTGCGATCCCACGGTAAATCTGTACGACTGGTATCATTGCGTGCGCGGCGACGTTCTGGTGGATATCTGGCCCGTGGATGCCCGCGGGTGCTCTCAATAAAGATGGAAATGCCCACGATGGTGACTGAATTCCTCATCCTTTTGACCTCGGGAGACTGAGAGATGCGTATTGGCATATTGACTGGCGGGGGCGATGTCCCCGGCTTGAACCCTTGCATTAAGGCGGTGGTCCGCCGCGCCCATGAGCTGGGCTGGGAAGTGGTGGGCTTCCGCCGCGGTTGGGCAGGTCCGCTGAACTTCAATCCGGACGATCCGGACGCGCGCGAGAAGTGGATGATGCCGCTGAACAAGGATGCG
>JANQMY010000258.1 GCA_028279895.1 Alphaproteobacteria bacterium
CGTCGGTCTTGAGGGATATGGTTTGCGTGTCGTCGAGCAAGTGCCGATCGTGGAAAAACCTTAACGCCGGCCCAGATTGAAGGACCTATTGTCATGCCCCAGCGCGAGAAGCCCCATGTATTGATCGTCGAGGCGCGTTTCTACGACGAAATCGCCGACGAATTGGCGCGCGGTGCCATCGCCGAGCTCGAGCGGCGCGGCGCAACTTTCGAGCGGGTGGCGGTGCCGGGTGCGTTCGAGATCCCCGTGGCCATTCAATTCGCGGCCCAGGCCCATGATGACGATGATGTGCCGACCTATGACGGATATGTGGCGCTGGGCTGCGTCATCCGTGGCGAGACCAGTCACTATGACTATGTCTGTGGGGAATCGGCACGCGGATTGATGGATTTGTCGGTGCAATATGGTCTATGCCTGGGGTACGGCATTTTGACGGTTGAGAACCAGGAACAAGCCTGGGCGCGGGCCAAAGTCGATCAAAAGAACAAAGGCGGGGATGTGGCCGCGGCCTGCCTCGACATGATTGAGCTGCAAAGGCGCTTTGGCGTTTTGGAGACATGAACGCGAACTCTGAAGCAGTTGAAAAACCACGAAAGCCGCGCCGCGCTGAAGCACGCGGGCTCGCGCGACTGCTGGCTGTGCAAGCGCTCTATCAAATGGATCTATCCGGTACCGATGCCCGCGATGTTTTATCGGACTTTCAATGGCGCAAACGGATTGATGGGCCGACCGATTATGATCCAGATCATGCGGATGCGGACTTTCTGGAGAAACTGGTGTTGGGCGTGGTCGCCGAACAGCAAGCCGTCGATCGGCTTATTGCGGAGTTTTTACCGGAACCGTGGCCGTTGGGGCGTTTGGATTCCACGCTGCGCGCGATCTTCCGGGCCGCGGGTTATGAGCTTCATGCTTTCGATGACATTCCCCCTGCGGTGATCATCTCGCAATATTTGGATGTGGCCCACGCCTTCTTCTCCACGGAAGAACCGGCTCTACTCAACGCTGTCCTGGAGCGCATGGCGCGTCATGAACGCGGCTCTGATTGGGGGCGGGGCAGCGGGACGCCGTTGAAAGGCTGACACGGTTGACCAAACGGTCCGAGTTCGAACTCATCGCTGACTATTTTGCGCCGCTCACGCGGGGCGGAGTGGTGAAGACCGGCCGGGCGTTCGAACTAACAGACGACGCCGCCGTTCTTTCTTGTGAGGCGGACGAAGAGTGGGTTGTGACCAAGGACGCGATTGTCGAGGGCGTCCACTATCTGCCCGACGACCCACCGGACAGCGTCGCCAAAAAGTTGCTGCGGGTAAATCTGTCGGACCTGGCGGCCAAAGGCGCTCGTCCGGTGCACTATGTAATGGCGGCGGGCTGGCCGCGCGATGTCTCAGAAAGCTGGATTGCCGAATTCGCCAGGGGCCTGGCGCAAGATCAGGAAGAGTTTGGCATTTTCCTTTTGGGAGGCGACACGGTCTCAGCGCCGAGCGCGGCCTTTTTCAGCCTGACTGCGTTTGGAAGTGTCAAACGGGGAAGAATGATCCGGCGATCCGGCGCGAAGCCTGGCCATCGCCTGTATATCTCCGGCACAATTGGAGATGCGCATTTGGGCCTTAAGCTTGCTCAGAACGCGCTGGACTTGCCGGATGCCACAGAAGCGGCCGAGCTGATCGCTCGCTATCGGGTGCCGCGGCCGCGGCTGGATTTAATCGACTACCTGCAGGCCCATGCGGCCGCGTCCATTGACGTGTCGGACGGCTTATTGGCCGACTTGGCCCACCTCGCCGAAGCGTCCGGTGTGGGGGCGAGAATCGAACGAGAGGCGGTCCCCCTGTCCGTCGGGGCCCGTGCAGCCCTGGAGTTGGATTTGACCTCTTGGGATCAGCTTCTTTCGGGCGGCGATGACTATGAAGTGCTGTTTGCGGCGCCGCCTCTGGCTGAGGTGCCCAAGGGCGTTGCGGAGATTGGCGAATGCCTCGCCGAACCCGGGCTTTGGTCCGGCTCCGGTGATGGGCCGCTTCAACCGCTAAAACCCGCAGGATTTAGCCACTTTTGAGAGCAAGAACGGAAACGTTCCTTTAAGGCGGCCGTGTCACTCTTGGCCCATGTTTTGGATCCGGACAGATTTGGCGATTTTGGCGCTGCTGAAGATCATGGCCATTGTCGCGCTCATTATGGCGTTGTCCATCGCACCGGCGGGGGCAGGCCCTGCGTCAAAGGGCGACGCAAAGGGCAAGAAGGAAGCCGCTTCCGAGGAACCGGCTGTGGCGCCGCTGGACCCGCATTTGGTCTTTATGCCGGCACTGGCCATTCCGGTGGTCGATGAGGGCACGCTGATCTTTTACTATTACGTGGGCATTCAGCTCCGGGTACCGAAGCTCAACCAAGTGCCAACCGTTAAGGAACATGTGCCACTGCTGCAGGACGCGTTTATTCGGTTCGTGCACAAACACCCGGTGCGGGCTCATGACGGCGAGGCGGAGATCGACAAAGCCGGATTGGTCAGCGAGCTCATGCCGCGGGTTTCGGCCATCGTCGGGGCAGAGCTTGTCGACGAAGTTATCATCGAAAGCGTCGTACGCAGCGTCATCTAGAGCCGTTTTGGTTTTAATCGAAACCCCAAACGGCTCCAGACTCTTTGTTTTGCGCGTTTCCGCCAATAGACTTTCGGCGGTGAACCGGATTCAACGTCACCTGGAAACGCGATAGGAGACGCTCTGCATGACCGGCTGAGCGCTCCGTATGCGTCACCTCGCCGCATAGGTGGCGACCTGTTCCTGTGAAACTGACCGATTTTGCGAGATTTCGACCGGCTTGCGGTTGCGTTCGCAGATCTTCTTTGGCATGTTCCGCGCGCTTTGTCACCGAAACGTCGCGGTTGGGGCTGGGGCTTCAGTGAAGACCGCTGACGATCGTCAGGCTTGACCCTCCAAAGGAAAAAAAGATGAGCACAGGTTTGTGGTTGGTTATTGCCAGCGGTGCGCTGGCTGTTATTTACGGCATCTGGGCCGTGCAGAGCATCCTGTCTGCAAGCGCCGGATCGGAACGCATGCAACAGATTGCGTCGGCGGTGCAAGAAGGCGCCCAGGCCTATCTCAACCGGCAATACACCACCATCGCCATTGTGGGTGTGATTGTCGTGGTGGTTTTGTCCATTCTGCTGGGCATTATGGTCGGCATTGGCTTCATAATCGGAGCGGTTTTGTCGGGCGTAGCCGGCTATGTGGGCATGGTCGTATCGGTGCGGGCCAATGTGCGCACCGCGGAAGCCGCGCGGAACAGCCTGTCGGCCGGTTTGGACATCGCGTTTAAGTCCGGTGCCGTCACCGGGATGCTGGTAGCCGGTTTGGCGCTGCTGGCCGTGGCGGGCTATTACGGCGTGCTGCTCAGCGTCGGCGCCGAGGGGCGGGGCATCATCGACCCGCTGGTGGCGCTCGGTTTCGGTGCGTCGTTGATTTCGATCTTTGCTCGTCTGGGTGGTGGCATCTTCACCAAGGGCGCAGATGTGGGTGCCGATCTGGTGGGCAAGGTGGAGGCCGGTATTCCTGAAGATGATCCGCGCAACGCCGCCGTGATCGCCGACAATGTGGGCGATAACGTGGGCGACTGCGCCGGCATGGCAGCCGACTTATTTGAAACCTACGCCGTGACCGTTGTGGCCACCATGGTGCTGGCTTCGATCTTCTTCGCGGGGCAAGAGATCCTCGGTTCGGTGATGATGCTGCCCCTTGGAATTGCCGGTGCCTGTATCGTGACGTCGATCATCGGTACCTTCTTTGTCCGCTTGGGTCAGAACCAGAACATTATGGCGGCGTTGTATAAAGGCTTCATCGCAACGGCCGTCTTGTCGATTCCCGCTGTTTGGCTGGTGACGGACTATTTCATCGGCACCTCCACCCAGCTGACGGTCGCCGGACAGACCTTTAGCGGCATGGACCTGGTCTATTGCGGTGTGGTCGGTTTGGCGGTGACGGGCCTGATAGTTTGGATCACTGAATACTACACGGGGACAAACTATCGTCCGGTGAAGGCGGTGGCGCAGGCCTCGACCACGGGCCACGGCACTAACGTGATCCAGGGTTTGGCGATTTCGATGGAGGCGACCGCTTTGCCGGCGCTGGTCATCGTGGCAGGCATTTTGATCACCTATTTGTTGGCAGGTCTGTTCGGCATCGCCATCGCCGTCTCGACCATGTTGTCGTTGGCGGGTATGGTCGTTGCCCTGGATGCCTACGGTCCGGTGACGGACAATGCGGGCGGTATTGCGGAGATGGCCGAGCTGGAAGAAAGCGTCCGTAAAACCACGGATGCTTTGGACGCCGTCGGCAATACCACAAAAGCCGTCACCAAGGGCTATGCCATCGGTTCCGCCGGTCTGGGTGCCCTGGTGCTGTTTGCCGCGTATACGGAGGATATTCGGTATTTCGCCAGCAGTCCGAACTATCCGTTCTTCCAAGACGTGTCAGTCAATTTCTCGCTGTCCAGCCCCTATGTGGTGGTCGGACTGCTGATCGGCGGGTTGCTGCCCTATCTGTTCAGCGCGATCGCGATGCAGGCGGTGGGCCGTGCTGCGAGTTCCGTCGTGGAAGAAGTCCGGCGCCAATTCCGCGAAATTCCGGGCATTATGGAAGGTACGGCCAAGCCGGATTATAGCCGCGCGGTCGATCTTCTGACGCGCGCGGCCATTCGCGAAATGATTGTGCCGTCGCTCCTGCCGGCCTTGTCGCCAATCGTGTTGTATTTCGTGATCCTGT
>JANQMY010000311.1 GCA_028279895.1 Alphaproteobacteria bacterium
GACGGCTCACCCCGCCGTCAGCGGATTGAAATACATCAACAGGACCATGAAACCGACGCCGACCACCCACGCTTCCGCCAGAAGCCGCAGACCAAAGGGGGCGTCCTTCGCCTCCATAAAATGCAACATCACCAAACGCACTTTGAAGAACGCCACGACCATGAGCGCGACGGTCACGTACCTCGCTGTCTCAGAATCGCCTGCCTGATACTGGTTGCCAATGAGCCAGGAGAGCGCCATGAGAGCCGCAAGGATGACCCAAACGGCGGTGATGGGGGTGGCGAGATACCGCGTCATTTATTGCACCAAATAGATGAGGGGGAACAGAACGATCCACAGCAGATCCACCATGTGCCAATAGATCCCGCCTGACTCGAAATGAGAAACGTCGTTGCGCGCGCGATCGAATGTGCGTGCTTTGGCAATCAAATAGCCCAGAACGAACAAGCCGATGATCACATGGAGAAAGTGAATACCGGTGAGAAAGTAGTAGTACAGATAGAATGTGTTGGTATCGACGGTGATGCCGGCGCCAATCTTCTCCGAATATTCGAGTATCTTGATTATGCCAAAGCCGGCACCGCACATGAATCCGCCGATGAGCAACTGAGTTCCCTCGCGCGCCTCATTGTGCTTCAAGCGGTCGATGGCGCTGGCGACGAACCAGGAACTCGTCAGTAGCAACAAAACGTTGATCGCCCCGTAGAACGTATTCAGCGTGGCTTGCGATTGGACGAATAGTTCGGGCTCTAACCATCGGTAATGAAGGAAGATGCCAAACATCACCGCAAAGATCATCATGTCGCCAAAGACAAAGAGCCAAATCCCCGGCTCTCCCGGTATGCGGGACGACTCGACCGCGTCGTTTTTGGTGTTCGTACGGCTCATTGGGGTTCTCTCTTTGCTTTCCTCAAACCGCCGCTTGTAAGCCTTGCACCGGCACCTCTGAGCGGCTTTCTTCCGCACGCTGTTGGGCTTTAATGGCGCGCATCATGACAATGCAGGTGACAATCACCCAAGAACCGAACACGGAAATCGGCATCCAGAAAACCATGAGGCCGTTCCAAGAAAACGGTCCGCTTTTCGGAATGAACGCCAGTGCACCGACCTCGAAGGCAAGGGCGGCCCATAATGTGTAATAGCCGAGCCAGCGCGGGAAGGCGGTCAACTCATCCCGTGTCGTCAGACTGATGACCGCGATCGAGATCATCATGAAGATGTAGTATTGATCCGTCGTCACGAGGGTCAGCAGGCCAAATTCATGCATGAGTTGGGTGACGTCCGGAGATCGTTCCGGCGTGTACGCAGCAACGCCAAAAAAGATAGGCGGCAACACCAAAAACATCGACATGGTGATACCGCCTGCGAAATGTAAATACGTCCAAACCGGCAAGCCTTTCTCCAACCGTCGCATTTGAACGGCAACCACTGCGGAGAACGGGATCATGAAGGCCGAACACCAAGATGCCACCATCGCACCAATTCGAATGTCCAGACTGTTTTCCCGATAAAACTCGGCGACTTGTTCTGCCGACCAGGAGGCGGAGGGCGGCGGCCACATATGCAGCAACTGCCACAAGGTCAGTCCGTAGATAACCATGAACACAAGCGCCCATATGATGATGATAATTTGACTCCGGTGTGTCATCTCGGGCCCGCACCCCTTCCCATTCTTGTTTTGTGCGCCGGAAAACTATCTGAACGCCAAACCCAACAACTGCTTTGCGATGATCTCGCGTTGAATTTCATTTTTGCGGAGGATGTTGATCCGACCGATGTTGACGTCCCGTCTGCATGCGCTCCACAATGTAGGAAAAAAGTACATTGCCCTACTCCGCTTGACGCTTGGCCAAAAACTTCTCCACCGCATTCAGATGAAACTTCTCGTTCATGCTGAGCGCTTCATAAGCCATGCCCGCATCCATCACCGCATGCATTTCGCGCTTAAGGCCGAGATTGGTGACAGCCTTGGTCCACGCGATCGCTTCTGTGGCACCATTGGCAAGGCGCGATGCAATTTTGTCCACGGTTTCATCAAGTTGATCCGCCGAACAAACCCGATTGATCAGCCCAATGTCTTTCGCCTCTTGGGCGTCGACCAGATCACCTAAAAGCAGTGCCTCTTTCGCCCGCGCATAGCCCACCAGATGCGGCCAGATAAGGCATCCGCCATCGCCCGCGACCAATCCGACGCGCACATGGGGATCCCCAATCTTTGCGTTTTCATCGGCAACGATGATGTCGCAAAGCAAAGCGACCGAAGCACCGAGACCAATGGCATCGCCATTCAGACGGCAAATGATCGGTTTTTCGGCTTCGAGTAGGCTGTAGACAATCCGTTTCCCCTGAATGTTTTGGAAGGTGTAACGGGATTTCTCTTCGCCGAGACGCTCCATCATGGAAACGTCGCCGCCTGCACAAAAGGCGCGACCGGCCCCGGTGAGAATGACGACGTCGCATTCCCGATCAATCGAAATGTCATAGAAAACTTGCGCAAGCTCGTGATGCAATTGTTCATCAACCGCATTGAGTTTGTCCGGTCGATTGAGCGTTACCCGTAAGATTCTTCCTTCGCGTTCGAACTGAATGCACTTGTAAGAGGAGTAATCCATTTGCCATTCCTTTATTGTCATCTCGAGAACCGGCCAGCGCTTACGCTACAGATGCGAGCGCTTTCGGGTTTTGTTGAACGTCGATTTCCTTGTTCGGCAGTTGGCGGATGACCCAAATCGTTGCGGCGGCCCATAAGACGGTAACGATACCCAACCCTAGCCATGCAGGGCTCCGGAAGAACGGATCAAGCGGCCACACGGCAAGCCACCAGCAGATTGTCATGATGGTATAGGCGTACCAAGCAATTTCCGTTTGCCCCAACGATGATCCGCGCCGAAGCATCATGGGGATGACGAGAGGCAAACAGAACCATATGGTCCAGCCAAAGCTGAAGAACCAAAGTTCGTCCGCAAGAACCGATTTGACGCCCACCCAGATGATTGAAACGGCCGCGAGCGCGGCAAAAAGGATCGCGACGTAAACAGGCTGCGAAATCTGGGGAAGGATTTCTTCTCTGCCATATTTCAGAGTCTGGTAGAAAAAAATCATTTCAAGGATGTTTGTCACCACGAGGCCCGCAAAGAAGAGCTGCATGAACCAATGGTCGTAAACGAAGAACCATTTGTCGAACATCAGCAAGTAATGCAGGTCGTGGGGAATGAAGACGAGCGTGCCCACCAAGGGCATGGTGAACATCTTGTGCTTGAAGCCTTGATAGGCCGCGATGCCGAAATAGGTGAAATTGCAAAGAAGCGACAATGCCCCAAGTACAAGGAGCCACGGCACATTCGCATCGATGTTCGCAAACACGCCGGAAACGTCGTAAATCGCTATCGCCTCTGTCATTGCTGCCTCCCGAGCTAGTCCCCGCGCTCTTCAAATATCGTTTTCAAATTATGCTTCATGGTGGAGAGGACGCGGGTCGCCACATTCAGATCTTTCTGATCGATGCCCGCAATAATCTGATCGTTCGTAGGCGCGGCGATTTCCGTCATGCCTTGCAGCTTTTTGAGACCCTTGTCTGTCAACATGACGTGCTTCGCCCGTGCATCGTCGGGGGCGGGGACCCGCGCCACCAGCCCGGTTTTTTCCAACGCCTGCACCAGCGTGCCGACAGACGCTTTTCCCATATCCAGCACGCGACCCAGTTCCACTTGGCTGAGCGTGCGGGTGCGATTGCGCGCTAAATTGGCAAGCACCCACCATTGCGAGCGGGTTACGCCGTGTGGCTTCAAGATTTGATCGATCAATGTCTTGCGCATCCGCGACACGTCATGAATGTGAAAAGCAATGCGATAGGGGCTGCGCTCGAAAATATCGTCCTGCAGCTGAGCTTCCCGTTCAATTGCTTTTTCGGGTGCCACCCTTGGCGTTGCCTTCCGTGTTTGCTTTGGCATTCAAATACTTCCTTTAGGTCACGACACAGATTCAACCACGCACCGGCAATCGGACGGTGTATTCCGCGGGCGTCGTTTTGCCCACGCGATTATTCTCAAGCCACACATCCAGCTTGACGAGATGCTCTCCGTCATCGGTCACGAACTTGTCGACCACCTTTCCCTTGGCGGAAACCGTGTCGCCATTCATGTTCATGTCGCGCATTTGAAACGAAAATTTCTTGACCCACCCCTCAAGGCCCATCCAATCGGTCACGGCACGCGACAGCATGCCGGCCGTCCAGCCCGTATTGTAGAAAATGCCCTTATGACCGCTATCGACGGCATAGTCCGGGTCGTGATGAATGCGGCTCCAATCCTGAGAGCCGTGCACCTGCCGCACCATGGTGGTCCAGTCGAGCGCCATGGAAAAACCAGGCAGATCATCGTCGACGGCCACATCATCCCAATAGAGGACTTTCGAAAAATCTTGCACATGCGCCGTGGTCATGCCGCCTGCCCTCTTTCCTCATCCTGCTTGATCTGCTTCGGCGAGCGGTGAACGAGCGTCGTGTTGTGCCAAACCGCAACGGGCTCATTGCTTTGATTGAAGAAGGTCATGGCCGACTTAATCCAGACGGATTTGTCATCCATCTTGATGGGCTTGATGAAGACATCCGTCACCGCCTGCTCCGCCCGCAACCGGTCGCCCACACGGATGGGCGCTAGAAATTCCCACTCCGTTCCCATGTTGATGCCCCGGTCGCCCCGTGTGGGCACGCCGAGTGTAAAGAACGGACGTTTGAGTTTGTCCCGTTTCGCCCCGTCCTTGGGAGGCTTCGGTGCTTTCGGCCATGGACCGCCGGCCGCAAAGTATGTGGGCAATAAAGACGGGGGAACGATCACGTCCCCATAAGGCCCAGCACCTTTCGCGAAATCCGGATCAAGGAACAAAGGATTGCTGTCACCGGTCATATGGCAATGACGGCGGATCGGATCGTATTCGACCGGGAACCGCCCCGTCGTGCGCGCGACCACCTTGCCGATCCATTCAGACCGAATGGCGTCGATATCATACTCATCCGGGTGTATGCGATCGTTCATGAACGGTTTCTCTTAGCTTGCGAAGCGGAACGCGCCGTCTTGCATCTCTACTTTTCGGCCACAGATCTCTTCGGTTTCCATCATGTCCATGTCTGCCGCGTTTTCGGTGCAAGCAATGCTTCGCTTATGGTCCGGCAGATCAACAATGACGATACCGCGTTTGGGCTGTTTGCGTTCGTACATCACTGTGTAGCCGGCCACTTTTGCCTCGCCGGAGTAGTCCGGCACCACATCGCGGCGTTGGACCTGCCGCGCTACCTCTTCGGTGACATCGATGAATTGATAACCATTGGGACCGGGCTCTGCCCCCCAAATGGCGAAACCTTGTTTGGTGAGAACCCCCGAAACAGTGGTCACCATGCCACGGCTATTTGGTTTCGACCGGATATGATCCGCAAGCTGACCGGTTGCGTGGAGCACAAAGCTGTTAAACGGGCCTCCGGCAAAGGGCATCGCCCCCGTAAAGCTCCGATCAAGAGAGCGCGGAATGCCCGCCTCTGCCGCATAAACATCTTGAGCGATGGGGAAGCAGGTGTAGAGTTCCAGAAAATCGAGGTCCTGTGGCTTCATGTCTGCGGCCTTGAACGCAGCCTGCCCGGCCAATTCCGCACCGGGACACCGATGCAATTCCTCTCTCGCGGTGAGATTGATCATGTGGTTGGCCTCGGTGAACACTTGGGGGAACACCCATTTCTCACGTGGAACGCCCAGCCGTTCCGCCTCGGCGACTGAACAAAGCAGCAAAGCGGAGGCTTGATCTATGTTCCACGAACTGTTGTGCAGCTTCGTATAGGGAAAGGCGAGCATGCTGTTTTTGGCACTGTGGTCGCGGATAAACTCAGCTGAGAACGGCTTGTCGTTCCACCCTTGCGGATTGTTCACTGCGATTTCGCTGAAACTGCTGTAGAGAGCGGCCATTTGATCGCGGCGTTCATCGATGGTTTGTCCCCGGGGCATGCCGGAACGCATTGTCGATGATCGCGTAGTAGCCCACGGGCATGCGCCCAAGACCGCTGTCTTTCTCGTAATCCGGCTGCATTTCCTCATGGGGCTTAAGCACCACATCGGCAAGATCCGTGCTCACCGTATCTTCAAGGTCGATACCCTCTATCCCGGCGCGCAGCAGCCGATAGCCCGCCTCACCACCCACGACCATCGCCTTGCTAATTTCGGCCCGCGCAATTGATGTGCACGCATCGCTAATGATGGTTTGCTGAGACACACCCGGCAGTGCGCTGATGGATTTCACCTTTTGCGCGCCGATACCCTCAGCAATGAGCTTGCCGGGATTCCGGTACCGCCAACGGCCTACGGGCACATAGATATTCTCTAGCTCGGTCAGGAGATCAGCCGGGCCCGCATCCGCGCCCGCCGCCTTTGCCGCATCGATCATGAGGGCAACAGGTTCTTTGGCTTTTCTTGGATCTTCTTCTTTCTGCTGGATGAGGCCGACACCCACCAGCACCGGCGTATTCGGATCAATGGTCATGCTTTTTGTCCAGCCGCCAAATATTTGTCGAGCGTCTGGTGAAAACGCCGTATCCGAATTTCCTGGTAATCCCCCAAGGTGACGCCTTCTTTGGCCGTCTTGAGACCTCGTTGGATGCGGTGCAGATTCCCCATGTCTTGTTCGAAGACAGGAGAGATTTGATTAAGCTCCGGCGCATCCGTAAAGGGATCGTCCGGCCCCAGTTCACGCCGCGTCACGGAATCGGGCCGCGGGCCGTCATCCGGCACAGGATGCAGCAACTGTGCTTCCATCAGGCATTTTTCCGGATCGTTGCCATAGGGACGGAATCGGTAGACCAGCGGCAGAGCCGGCGTCAGCCATGGGCAAAAATTTGGAAACAAGAAGTATTGTGTTGAATCCACCAGTTCGGTCACGGTGAGATGAGAAAGATCAGCGCCAAATGTTTCTTTCATCTGCGCCTTTAGAAGTTCTGCCAGAGCATGCCGGGCTGACGGCGCTTTCGGCGTCTCCATGCCTTCCGCGCGCGCCTCGGTCCCCACACCAAAAACAAGCATGGAAGTGATCTCTTCATCACTCGGCGGGTTTTCCATATGCGGGCTTGGGATACCGGACCATGTGAGCAGACGGCTGACATTGTCCCCCCCATATATCATATTTGGTGTTGGAATCGCCCGTGAAAGGCAGCGCTTGCGGATGCGTTTGAACCACATGATAGGCTTCCAGGAATGCCTCCAGCGCGACCTTCCAATTACAATTCAGCTGACGCTGAACATTAGCGGTGAGAAAACGGTTTTCGAGCGGCCACCGTTCGAAATGAGAAGGCAACACGCCCAGATAGTTTTCGAGACTGTCCGCATCGGGATCAAGGTTGATGAATACAAATCCACCCCACGTGGCCACCTTCACGGAAGATAGCTTGTAACCTTCATCGGTGACTTCCGGGAAATCCCAGCGGCAGGGAATGCTTTGGAGTTCGCCGTCAAGATCCCATGTCCACCCATGAAAAGGATACCGAATGCGGCTCATATTGCCGCGCGTGCCGCTTTCCCTCAGCTGCGTCCCCCGATGGCGGCATGCATTCAGAAAGGCGTCGATCGTTTGATCTTTACTGCGGACAACGATGACGGAGAAATCGCCGATATCGTACACGACGTAATCACCCGCCTTGGGAATCTCCTCCTCGCGGCAAGCCATCTGCCACACCTTGGTCCACATATGTTTCATCTCAAGGTCGTGGAATTCCTGTGAGGTGTAACGGTCCGGCGCTAGCGTCGCGTTGCCTAGCGATTCATATGAATCCTTTGTCAGAAAATTTGGAGGATTATCGCCGTCGAGCTGAAACACATCGTCCGCGCTAGGCCCAATGCTTCGCCCACCGATCCGTTCAACGGGTTTTGCCTGTGACATGACCAAGACCCTCTTGCATTGCCGCTTTCTGCCGCGGTCCACGTTGAAGATTCTAAATCGTATGTCATCATACTTTTATCGTATGCTTCCATACCTAATTGTACGTTGCCAAGATCCAAAGACAGTTTCCAGAAATGGATTGGTCCCGGAGACGAAGAGTGTACGACCTCCATGAAGCCCCGGATTACGGTGGGATTACGGTGACAGTGCACTAAATTATGGAAACGGCCTTCGTAGCCAAACTGCATTACCTGTCGTCTCATAAGACGTCCCGGAGGGGTGCCTTTGTTTCCGCCGACTCTGGTCGTGAGGGTTCGGCCCCTCCGGCGCTCCCTCCTGAAACATCTCGCAGCCGCACGAAGGGATGGAGAGTGACGGATTGATCACGCGTCACAGAACAGACCGACCGGCCCGTTCGACGCCGCCCTACCCCAGCCCTAACCGCCCACTGATTGGCGCACGGCATCAATCAGCGCGCTTGCACGGTCATCAAGGTACGGGTTTGGGCCCAAGCGGTTCATGACATATCCGAAGCCGATCTCATGTTCCGGATCGGCAAAGCCCAACGAGCCGCCGGCGCCGGGATGGCCGAACGAGCCGGGCCCCATCAGACGTGCATGTTCGGAGTTAAGATGAAAGCCGAGCCCAAACCGGGTCTCGATCCCTTCGATGGTCGCATCCGGCCCGTTACTATGTTCCTCCCGCGCCATATCGACCGTCTCCGGCTTGAGCAAGCGGCTGCCGTCAACCTCGCCGACCATCGCCGCATACATTTTGGCCAGTGCCCGCGCGGTGCAGATGCCGTTAACGGCGGGCATTTCGCTGGCATACAGCGCACGCGCGTTCCACGCATAACTCGATCCCGATCCGGACAGGGCGTGACTCATCAACATGCGGGCCGGTAACGAGTCTTCCGCCAGGGTAAAGTCGACGTCGCTATCCTGAATTTCAATCAGCGCCGAAACCCGCGGCTCTTCCCTTTCCGGCAGCCCGATCCAAAAGTCCAGATCGAGCGGTTTGGCGATTTCCCGTTGGAAATACTGCCCCAGTGAAAGGCCGGTGATGCGCCGCACCACCTCGCCCACCAACCAGCCTATGGTCAGGCCGTGATAACCGTGCTTTTCATCGGGCGGCCAATAGGGCACCTGCCGTTGCAACGCGTCGACCACCGGCGTGCCGGCATAGATCTCTTCCGCCGTCAGTCTATCGTCGATCACCGGGAGGCCGGCGCGATGGGACAAAATCATCCGTAAGGTGATGACCTCTTTTCCGCCCCCGCTAAACTCCGGCCAATACGCGGCGACCGGACGGTCCAGATTGACCCGCCCCTCTTCCACAAGCTTCAACGCACAGAGTGCCGTTGCCCCTTTTGTCGACGAAAAAATGAGCTGCAGGGTATCCTTACGCCATGGCCGTTTTTTGTCGACGTCGGCCGTACCGCCCCACAGGTCGACAACCTTCTTGCCGCGATGATAAAGGCAAAAGGCGGCGCCCACCTCTCCCCGTTTGGCAAAGTTCTCCTCGACGGCGCGGCGAACGGTTTCATACCCAACGCCGCAGTGACCCTCTAATTCCGACACGGTTAATCCCTTTGTGTTTATGGAAGCACTTGTTGACCGCCGCGGTCCGTCACACCCGCTCCACGATGTTCCGCAGACGGTCGACCGTTCTAGTTCTCTCCGCGGGGGTTTTTCCGGCGACCGCGATATTCAAGCAGGTCACCCCGGCATCGCGGAACGCCGCCACGCGTTCTTTCACGAACCCTTCCGGCCCCACCAAATTGGTTTCCTTTAAAAAACTTTCCGGAATTGCGGCTTCGGCCTCGGCCCTCTTGCCGGAAAGAAAAAGATCCTGAATTCGGACGGCCTCTTCTTCATAGCCGTAGCTCGCAAACAAGTCGTTGTAGAAGTTTTTGCTCCGCGCGCCCATGCCGCCCACGTAAAGGGCGGTCACCGGACGAACGCTGTCCCGCAAATGCTCCACATCGTCGCCGATCGCCACCAAGCCGCCCGCATAGACCTCCAGCGGCGAAAGACCGGATGCGCGCTTTTGCCGTCCGCGTTCCAGGGCATCTTTCCAATGCTGTTCGGAAACACCGGGCAGGAAAAATGCCGGCAGCCATCCGTCGGCCAATTCGGCCGTCATCTCAACGCTTTTGTCGCCCAACGACGCAACAATGATGGGGACGTGCGGCCGCACCGGCGTCGTAATCATTTTCAGGGGCTTACCCAATCCACGGCCTTGGCCGGGCGGCAACGGCATGTGATACTTCGTCCCCTGATGATCAAGCCGTTCCCGCCGCCAGACTATCCGGCATATGGAGATGATCTCACGCATGCGCGCGACCGGTGCATCATACGGCACCCCGTGCCACCCTTCGATCACCTGCGGTCCGGAAGCACCGATGCCCAACATGGCCCGGCCACCCGATAGATTATCGAGACCGGCCGCCGTCATCGCAAGCAATGTAGGGGTTCGGGAAAAGAGCGGAAGAATGCCGGAGGCAATCTGAACGGTCGTCGTGTTTGCCGCAAGGTAGCCCATCATTGTCGCCGCGTCGAAACCATAGGCTTCGGGGACGAACACTACATCCAGGCCCGCACGCTCCAAATCCTGCACCTCTTGAACGACGGCGTGATAGTCACTCGCATAATTCATCAGTGTCGCGATTTTCATACGCAGCTTCCGCCATTCACCGTTTTGCGATACGCATTTAGATTCGGCGCTCCGTGCCTTGCCAGTACGGGTCCCTTAGAACTCTTTTCTGAATCTTCCCGTTTTCTTGGCGCCCGAGCGTATCTCGAAAGTCGATGCTTTTCGGCGCCTTAAAGCGTGCAAGCCGGGCCCGGCAGTAAGCGATCAATTCGTCTTCCAAGGCAGATTGCGGAGCGAAGGGTTTTGCGGTTTGAACGACCGCCTTCACTTCTTCTCCGAATTCCTGATTGGGGATTCCAAAAACCGCGACGTCGGCTACCGCCGGATGCGTCATCAAGACGTTTTCGATTTCCTGAGGATAAATATTCACGCCGCCGGATATGATCATGTCGATCTTCCGGTCGCTCAAATAAAGGTAGCCCTGTTCGTCCAAATATCCCATATCTCCGAACGTGAAGACACCGGGTTCCAAATGGGCCGTTTTGGTCTTGTCCGGGTCTTTAAAGTACTCAAAGTCGGCACCGGTCCCATTGCGGAAATACAATTCCCCCACTTGATCCGGACCGAGCCTATGGCCCTCATCGCCCACGACGATCGTTTCGATATGAGGTAACGGACGCCCTAAGCTGCCCGGCCGCCCCAACCATTCGCCCGCACGAATGACGCTGATAATCGACCCTTCGGTGGCGCCATAATATTCATGGACGATAGGACCCATCCATTCGATCATTTGCCGCTTGACTTCCGGCGCGCAGGGCGCCGCGCCATGCCAGATACAATCGAGACTCGACCCATCAAAGCGCCCACGCACCTCTTCATTTAACCGCAAAAGCCGAACCATCTGTGTGGGTACTAAATTGACGCTATTGATTTCGTACTCGTCGATCAGATGAAGCGTATCTACAGCATCGAACTTCTTCTGAATCACAATTCGGGCACCGGCCAGCAGCATAGGCACGGTCAAAAGCCATTGCACCGAATGATAGAGCGGACCGGCGAGGAGAATGGCCCCGTCGCGCCGCAGGCCGAAATGCTCGACCAAGGCGTCGGACATGAGACGGAGCACCTCCAGCGGTCCACCGACCACGGCCCCGGAGCCCACCACACCTTTCGGACGGCCGGTCGTGCCGGAGGTGTAGAACATGGGCATGCCGAGACGCTGGTTGTCAGGTTCTTCGTCGGAAGCCGACCGCAAGACGCCTTCATAGTCGTAGGCCCCCTCGCCGCCGGAGGCGCCAATGACCACCACGTCGACGGGCGCAGACAGGCGTTCCACTGCGTGCAACGCCTTGTCGGCGAGTTCCTCTTCCAAAAAGAGAAGCTGGGCCTCCGAATTCGAGAGGATATAGGGGATTTCGTCCGCCTGCAGATGGACATTGATGGGCACATAGCGCCATCCGCCTTGTGTCCCCGCCGCGACGATCTCGAAATACTCCCGGCGGTTGGAGCTGAGCACCGCAAAGGTGCCGCCGGGTTTCACGCCCCGGTCTCGCAGCCCATTGATAAGCCGATTGCAGCGCGCATTGAGCTCCCGCCAGCTTGTCGTCCCCTGGTTGTCGACGAGGGCGGCCCGGTCCCCGCAATTATCCGCATGCGTTTTAAAAAATTCACTCATATCGACTTGCCATGGTGAAACCTAGAGCGCGATCAGGTAAAAGCCTGTCCCGGACCTGATCCGGGAGGGAATCCGGTTAGCCGTCCGAACGCCTGCCTTCGCCGAACGACCCGTCGCCCGAAGGGCTATGGCCCGCAGGGCGAAGCTTAGGCTTCGCGCAGGCAGGCG
>JANQMY010000313.1 GCA_028279895.1 Alphaproteobacteria bacterium
TGGCCTCGCCAGCCTTTGGGGGCGCTCGGCCAAAGGGCTTGGCAAACAGTGCACTTCCAAACTAACATTCAAAATGGACCACCAAGTGGGGGGAGGTGAGGTGGCTAACGCTGTGAATGGTACGGCCTCTTTGGATGTGAATGGTGACGTCCTATTCACGCCGAACACCGGCTATACCGGTTCTGCCAGCTTTGACTATACGGCCGATGACGGCAATGGCGGGACAAGCACGGCGACGGTCAGCGTTGATGTCCAGACGGCGGCGCAGCCAGTGCGTATCGAAGCTGAAGATATGACGTTAACTGGATTTGAAACTGACACAGTCTCAGGTGTTGCCTCGAATAATCAGATCGTTAAGCTGCCTTCGTTTATATTCTTCGGATTTGAGACGGGGACTGGTGCGACAGTCGGAACAGCGACATCTACCTTCGCAGGGTCGGCGGGTGTTTACGACATCACGCTTGGGTACTTTGACGAAAATGATGGCACGGCAACAGCTGTTGTGAACGTAAACGGAAGCCCGATCGGCAGCAAGGTGTTCGATCAGTTCCTAGGTTCCTCGACTGCTTCGGCGGCCAATCAAACGTCAGCGGTGATCGCAACCGGCATTTCCTTAAGCCCAGGAGATTCTATTCAAATCGTTGGCACGCGTGCAGGTGGTGAAATGGTGCGGGTGGATTATGTTGATATTGTGCCGAGTCCTTGAATTGGATCTATCTGTGCGGCCATGCCTATCGCGCCGTCTTCTCCACTCAATTTCTCTGCGTATTTTGGCTTGATGAGGCGTGGTTGACTGGATTGACGTCCGTATTATTACTTGCCCGGTTTAATGCTGTGGATGATCCAAGTCCGATTTCCCGATTTCTTGGGCTTCTCGATGGTGTAGCCCAGTCGCCGAAGCACGGGCGAAATTCGGACAAGAGCCATTCCCATGGCCTGCGGCGTCTTAGGCCAGGTCCGGCTGCGTTTTGTGTCTTCGCTTGCTTGATATTGAGGAGATCGAGAAGTTCCTTGGCAGGACCCTCCCACGCCTTCTCTTTGACCAGCTCTGAGACTTCGAACGCAACCGCGTCGTTTTCGAGAAACTGCTTGGCGCCTTCAAGTTCGTTTTCCTGATAGGCCAACAGAAAATCGTCACCATTTATCCCCAAGCCCGTGGCAGCCGCGACAACCCACCTTACGGCATCTGCCATGCGGGGCGCGTTTTCGAGCTTCGTGCTTTTGAGATTTCGGAGGGCGGCGCTCACGCCATCCAACAAGGTGCCTAAGATCTCGGGAATGAGGCGGTGAAACTCTTCCCAAAGGTCACTTTCCGGCATCCGTTCAGCTTCAGAAATGACGTTGAGCCGAACTTGGATCGTGCGGCTGGCTAGGTCCGGGCGGTTGACGGCATCCCCTATGCCATTAAAGAGCGCGGGCCGGCAGGTCTCGAACACAGTCTCGTTCTGGTCGGAGTGAAGCGTACGGGTGCTGTAGCCTGCGCCGGTAGACAGCGAGCTCAGCACATCGCTAAGCCAACCAGGTATAAACGAAATATTGTCATAGGCGAGCAGGTAAGAATTTGTGGCCGAGATGAACATGTCGCGCTCGGTCTGGGGGAATGTCCGCGTGGGTGCCTTGTTTGGATCGATGAGAGCCTTGATCATCTTGGTGATCGTGGATTTTGAGGATCCCTGTTCTCCGGAAAGGGAAAGCATAAGGTAAGGTCCCTTTGGTCTGCGGCTTCTGGCGGAAGCGTGGGTGGTCGGCGTCGGTTTCATGGTCCTGTTGATGTATTTCAATCCGCTGACGGCGGGGTGAGCCGTC
>JANQMY010000329.1 GCA_028279895.1 Alphaproteobacteria bacterium
ACGGGAATGTGCTGCAAATCTTCCCGGCCTTTAAGGATTTCGCAGACCTCGAAACCGTCCATTTGCGGCATCATCACATCGAGCAGAACAATGTCCGGCTGTTCTTTGGCCGCCAGCTCGATGGCGGCGGGACCGTTATTGGCCGTGATGACATCGAAATATTCAGCAGAAAGCTTCGCTTCCAGCAGCTTGGTGTTTGCCGGAATATCGTCGACGACGAGGACGCGCGCGGTCATAAGACCCTCAATCGAGAAATTTTTTGACAGTGTCGAGGAACAGGGAAACCGATATGGGCTTTGCGATATAAGCCTCGCAGCCGCCTTCCCGGATCTTTTCCTCATCCCCCTTCATGGCAAATGCCGTGACGGCGATCACGGGAATGTGCCGGAGGTTATCGTCTTCTTTAATCCATTTGGTAATTTCCAGCCCGGAGACTTCCGGCAGCTGAATGTCCATCAAGATGAGATCGGGGCGTTCGGCGCGGGCAATTTCGAGGGCTTCCATTCCTTCTCGGGTCTGAAGCGTGCGGTAGCCATGAGCGTCCAGCAGATCGTGAAAGAGCTTCATGTTAAGCTCATTGTCTTCCACGATCAGTACAGTCTTCTCCTGGGTATCCACCTCTGCCACACTAAGGCCTGCCTGACTGCCCATACTTTACTTCCCAAACGGTTCCGATCCGTCAACCGAGCCGACACCGACTCGCTTCAATTGGACAAGCCCATTTGAGCCCAATATCATTAACTAAACCTTGAGAAAGGCCAAATTGTGGGCGACGCGCCGTCCGTCCGGCCCCGGAAAGAGCGGATTAACACTTTGTCAACCAACCGAATCAGCCAGGAAGAGGCAGAGACCATCGCTGCCCAGGCCTTCGCCTATCTGAGCCAAGACCTGCGCCTGTTTGAAGGTTTTATGGCGGCGACCGGAGTTGATCTTGGACAGATTGATTCGTTTGCGGACGACCCCGGCTTTCTCGCCAATGTGCTGGATTACACGCTCTCCCAGGAAAAACTGGTGGTAGGATTTTGCGAAACCTTCGAGCTGGACCCGGAACTGCCCAAAGCGGCTCGACAAAGGCTGCCAGGCGCCCCATTTGAGAGTTAATTACAACGCAAAGACCGCTCTGTGATGGACAAACGTGTACAGGATGTGGCGATTGCCGAGATCGAGGCCTTGCCGATCGATCCGGCATCGCCGTTAATTATTTCGGATGCTGACGAAGTCATCCTCCAGTTCATGGCCGGACTGGAGAAATACCTGGAAACCCAAGGGTTCTGGATCGATCTTTCAAGCTATGCGATCCACGGCAATGTGAAACATCAGGCCGACGATAGCCACGTCGAAGACGCACATGTGACCGAACTCATCCGCGCCTTTTTTCACGCACACACGGATACGATCGAAGTCGTGCCGGAAGCACCGGCTGTCCTGAAACAGCTTTCCGAGAGGGCACAGATCGTTGTCCTCAGCAATGTGCCTGCCTCGCGCCGGGACGACCGCATTCGCTGTCTTCATTCACAAGGGGTCGAATACCCTGTAATCGCCAACAGCGGGCCCAAAGGGCCGGCTGTGGCCGCACTGGCCGAACGAGTCGACGCCCCCATCTTCTTCCTGGACGACATTCCCCACCACATCACATCCGTTGCCGAAACCGCGCCGCACGTTCGGCGCGTTCATTTTGTCGCCGACCCGCGTCTTGCACGGCTTATCGAACCGGCAAAGGATTGCGATCACCGCATTGATGATTGGCACGAGTTAAGACAGGTCATCGAACACGAAATCGACCGTTTTTTTAGTGGCGGAGGATAGTCTGTGGACCGCCCCGCCTACCGGATGGGAATTGACCTCGGCGGCACTAAAATTGAAGCGGCTGTGTTCGACCGGGATCATACCCCACTATTCCGTGAGCGGATCAAGACTCCACGTCACGACTACGAGGCCACGATAGAAGCTATCCGCACCCTTTGCGAAAATGCCGAAACCGCTTTATGTGCGTCCGTGACGGTGGGGGTGGGCATGCCGGGGGCGTTGTCACCCCATACCGGATTGATAAAGAACGCCAACTCCACATGGCTTATCGACAAACCATTCGACCGGGATTTGGAGGCTTGCCTCGGCCGTCCGGTGCGCTTTGCCAATGATGCCAATTGTTTTGCCCTGTCCGAGGCAGTAGATGGCGCGGGGCATGGGGCGCACACTGTCTTCGGCGTTATTTTGGGGACGGGCTGCGGCGGCGGCATCGTTGTCGGTCAAAAACTCTTGGTCGGCGCCAACGCCATTGCCGGCGAATGGGGACACACCCCCCTGCCCGCACCGTCCACCGATGAAAGCCCTGGACCTGAATGCTATTGCGGACGCCTGGGCTGTCTCGAAACTTGGCTGGCAGGCCCGGCAATCGAACGCTTCTACAAGGAAAGGTCAGGGCAAACGAAGACGGCATCGGAGATCGCAGAGGCGGCAGACAAGAACGACGGCCCGGCGACAGCCTGTTTTCGGGACTGGCTTTCCCGACTGGGCCGAGGCCTAAGCACCGTCATCAATATTCTGGATCCGGACATTATTGTTCTGGGCGGCGGGCTTTCCAACATTGACCGTATCTACGCGGAAATCGATGGCTATGTGCACCCGCACGTCTTTTCAGATCGGTGCACGACGCCCATTGTCAAACACCACCATGGGGATTCAAGCGGCGTGCGTGGGGCCGCCTGGCTATGGGGGCCGGACGAGGGGGCCGCATCATGACGGCGTTTTGCCGAGATTGCTTGGCCCGTTGCGAACCAGCCATGTCGCGCTGTCCTCAGTGCAACAGCCCCCGCGTCTTGAAACATCCCGAACTGGACGACTTGTCGATTGCCCATATGGATTGCGACGCGTTCTACGCGGCCATCGAAAAACGCGACAATCCAGAATTGGCGGACAAACCCTTGATCATCGGGGGCGGACGCCGCGGCGTGGTTTCTACCGCCTGTTACATTGCGCGCACCTATGGGGTGGGATCGGCAATGCCCATGTTTAAGGCGCTGCGGGCCTGCCCTAACGCTGTCGTCATGAAGCCCGATATGGAAAAATACGCCGCCGTCGGCAAACAAATCCGCAACATGATGCGTGACCTTACGCCAATGGTGGAACCGCTTTCGCTGGATGAAGCATTTCTGGACCTGACCGGTACGGAGCGGCTTCACCACAAGACTCCGGCCATGGCCATGGCAAACCTTGCCCTAGTGATCGAACGGGAAATCGGGATCACAGTATCTGTCGGCCTCAGCTACAATAAATTTCTGGCAAAAATGTCGTCGGACTTCGATAAGCCACGCGGTTTTTCCGTCATCGGACAAAAAGAGGCTGTGGCATTCCTGGCGGAACAACCAGTTTCGCGCATTTGGGGGGTCGGCAAGTCTTTCGGCAAATCGCTGGCCCGTCACGGAATCACCAAAATCGGCCAGCTTCAAAAGAAGGACGAGAAATGGCTGGTGGAGCGCTTTGGGGCCATGGGCTTGCGCCTTTATCACCTGTCCCGCGGCGAAGACCGCCGCACGGTCAAAAACCGGCAGGGCGCAAAAAGCATCTCTTCGGAGACGACGTTCAATACAGACATCGCCGACGGTGCAACGCTGTCATCGATGCTTTGGCGCTTGAGCGAAAAGGTCTCGCGGCGCGCCAAGTCGTCCGGCTATGCCGGCAAAACCGTCGTCTTAAAACTCAAGACGGCCGACTTTAAAATCCGGACACGGAGTAAAACCCTGTCCGATCCCACGCAGCTTGCCGATGTGATTTACCGTATAGCCGATGAACTGCTTCAGAAGGAAATCGACGGGACGCAGTATCGGCTTTTGGGCGTCGGGATTTCGTCGCTAACCGCGGGCGATGTGGCCGACCAGCCCAACCTTCTGGACCCGGCCGCCGAACGGCGCGCAAAAGCCGAACGCGCGATGGATTCACTGAAAGAAAAGTTCGGCACTGAAGCAATCAAGCTCGGCCGCGCCATTCGCCCATCCGACCGATGATCAGCACCCCGTATCGGGCAGCGTATCGACTCGGCTCAACGTTCCGCTCAAGCTGAAATCCGAATAGTCCATGACCAGATCGGCCGCCACACCGTTCTCGTACAAGATAAAACCGAACTCGTATTCCGGAACTTCGCTCTCTTTTCCATGCAGGTAGTAGGCGATCATGACATTCCAGCTTTTCATCTTCGCAAGATCGTCCGCACCGGGTACATCATTGAGGTTCGGCTTGCCTTCCGCTTTTGGGGGGCCGGAGATGAACGCCACCACATCATAGAATTCGCCGTCAATCGACCCGTCAAAGACCGTGCTCGACACGATCTTTTCGCCCTTCGTTGCCGCTTTCAGCATCTCAAACGTGTGCTGAGTCGGAAAGATCGTCTTTTGGGGCAGCGCCACAATACGGTCTGTAGGCGCCCCATAAGTCACTTCTTTCGAGCCGTCGGGCACAGCTTTCGCTTCAGCCCGGCCCGACGCCCTATCCGCCAACTGACCGTTGAGATAATCGGTCAGATCGAAACGGAACAGGCTCCCGTCCTGCGCTTCGAAGGAGGAGATCCAGCGGTCGCTTGCTGTCAGATTACCTTGGGAATCGTTCAATTCCGTATAAAAGCGCTGGTTCATGGTGAAGCCGTCGCAGACGTCGGACCATTCCACCACGATGCGGCCCTTAACATCCGTGATACCTGAACCGCTGCGCGCGCTTTTCAAGGCAATCTCGTAATGGGCCCGATGCGATAGAACCTTGTCCGCGATACCGGCCGGCGCTGCCGCTGCCGACCCGGCCAGCGCCGCAAGGGCGCCCAAAACACTCAAGAACCGAAACACAATACCAACTCCACTCGCCACCATAGCCCGCTCTTCTATCCTATTAGGAACTTTCTACCCGGCAATGATGTATGTCGAGCAATCGTTAGGAAAATCTTGCCCGCTGCCACCTGTTAAAAAATACTTTAATTTCAAAGCATTAACGGAATGCCGTCATTGGCACACTTGTTGCCGAGTGAGGAACGGACCCTTGTGTCAGAGCATAGTTAGGAGGCATCCGTGAACCACCACGCTGCGACGGCGGTCAACACCGTCGAATTTCCGGCCAAACCCGTTCTTCAGAACGATCTGATGGAGAGATTCTCTCGCGCCTTCGGCCTCAATCGAAAGGCCATTTCTCAGAAGGACTGGCCGGCGATGGAGCGCATGCTGGCCTATGCCGTTGAAACGGAACAAGTTTTGGCCGAACAGCAGGCCCGCATACACTATCTCGAAACACTGTCGGTAACCGATGAGCTGACCGGGCTGCTGAACCGGCGGGGCTTTAACCAGGCAGTGGAGCGCACCCTGGCCACGGCCAAACGGCATCAGGAAAAAGGGCTGCTGGCCTATCTGGACCTGGACGATTTCAAACGGATCAACGACACGCTGGGCCATGATGCCGGCGACGTCGTTCTCCAGCACGTCGCGGACGTGCTGACCAGCAATGTGCGCCGGACGGATTATGTGGCCCGAATCGGCGGAGATGAGTTCGCCGTCCTGTTTGTGCGGGCCAAGCAACTGCCCACCCGGGCCCATGCCCAGGATATTCGGCGTCTGCTGGCCCAAAAACCGCTGTCCTGGCAAGGCCATTCGGTCAGCATCAGCGCCAGTATGGGTATCCAGGCCTATGGCCCCGACACCCAGCCCAGCGAGTTGCTGCGCCGCGCCGACCAGGCCATGTATTTGGACAAACAGCGCCACCGCCAGGCAGCGGATGTCATCTAGACGTCACAGAATAGGCCCTTGAACCCTCTCATTTCTGCTTGGCCTCCGGCTCCCTTGCCGTGATATAACCTGCCCACAGGCTCCGCCTTTCGGCGGCTGAAGGGAATTTGCAGGAGGTGGCATGACGGGGCGTGTCGACGCGCGGCTTCGCGACTTGGGCATTGACTTGCCAGAGCCGGTGCCACCTGTTGCCACCTATGTGCCCTATGTGGTCACAGGCAATCTGGTGTTTGTATCGGGTCAAGTCACGGTCGGACCGAAAGGGCTCGAATATATCGGACAAGTGGGCACCGATTTCACGGTGGAAGAAGGCCAGGCAGCGGCACGGCTGTGTGCCATCAACATTATTGCCCAATTGAAAGACGCCTGCGGCGGCGATCTGGACCGGGTGACCCGGTGCGTGAAGCTGGGCGGCTTCGTCAACGCCGCCCCCGGCTTTACCGATCATCCGAAAGTCATTAACGGCGCCTCCGACCTGATGGTCGATGTCTTTGGCGATGCGGGCCGTCATGCCCGTTTCGCCGTCGGGGCGGGGTCCTTGCCGCTTAACGTGGCCGTCGAAGTCGACGCGGTGTGCGAGATCAGTTGATGACAAACGACCGCCCCTGGCTCCGCCAATTGCCAATTGCCCATCGAGGCCTGCATGACAGCGAGCAGGGTGTGTTGGAGAATTCCATGTCCGCCTTTGAGGCGGCGGTCGAACATGGCTATGCCATTGAGCTCGACGTGCAAGTGACCCGCGACGGCGATGCGGTGGTGTTTCACGACGAACGTTTGGAGCGCTTGACCGATACGGTGGGCAAAGTGCGCCGGCGCACCAGTGACGAGCTGACGAAAATTGCGCTGTCCGGCAGCAATGACTGCATCCCGACGCTTCAGGCCGTGTTCGAGATGGTGCGTGGCAAGGTGCCGATCCTCGTCGAAATCAAAAACCCGACCCGCAAGATCGGCAAGCTCGAGAGCCGCGTTGCGGACCTGTTGGCAAGCTATGCGGGCGATGCCGCCGTACAGTCCTTCAACCCCCTTGCGCTTCAATGGTTTCACAAGAACGCGCCGATGGTCGCGCGGGGTCTGCTGGCGTCCGACTATCGCAACATCACGCAAGTGAATATGTCGCGCCGGGCTCAATTCATCATGCGGAACTTACTGCTTTCGCCCTTGGGGCGGCCGAATTTCATCGGCTATGACGTGGATGCCTTGCCTGCGATCGCCCCCGCCATTATGCGCCGTGTTGGCCTGCCCTTACTCGCCTGGACAGTGCGCACCGACGAACAGCGCATCACCAGCGAACGTCACGCGGACAATATTATCTTTGAAGGTTTCGAGGCTCCGATTGGGTGATCAAGAACAAATTGTCATTCGCGTCGCCAATGCCCTTGAAACAGTCGATCCACTTGCCTGGGATGCCTGCGCCAACCCGGGCGGTGCCATTCCGAATAATCCGTTCACGTCCTATAGCTTCCTGAATGCCCTTGAAAAAAGCGGCTCCGCCACGATGGAGACCGGCTGGGCGCCTTATCACCTCCTGCTTGAGACGCCGGCCGGCGAGTTGGCGGGGTGCATGCCGCTCTACCTTAAAAGCCATTCACAGGGAGAGTACGTCTTCGACTATGGATGGGCCGACGCCTTCGAGCGCGCCGGCGGACGCTACTATCCCAAACTGCTTTGCGCCGTACCATTCACGCCCGCGACGGGGCGCCGCCTGTTGATCAACCCACATATCAATGCTCCAGATGCGGAAGACTATCTGATTGCCGGCTGCGTGGAGATCACAAAACGGCTGGAGGTATCCTCGCTGCACCTCAATTTTCTTCCCAAAGAGCAATGGGAACGGTTGGGAGAACACGGTTTTCTGAGGCGCATGGATCAGCAATTCCATTGGGAAAACCTGGGTTTCAGCACGTTCGACGATTTTCTGCAGGCGCTGGCTTCGCGCAAACGCAAACAGATTCGCAAAGAACGCAGCGAAGCGTTGAGCAATGACATTTCGATCGAATGGCTCACAGGCAATGATCTTCGGGAAGAACACTGGGACGCCTTTTACAACTTCTATATGGACACGGGCAGCCGCAAATGGGGCAGCCCCTATCTCACCCGGGAGTTCTTTAGCCGCATCAACGAAGCCATGCCCGACCAAACCTTATTGGTGATGGCAAAACGAGAGGGCCGCTACATTGCGGGCGCCCTCAACTTCATCGGCGGCGACACGCTTTTTGGGCGCAATTGGGGATGCGTGGAAGACCACCGCTTTCTGCACTTCGAAGTCTGCTACTACCAAGCCATCGATTTCGCGATCGACCGCGGCTTGAAGCGTGTCGAGGCCGGCGCTCAGGGCGCCCACAAACTTGCCCGCGGATACCTACCCCAAGAGACGTACAGCGCCCATTGGATCGCCAATCCGAGTTTCCGCACGGCCGTCTCTGATTACTTAGAAAATGAACGCGCCTATGTTCAGCGCGACGTGACGGCGCTGGCACAGCATTCGCCATTCAAAAAGATACAAACCATCGTGACGGAGGACGAATAAGGCTGATGGCTTACGATCCAAATAATGTGTTTGCCAAGATCCTGCGCGGCGAAATGCCGTGCATCAAGGTGTATGAGGACGACCACACGCTGGCCTTTATGGACGTCATGCCGCAAACGCCGGGCCACACGCTGGTTATCCCGAAAACCGAATCTGAAAACTTGTTCGACCTGTCACCCGATGCCGCCGGCGCGCTCATCAAAAGCACTCAAAAAGTGGCCAAGGCGGTGAAAAAGGGCCTGAACGCACCCGGCATCATGATCGCCCAGCTCAATGGGCCCGAGGCTGGCCAAACCGTGTTTCACATTCATTTCCACATCATCCCGCGCGAGGAAGGTGTGGACATGAAATTCCACGCCCGGGAAATGGCCGACATGGATGAACTCGCCGCCCTTGCTGAAAAAATAAAGGCCGCCCTGTAGGACGGCCTTTGCTTTTGTTTCTTTCCTGCGGCCCTATTCAACCAAGGCCGGAACAGGCGGCACAGAGCCCGTCGGTGACGGCGGTTCGCCGCCGCCATCGTCGTCCGGACCATCATTGCCCTTCGAGCCCTTCTTGGATTTTGCCGGTGGCGGGCTCGGCTCGATAAATTCGAAATCGAGAGTATCGTCCTTACCCAGAACAACACGAACAATCCCGCCTTTCTTGAGTTTGCCGAAAAGCAATTCTTCGGCCAGCGGCTTCTTAATGTTCTCTTGAATCACCCGGGCCAGCGGCCGCGCGCCGAATTGCTCGTCATAGCCGTTCTTGACCAGCCAAGAAATGGCCTCCGGCTCCAATTCGAAGGTGACGTTGCGGTCTTGCAATTGCGCTTCCAGTTGCAGCACGAATTTCTCGACCACGCGTCCGATCACGTCTTCCGGCAGGGACGAGAACGGGATCACCGCGTCGAGCCTGTTGCGGAATTCCGGCGAGAACAGACGGTTGATCGCCTCTTGATCGTCACCTTCCCTTTTGGTGCGCCCGAAACCAATCGCCGGTTTGGCAAGATCGGCGGCACCGGCATTCGTGGTCATGATGAGCACCACATTCCGGAAGTCGATCTTCTTCCCGTTATGGTCCGTCAGCTTACCGTGATCCATAACCTGCAACAGAATATTAAAGAGGTCCGGATGAGCCTTCTCGATTTCGTCCAGCAGCAAGACCACGTGCGGGTTTTGATCGACCCCGTCGGTCAACAAGCCACCCTGATCGAAGCCAACATAGCCTGGCGGAGCACCGATCAAGCGGGAGACGGTGTGCCGTTCCATATATTCGGACATATCGAAGCGCAGCAGCTCCACACCCATAATGCTGGCGAGCTGACGTGCGACTTCGGTTTTCCCGACACCGGTCGGTCCTGAGAACAGATAACACCCGATGGGCTTTTCCGGTTCCCGCAGGCCGGCACGAGCCAGTTTGATGGCAGATGCCAATTGGTCGATCGCCTGATCTTGTCCGTAAACAACGCGCTTCAGATTGGTTTCCAAATCGCGCAACGCTTCCGTATCCGATTTGGAAACCGTTTTCGGTGGGATACGGGCGATCTTCGCGATGACATTCTCGATCTCGCGCACACCTAGCGTCTTTTTGCGTTTTGATTCCGACAAAAGCATTTGAGACGCGCCGGCTTCATCGATCACATCAATGGCTTTGTCCGGCAGCTTACGGTCGTGGATGTATTTGGCCGACAGATCGACAGCCGCTTTGATCGCATCATGGGTGAAGCGCACCTTGTGATACTTCTCGAAATAGGGCTTCAGCCCTTTCAGAATTTTGATCGCATCGGGCACGCTGGGCTCCATGATGTCGATCTTCTGAAAACGGCGCACCAATGCCCGGTCTTTCTCAAAGTGCTGGCGATATTCCTTATAGGTGGTGGACCCCATACAGCGCAGCGTGCCGCCCTGCAGGGCCGGCTTCAGCAGGTTGGAGGCATCCATGGCGCCGCCACTGGTGGCACCGGCGCCGATCACGGTATGGATCTCGTCGATAAACAAGATCGCACCGGGATAGTCTTCCAACTCTTTGATGACCGACTTAATCCGCTCCTCAAAGTCGCCGCGATAGCGCGTGCCCGCCAGCAGTGTGCCCATGTCCAAGGAGAAGATTGTCGACTCGGCAAGCACCTCGGGCACTTCCCCTTTGACAATCATGCGGGCCAAACCTTCGGCAATGGCCGTCTTGCCCACACCCGGATCGCCAACGAATAACGGATTGTTCTTCCGCCGACGGCACAACACCTGAATGGTTCGCTCAATCTCGGCATCGCGGCCGATCAACGGATCGATTCGGCCTTCCGACGCCTTTTGGTTGAGATTGATGCAATACGCTTCCAGCGCTTCGTTATCGCCCTTGTCCTGTTGATCGCCGGTTTCGCTTTCTTCGTCGGTGCCTCGCACCCGCCGGGTCTCCGACATGCCCGGGCGCTTGGCAACTCCGTGACTGATATAATTGACCGCGTCGTAGCGGGTCATTTCCTGTTTTTGCAGGAAGTATGCGGCGTGACTTTCCCGTTCGGCAAAAATCGCCACCAGCGCATTCGCCCCCGTCACTTCCTCTCGGCCCGAGGACTGCACGTGAATAACGGCGCGCTGAATGACGCGCTGGAATCCTGCTGTCGGTTTCGCGTCTTCTTCCGCGTCAACCACCAGGTTTTGCAAATCATTATCGATGTACTGCAGCAGGTCTTGCCGAAGAAGGTCCAGATCCACTTCGCACGCCCGCATAACGGCGGCGGCGTCTTGATCGTCCACGAGAGCCAGCAGCAAATGCTCTAGCGTCGCATACTCATGATTCCTCTCGCCCGCGAATGACAATGCGCGGTGCAGGGCTTCTTCAAGGCTTCTCGAAAACGACGCCACCTTTTCTCCTTACTCCTGGACCTCTCACTCTTTTTCCATTGTGCATTGAAGTGGGTGCTGGTGTCGACGTGCAAATTCGATCACGTTCGTCACTTTTGTCTCCGCCACCTCATACGTATACACACCGCAGATTCCGACACCGTGCTGGTGAACATGCAGCATGATGCGCGTTGCATCTTCTCGTCCTTTGCCGAAAAACTGCTCCAGCACATGCACGACGAAATCCATCGGAGTGTAATCGTCGTTCAACAGGAGCACCTTGTAAAGGGAAGGTTTCTTCGTCTTAGGCTTTGTTTTTGTGATGATGCCGGTCGATGTTCCACCGCCGCCATCGCCATCCTCTTCATCGGCCAAAACGGGAGCCCAAACGCGCCGTTCCACGGCGCTCGCAAGCTGCCGGTCCCTTTGGTCCGTCATATCGACCGCTTTGGCCCCTTGGCCAACGTCCCACATCCTGAAACCCTTGGTCCTTGTACTCATTCCGCTTCGAGGGCAATTTTGAGCGCTGATCGTAAATCTCTTGATAAGTCCACGCGAGCAAAAACAGGTTGGGAATCAGCCATTTTTGAGGCTGGATGGACCGTCCAACTCTTGCTCAACGGCAGCAAGCCAAGCATCGACGCGCGCTTTGTTAACACCTAGATCCGAATATCCATAAGTCGAGCGGCTGTAGATCGCAAGCGTTGACCGGCCATTAGTTAACGATACCAGCACCGCCGATATTCGGTCGGGAAACCCAAAAACTGCGGACTTTTGGACCAGTTCGTAGTACCGGGTCTTGGGGTCGGATTCTTTCACCTCCAAGCGTGGCTGACGGGTAATGAACGCATCCCAAACGTCTTGAAGTTGCTCTACCGAGACATCGAATTCGGGGCTCCGGCCGTGCGCTTCTGGATTGTCCCAAATGTCAGGACACAAGAAATACTGGTTGGGCCGAAACCCGAGACGTAACGTCTTGAAGTCAATAATGGTTTTTCACTCGCCTGTGTTAACGGTATGTGGGGTTCACTACTGTTAGAATTAATTTTTGGGCTACCAATAACCATACCCCATGTGGATGATCGGTTAGGGAGTCCGGACAAAACACAGCCCATGGCAACCGCTCCGGATATTTTCGGACGGGTCCATGGGTGAAATCGAAATTTCGGTTTTACACAGCGGGGTCTTTGCCGCCATACTAGTGCTTCGCGCCGTTTTCCATGATTAACGGATTGCGAACAGGGGCAAGGGGATAATCCACCATTGTGTTGAGTGGTGATCATTATGGCGTATTGGTTGAGTGGTGATCATTATGGCGTATTGGCGGACGGCGTTGATGTCAGACCAAGCTTCTAACCCCTACAGTTTTCACCGAAACCCGTCGGTTCGTAATTCGCGGCAATCGCAACGCGCAGCCCTGGCGATTGCCTTATTCGCATTTTTCGCATTCGCCCTAATGACAGCGGCGCCCTCACCGGCGCTAGCCAATTCCAAATACGCCGCCATCGTGGTGGATGCGGATAGCGGCCAGGTGGTGTTTTCACGTCGCGCGGACAGCCAGCGCTATCCGGCATCTCTCACCAAGATGATGACGCTGTACATGCTCTTCGACGCGTTGGAAAAGGGCGACCTGACCCTCACGTCACAACTCACGGCGTCGGCGCGCGCAGCAGGCCAATCGCCGTCGAAACTCAATTTAAGGGCTGGCCAAAAGATCAAGGTACGGGATGCCATCCTCGCACTCATTGTGCGGTCCGCAAATGACGTGGCCGTAGTGGTCGCGGAAGAACTCGGCGGGACAGAAGCCAATTTCGCGAAAATGATGACGCAAAGAGCCCGCGAAATCGGCATGACAAAGACCACCTTCCGGAACGCATCCGGGCTCCCCAATAGCCGACAACTCACCACCGCCCGCGACATGTACACGCTCGGTCTGCGACTGATGCAGCATTATCCGCAGTTCTACGGCTTCTTTTCGACGGACGAATTCACTTGGGGCCCCCGCACCTATCGATCGCACAACAAGCTGGTTGGCAAGTTTCAAGGCACGGACGGCATCAAGACCGGATACACACGGGCCTCGGGCTTTAACCTGGTTTCATCCGTCAAGCGCGACGGCCGACACTTGATCGGCGTTGTGATGGGCGGCAAGTCATCCCGGACCCGCGAC
>JANQMY010000333.1 GCA_028279895.1 Alphaproteobacteria bacterium
CGCCCCGGCAGCTTGCCGGGGCGTTGTTCGATCTTGTTCAGACCTCACAACCACGATTTCCAAGCATCAGGCGAACAGGAAATCCGAGGCGTCGATCACCGATGCATTAACACCGTCAAGCGTGATGCTGTCCGAACCGAACTCGATCAGCGCGCCGCCACTTCCGTTCGTAACGGTCAGGCTGGAGAAGTTGGTGACACCCCAGCCCGAAACGTCAAGAATATCCGTTCCGTCCTGGTAGCCGAATGTGCCGGCAGCGCCGGCCGTGACTTGATCGTCACCGCCGCTGAAGATGAATGTATCGGCACCGGCAAACCCGACCATCACATTGTTCCCGCTCGTATCGTCAATGTTGGCGCCGACCGCACCGAAATAGGTGTAGAACCCCGACAGTGTTCCCTGAGTCGTCAACTGAAAGACGGCAAAGTCGAACAGATCGCCAGCCCCAGAAAGATCATAGTTCGGATCGTTAACGATCTCCATGGTGGCAGCCACATCCATTCCGTTGGCATCCGACTCCGTGTAGAAGTACCCTAGTGTGATCGTATCCACGGTACCGGTCAGGTTACCTTGAATATATTGCATCGAACCGTCGAGAACGATGCCGGGATCAAAAAGGCTAGCGCTATCACCTGCCCCGTATTGGGTATAGGTCGCCGTCGGATCCGGATTGGTCACAACTCCATCTGTAGAGTTCCAGAAGGCACCGAAATTCGGCGTATTGTAGAAGCTGTCCCATAGATTGAAATAGGCGACCATGTTCGAAGAAAGGAAGGAAAGGTCGATTGTAACAGCCATGACACGCTCCATTGAGTTTTGCTGCACAAGCCCGTCAAGACGGGCGCTCATACCCGACCGAACTAATGTCCGCAGCCGGGTTTCGGAACAACGTGGTGTTCCGAATTTACGAACCTTAGTTTCGAACTCTGTCTTAAATCGGGACCGATTGCTTCCGGAGAACTGGAATCTCTCTCAGATACTTCGAGCTAGTTATGCGGCACCAACGCTTGAGCGCATCTCGTCGTGTTGGTGCCACATCACAAAGCACCGAATTAGGTAGTGTTCCGGGCTGACGGTCCTCGATCGGACCGTCAGAGAAGAAAACACTAGAGCGCGATGGCTTGAGGTTGAATCAGTCGCCCTCTCTTTCTCTTTGTTTTGTCGCATGATCTTGTCCGAAAAGTCTGCCAACTTTTCGGGATCATGCTCTAGAGTGCGTCCCGCGAAAGCTGCCTCACTTAAAGCGCTCTCGCTTGCCGTTTTTACGTCATTCCGGATGGCGAAATCGTTGTCCACCTTGGCCGGAATTGCTCAAGATGAGAGTCGATCGAGACGAACTGCGCCAAGCGTTCTGTTATTCCTGATTCCAGATCTCATGACGTGCCTCATCGGGTTTGGCAAATCTTGCTGGTAATGCAGGTTAAGTAATGCCCTTAGGGTTTTCATCCGGAGTGATAGCACCCGTATGCGGCACCGATGTGCTCGCCGGCGAAGGTGGTGCGAACCATCAGTACGGTGGAGCGGTGGCAGTTGATCTTCCGGACGTTCGAACGGACGCGCCATGTCCGCCGGGATCGATATTCCCCCGACAGCGATGCTTTGGCATCGCGGCCGAATGCCGAAACACCGAAGCATTGCGCATTGCAGCCACTGCCCGGACCGACACCACCCTCACCTCAGAACTTGGCCTCAAGCGTCGCGATCACCGTACGTCCGGGCGCAAGAAAGTCGCTATTGGCGGGCTTATACCTAAGGTCTTCCACGTTGTTCACGGTCACTCTAAGGACTGACTGGTTGAACAGGCGAAGCGCTCCATAGAGGTCATAGGTATTATAGCTGTTGCCAACTTCCTGCACAGGCTGCCCGTCTACGTCTAGGCGCGCAGTGACGGTCGGCGTGACGAAATTCGCGCGCCCACCGATAGACAGATTGCGATCGAACAATCGTATGCCGGCATCCAGAACGGTTTTCTCCTCCGGCGGGACTGTGGAGTTAAAGATGATCTCCGTCCCGTCCGTGGCAACGATGCCATTGTCGAAAACATCGGTCCTCTGCGGCCAGTCTATTTTGAGCTTCGTATAAGATCCGCCAAACCAGAACCAGCCTGCGTCATAATTACCTTCGATCTCCAGACCCCGCATCTTGGCGATGCCGTCGAGATTGACGAACCCATAGATGTCATCCGGGTCCACGACCGCGTTTTCACCAGGTAGTACTCTGCCGACAACGATATAATCTTCCACTTCACGATAGAACCTGGATATTTTTAGACGCAGCGCGTCGTTCTCGGAAAATATCCCGTTAGAAAAGATGTTCGCGCCGATTTCATAGGTGCGCGCTCTTTCGGGCCGTAAATTCGGATTTGGCGCCAAATTGTTCCCCTCCGTGTCCCCAGGGGAAACGTTGCCAGCCGCAAAGGCTTCGGTGATCGTGAGCGGACGGAAGCTTTCAGAGAAGCTGGCGTAAGGCCTGAGCCAGTCGAAGGGTTTCAACTCAATCGTCGCAGACGGCAGCCAGGCACCATCCGAGCGATCGATCTGGTCTGTTTGAACAACAAAACTATCGCTGAAAAGACGCTCGCCTGCCCTTACCCAGTTTCCGTTAAGAATTTCGCCGAGATCCGTTGTGATCCTCCCTTGATTCAATAGGTCGGTAGCAAATTGCAAGGCAAAGAACTGGGCTGTAAAAGGATCAGCCCCGCCCCTAATAAATTCGGCGGTGAGCCCTTGGACAGTGTAATCGAATTCGGAGATGATCGGATCAGCAATTTTCGATTCGAACTTCCGTTGGTTATATTGATAGGTGGGATTTCCCTTGAGGCGACTCCAATCATAGCGCAGCCCGCCGATAAGGGTGATCCAATCCGCCGGCTCGAATGTTCCGGTGATAAAGCCACCAAAAACGTCTCGCCGTCCCGGCGGACTCCAGGATCCGTAAGCGCGTTCATAACCCGGGGTTAGCGCAATGGTAGCGCTCGTGGCCGTTTTTTCCGCATCATCCCGGAATGCCTCGACGCCGTAATTGAATGTCAGTGTACCGGGTGCGACCGAAAAGACCGAGGTATTCTCCAGAATAAAGCCGAAGCTGGTAAAGTCCTTATCGACAAAGGTCTCAGGCGGCGTATTATTCGGTCGCGCTGCTCGGGTTTCATCGATCCGCGTGCTTTGCAGCCAGAACTTGCTGGAAAAATTGAGCAGTTGCGAATCCGGTGCCCAATCGAGATCGGCGATGACCGTGTCTGTTGTGACGTCGAACTCGTTGCCGATGGAGCCTAATATGAGGTTGTAGCCGAACTCGGTGTTTTGGCGCAGCCACGTGAGGGAGGAGTCCACCGCGTTATATTCCGCCTCCAGCTTGGCAAAGGTGCTCCACTCCTCGCGACCGGTCAGAGCGCGGTCGAAATCGGCATAATCGTCCCCGTTGTTGCCGGGATTGTAGATATCAAAATTCTTGCCACTGCTGCCAAGAGTCAGGGAAAAGATCTCGCCAAGCCGGAACGCGCCTATGACGGAGCCGTCAAGGTCGTAGCCGTTGGTGCCGGTCGCGCCGACAAATTCAAAACCCATCTTTTGTCCCGGCTGAATGATGTCGTCAGCACCGATCAGGCGGAAGTCCACCGTACCGCCCAAGGAGCCGGCGTTATTGGCGGTAGCGTCGGTCATCTTGGTGATGTCGATGTCGCGCACAAAAGACGTATCGACGAAACTCATGCTCAGTCCGCCGACCTCCACGGCACCGTAGCGTCCGCCATCCCCGGCGTTCAGTCGCGCGCCGTCGATGGAGACGATGACACGGCCGGAATCCTGCAGCCCACGGATGTTCGGCGTAACGTTCGGGAAGGCACCCAATGTTGTGCCGCCGTAGACACCCGCTGGGGCGTTAAACAGCGCGTTGGTGTCGCGCACAGCAGATTCGGAGATCGCTTCCCGCGTGATGACGCTCACGCTGCTGGGCGTCTCGTAAACCCAGTCTGGAGTGCCTCTGAATCCACTGCCTGTGGCACCGGCGGCGGTGACTTCAATGGTGTCCAGCAAATTTCCGTTGACCGGCGGG
>JANQMY010000339.1 GCA_028279895.1 Alphaproteobacteria bacterium
ACTTGTCAATTTCGTCGGGTGCTAGCCGAACCCGCCAATCATCGGTTTTGCGCACCTCTTCGCCGCGCCACGCCGCGGCAGTCGCCAAAGGATGGGTCAAAGCTTCTGCATGCGGCCGATCGAAGTAGTGAAGGGTTTGTTCCAAAAAGCTCATATAGGACATGGCGGACACTCCTGTGGAAACGCTTCCGGAAAAGGCCTATCCGCCGAACCCGGTAGACGGACGGCGCAGATATTCCTGAAAAATGTCATCCCGCGTCCCGTCGATTGTCCGTTCGTTCAGCCAAGCATTCACGTAGTTTTGCCAGACGTGATCTTGCGGCATCAGAAACCCTTTTTCCGCGACAGTAAGCGTGCGCCCGGGCATGGCCCGACACAAAGACGGGTTCTTAGCGGATTGATACAGCACCTCGATTAGGTCCGTCACCATGACGTCGGCGCGGTTTTGCACGATCTCTTGAAAAATCTTGGTGTTGTCGTCGAAGACGCTAACGCGGGCGGCATAGAGGTTCTTGTCGGCGAACTTCTGATTGGTGCCCCCCGGATTAACGATCGCCCGGGTCGTAGGACGGTTTATATCGTTCAGTGTACGGTATTTCGAGATGTCGCGGCAGCGCACGATGGGCGTTTTGCCCCCGGAATGATAAGCGTCGGAAAAATATCCGCTTTGAGCCCGGAGCAGGGTGCGCGAGATGCCGCTCATGCCGATATCGAACTTGCCGGCTTCGAAATCCGACATAAGTGTGGGCCAAGTCGTCGGGACAAACTCGACCTTCACGCCCAGAGAGGAGGCCAGGTCCTTGGCCAGATCGATATCGATGCCGGCAAACCCCTCTCCGGACTTCATGGAAAACGGAGGGTAGTCGCCCGTGGTGCCGACGCGCAGAGCGCCGTTGGACAAGACGGCACCCAATACACCCTGCGCCGGCGCTGGCGCCGTGGTGCCATAGCCGACACGCGCCGCCGTGCGCACCAGTGCCGCCGCCGTCTCGGCGCCAAGACCGAGTGGCGCAAGCTGAGCGGTGAGCCGGCCGGTCAAGCTGGCCTGCTGGTCCTCGGCAGACAATAAAGGCCGAACCAAGATCAGTTGATCCACGATCTTCGCGGTAACCGCGGAAATGGCCGGCCGCAACGTATGTTGCAGACTGGGGGCCGGCGGCGGCACGGCCTTGCCGGCGCGCCATTGCTTGGTCACGCGGTTCTGGATCGCTTTCGCGGCATCCATTTGCGCCACCACAAACGGTGTTACGGTTTCTGGGTCGAGACCTGCTTTGGCGGCATTCGCCTTGGACGCTTCAATCACTCTGGCTTCCCGGCGCCTGTCCGTGATCTTGCCATAGGCTTGCCATTTGGCCGCGGCCACTTGTTCCATCAGATAAAGCCGATGAACCAGAAGATCGCCCAACCGTTCCAGTTCCGGCGACAGGGCAACGTCTTGGATATCAACGGGGTCGCCTTCTGCCGCAACCGCGACGGGATAGGCCATGGACGCGATTGCCATCAAGCCGACAATCAGCAGACCATTTAGATTGGCAAGTGCCATGGCTCAGCCTCCCTTCGCTTTTTGCTTGCTCCAGCTATCGCGCAGACCGATCGTGCGGTTGTAGACAAGGCGGTCGGCCGAACTGTCCGGGTCGGGCACAAAATAACCCAACCGTTCGAATTGCACCGTACCGGGATCATTGGCGGTGCCCAGCGACGGTTCCAATTTGCAGTTCTGCAACACGGTACGCGAATTCGGATTGAGATCTTCCATCACGTCGGCTTTCCCCGCCCCCGGCACCTCGGAAGAAAACAAACGATCATAAAGCCGCACGTCCGCCTCCACCGCATGGGGCGCCGACACCCAATGCATGGTGGATTTCACTTTCCTGCCATCGGGAGCATTACCGCCCTTTGTTTCCGGATCGTAGGTGCATCGGATCTCTATAATCTCTCCATTTTCATCTTTGATGACATCGGTGCAGGTAACGAAATAGGCATAACGCAGCCGCACTTCCCGGCCTGGCGCCAGGCGGAAGAACTTCTTCGGCGGATCTTCCATGAAATCGTCGCGCTCGATGTAAAGCTCTCGCGAGAAAGGCACCGCCCGCCGCCCGGCGCTGTCGTCTTCCGGGTTGTTGATGGCCTGAACCTCCTCCGCTTGATCTTCCGGATAGTTTTCGATCACCACCTTCAGCGGGTTCAGCACCGCCATACGGCGCGGCGCATTCTTGTTGAGATATTCTCGAATGCACGCATCCAGCAGCTCGATTTCAACCGTGCCTTCATTCTTATTGATATCCAGGCGGCCGATGAAGTCGCGCAAGGCCTCGGGCGGCACGCCGCGGCGGCGCAGACCGGAGATGGTGGGCATACGCGGATCGTCCCACCCATCCACATGGTTTTCCTGCACCAGTTGAATAAGGCGGCGTTTGGAAAGCACCGTATAGGTGATGCCCAGCCGGGCGAATTCATATTGCCGCGGCTGCGAAGGCACCGGCAGATGCTCGACAAGCCAATCGTAAAGCGGCCGGTGATCGGCGAATTCAAGCGTACAGAGCGAATGCGTAATGTGCTCGATCGAATCCGACTGACCGTGCGCGAAATCATAGGTGGGATAGATATGCCAGCTATCGCCCGTGCGCGGATGCGCCGCATTCAGAATGCGATAGATCGTGGGATCGCGCATATTGATGTTGCCGGACGCCATGTCGATTTTGGCGCGCAATACGCGCGCACCGTCAGGAAACTCGCCGGCTTTCATGCGGCGAAACAGGTCGAGATTTTCCTCGACGCTGCGCGCGCGATAGGGGCTTTCCTTGCCCGGTTCCGTAAGGGTGCCGCGATAGGCCCGCATTTCATCCGCTGACAGATCGTCCACATAAGCCAATCCGTTTTGGATCAGATGTTCCGCCCATTCATAAAGCTGCGGGAAATAATCCGAGGCATAGAACAGATTTTCCCCCCAATCGAAGTCCAGCCAACGCACATCACGCTGGATGGCGTCGATGTATTCCTGTTCTTCTTTCTTGGGGTTGGTGTCGTCGAACCGCAGGTGGCAGCGACCACCGAATTCCTGCGCAATCCCAAAATTGAGGCAGATCGACAAAGCGTGGCCGATATGCAGATAGCCATTCGGTTCCGGCGGAAAGCGGGTTACGACCCCCTGATGTTTTCCGGCCGCGAGATCTTCGCGGATGATGGTGCGAATGAAGTCGCTTTTTTCGGACGCGCCGGTATCCGTATCAGGCGTGGCTGTATCTGCTTTTGTCATCTTCTTGGACCAAACGGCAGGCCGCGGACGCAGCCCATCCTGTCATCTCAAAGGGTACGACTTGGAGTCGGGAATTTCGCTCTTGTGTGCCAGAAAATGGCCACGGCGCCAAGCCACCGAGGACAATCGCCTACCGCTTGAGGACGACCGGCTGGCCGTGGGGCGTGTGCCGGTAGGCGTCGGCCCAGGCGTTCTTTAGGGACGCCAAGGTGTCGGCCCCAGCAGCTCCCTTATCCGACGCGATGTGTTCCAGGGCCTCCAGCCACAATTCGTAATATCGGGCGCCCATTTGGTCCGCTTGACCCTGCCGCGAGGCGATCACACGGCCCAAGGTCTCTGCCCATTCGTCCCAGGTAAACAGACTTTGCTCGAACAAGGCGATCGTCATGGCGAATGCCTGCGCCTGCCAGGGTTCGGCAAAAACCGGCGCGCCGTCGTCTTTGAGGCCCGCAGGGATGAGAGTGGCGAAGGCGTTTTGCGGACCGTCAGGCGGGGTCAAGATAGCTCTCCCATAGATCGAGCGTCACGGTGTCCTTCGGGTGGGCATCAGGCCCCCAAAGGGTCTGTGCGTCAAACCGGATCGAATAAAGGTGGGTCGGGTTCTCGCCTTCCATCTTGGCATTACTGTCCGGCAACACATGGGCACCGTGATGGGCCACAACGATGCCCGTTTTGTCACGGGCATAGCGCGGCAGACGGGTATGTCCCTCACGACGCAGATTGCGTGTGTGAACACGGTCGCCCACTTTAAAGGCGGCGGGCACATCGACGGTCCGGTGGGCGGGATTGCCCGCTTGAACAAAGGCCAACACCAGATCGGGCGGCGCGGGCGGGTTTTGCGCCGTGACGCCCACAGCCGGCGGCGTGCCCGTGTGAACCGCTTCAAGACCGCTCTTGTCGATCACGCCGTTCATCTGACAACGCACCAAAATGCGGTCGAACCAGCGTTCGTAATAGGTCATGGCCAGATAGTCCGCCGGCGGAATTTGTTCGATGATGGACCGTCCATAATCGATATTGCCCGGCAGAAAAGTGGTCAGCGTCAGGTTGAGCGCCAACACCCGGCCTTCCCAAGCGTCATGGAATACGGGTTCATCGACCTCGATCGGAATCGGACCGAAACCCGCCATGCCGCCCATATCGTGAATGCCATCCATGGGGTCAGCCTTTCTGCGGTGCGGACGCAAGGCCCGTACCGATCATGGAATCGCGGGTGACCAGCGCTGCCAGTTCGTCCTCGGACAGGTTCTCAGTGTGCGCGGGCCGTTCCGGCAGGACCAAATAGCGGATCTCGGCCGTCGAGTCCCAGACGCGGACTGCCTTGGACTCATCGACGGAGACGCCAAATTCCTCCAGCACTTTGCGCGGCTCGCTGACCGACCGTGCGCGGTATGCGGAAGACTTGTACCAAGCCGGCGGCAGGCCCAAAACCGGCCAGGGGTAGCAGGAGCACAAGGTGCAGACCACTAAATTGTGAACCTCCGACGTGTTTTCGACGACCACCATGTCTTCCCCTTGCAGTGCGGGAAACCCGAAATCGGCAATGGTGCCGGTCCCGTCGGCCAGGAGCTTTTTCTTGAAACCCGGATCTGCCCACGCCTTAGCCACGATGCGCGCACCGTTTTTCGGTCCCACCTGGTTTTCGTACAGATCGACGATCGCATCTAAGGTGGCCGGGTCAATCAAACCTTTGTCCGTGAGCGCCGTTTCAAGGGCCTTCACCCGAAGGGCCATATCCGAGGGCGGGTGCTGGTGGTCGTGGCCTTTGCCCATGGGGTGTGATACTCCTCGTGCGTTCCGTGTTGCGTTGAGGAACAAGTCTAGAACGATACGCCGCGCACCGGAAGGACCCTCACCTTGAAGAGAATGTTGCTGCCGTTGGCTTTGGCTGCGGGGGTTTGGCCGATGCCGGCATTCGCCCATCACGCTTTGTACGGCCGCACGCCTGAAACATTTGTCGAGGGGCTCTTGTCGGGCTTGGCGCATCCCGTGATCGAGCCCTTGCATTTCGCCGCAGTGATTGCCGTGGGCATCCTGTGCGGCTTGCGGGGACAGGCGGCATTGGGCGTATCAGCTTTCGTCGCAGGCGGCTTCCTTGCCATCTGGGCAACCGGCGCCGCCGCTTCCGGCCTTATGCTGGAACTGGCGATTGCCATCTCTGTTTTCGTGCTGGGGGCGTCGGTTCTGGTGCAACTGCCGCTTAAGCGCTTCGCATTGACAAGTGGCCTGTTTTTCATCGGCGCGCTTCACGGGGCCGCCTATTCCGAAGCCATATTGGGCGCCGGCGTGGTGCCGCTTGCGGCCTACGTGCTGGGTCTGGCCATCATCCAGGGAGGCATTGCCCTTGGCATCGCCGTGATTATCACCCGCTTACGGCAACACCGGCCCGTCCGGCCGGTTGCCGGTGTGGTCCTGTCGGGCATCGGGGCGTTTGCCGCGGTCGCGTTACTCGTCTAGAGCGGCCTTCCTTACCCGAGCTGAGTGTTGTAGTCCTTCCAGAATGGCGCGCGCAGTTCCCGCTTGAGGGTTTTACCGGACCCGGTGCGGGGAATTTCGTCGATAAACGAGACGGAGCGCGGCACCTTGTAACCCGCCAGATGTTCGCGCCCATAGGCCATGATGTCGGCGTCGCCCAACGTACTGCCCGGCCGTTTGACCACCACCGCATGCACGGCTTCGCCCCATTCTTCATTGGGCACACCGAAGACGGCCACGTCCAGAATGTCGTCGTGATGTTCCAGCACATCTTCGATTTCCGCCGGGTAGATATTCACCCCGCCGGAAATGATCATGTCTTTCTTGCGGTCGCAGATGAAGTAGAAGCCTTCCTCGTCGAAATAGGCGATGTCGCCCACCGTTTGCATGTCGCCCCGGCGGTCCGCTTCAAACTTGTCTTGCGCCTTGTGATAGGTAGAAAACACGCTGGCGCTTCTGACGAAGAGTTCGCCTTCCTTACGCGGTTCCGTGACTTCTTTGCCGTTTTCGTCGAACAGAACGATCTCGACGCCCGGGGCCACTTGGCCGCAGGAACCGGGTTTGGACAATTGGAATTCCGGCCGCAGGATGGTGTTCACCCCAAGTTCGGTTGATCCGTACACTTCGAACAGCGACTCGCTTGGAAACTTGGATAAATAGAGTTTCTTGAGTGCGAATGACCAAGGGGCGGCATTCGCCACCATAATCCTCATAGTGTCGACCTTGTATTTCTTGAACACATCGTCCGGCAACTGACAGACCCGCCGAATGGTCGTTGGGGCCGAAAAGGTAGACGAGACGTTGTATTTGTCGACCAGACGCAGCCAATCTTCAGCATCGAATTTGCGCTGCAGCACCGCGCTGTTGCCGAGCGCATAGGCCATGCCGAGAAAACCGCTGGGGCCCGAATGGTACAGCGGCCCCGTGGTTAGATAAATGTCGTCCGGCTGCACGCCCATAACCGCCAGCATTTGGGCAATTTGTTCCGGATCGCCGGTGTTCTTACGAACCGCCCCCTTGGGTTTCCCGGTCGTGCCGGAGGTGTAAATCATTGTCCCTGCTTCGCCGGGTTCGAGGCCGAGATCGAGTTCGGACGCATCCGCCGCCTCGATCAGGGGCAGCACATCTTTCATGCCATCGGCAGGCGTTCCATCGAACACCAAAATCTCGCGCACCTGGGGAATATCGTTTCGGATTTCAGCAAACAGAGGCGCAAATTCAGCATCCGTGAAAATCACCTGACTGTCCGAATTATCGACCACATAGGCGGCTTCTTCGGGCGTGAGGCGGTAATTCAGCGGCACGGCAACGGCGCCGATCTTCCGGCAGGCCTGCATGCAGGCCACCACCCAAACGGAGTTTTGTCCGCACCACATCACTTTGGTCTTGGGTGCAACACCGTGATCGATCAGGACACGGCCGAGCTGATTGGCTTTGGCTTCCAGTTCCGCATAATTCCATCGGATGATGGTGCCGTCGGGGCGGTCGTCCACGACCGCCAGCTTGTCGCCCTGAACCTTGGCGTATTCGGTCAGAATGTCGGCCATTCTTTGTCACTCCCTGTGGCGCCGCTCTTAATAGGCAGCGTTCAGGAGGATCTTAGAATCCCAAATCCGACATGTACACCGCCTGGCCCGTATCCATCGCCCGGTGTGCCGCCACACCGATAGCCACCGACAATACGCCATCCGCAATGGTGACCTTCGGTTTTTTGCCGGATCGGATAGCCTCGATAAACTCTGTATGCTGATAATATGTGGCACCATGATGCTGCCCCACATCCAGCACGTCGGGCGGCACCGGCACATGGAACCGGTCTCGTTCACGCTCGCGCGTGGCGACGGAAATATGACCGTCCGGAATGGCAACTTCCATTTTTGCCCGGTCGCCCACTAGGGCAATTTCTTCCTGATTGTGGGACCCTTCGGCAAACATGCAAAGGTCCAAAAGGGCGCGGCCGCCCCCCTCGAAATCGACCACCACATAGCCGTTGTCGAAAATGTCCGGCGCCCGCCCGTTATAGGACTCGTCTTTATGATTGACGCTTTGCCCCCCCGACCCGAACACGCGGACGGGCCTGTCGGCCATAATCAGACACATCAGGTCGAAGAAGTGGCAGCACTTTTCGACAAAGGTGCCGCCGGTCTTTTCGTTGAAGCGGTTCCAATTCTCTACCTTCTTCAGGAAGGGAAACCGGTGCTCGCGAATGGACAGCATATGAGGCGTGCCAACCACGCCGGCTTGCGCCATTTCGACAAAGCGCGTGACCGGCGGCATATAACGGTATTCGAGGCCCATCCAGATGACACCGCCATGACCGTCCGCCGCCGCCTGAACGGCCAAGCTGTCTTCCAGCGTGGTGCAGAGCGGCTTTTCCATAAGAATGTGGAGCGGCGTGCCCAACAGATCGTCGGCGATCGCCCGATGGGTGAAATTGGGCGTGGCCACCACCACGGCATCCAGGTCGCAGCCGTCCAGCATGGCCCGGTGATCGCCATAATAGGCCACGTCGACGCCTTTGCTGGGCCCACCATGATATTCGAGGGTAAACTTCGCCCATTCCCGGGGCTCGTCGTTGGGGTCGGCGATCGCAACCACCTCGGCGCCATCAATCAGATTGATGTTGCGGATGTGTTCCAGGCCCATCATGCCGCTGCCGATGATGCCGTACCGGATTGGAGCCATTATGATGTCCCACGGAAAAGACAGGCGCTGAGCCGATGCCAGCGCACCAGAGTACTCAATTCCGTCCTGCTCACAACACGAAGCAACCGAAAATTGATGACCGCACAAGCACAGATACGTGACGCAACCGACGCGGACTTCGACCGCATTACGGCGATCTACGCGCATTATGTTCGAACCAGCGTCATCACGTTCGAGATCGAACCGCCCGACCGGACAGAGATGGCCCGCCGCTGGGCGGGAATTAGGAACCAGGCGTTACCCTACCTGGTAGCAGAGGCCGAGGGCACGGTGATCGGTTTTGCCTATGCAGCCCCGTTCCGTACCCGGCATGCCTACCGCTTTACGGTCGAGGACACGGTTTACCTGGATCCGGGCGTCACGGGCCGGGGCACCGGAAAACGTCTTTTGTCCAAGCTTATCGACCGTTGCACCGCCGGCAATTTTCGGCAGATGATCGGCATTGTTGCTGGGCAAGAGAACACAGCCTCCATCCAACTCCATAAATCACTGGGTTTTGAGATGATCGGCACCACCTGCGCGGTCGGTTACAAGTTCGACCGTTGGATCGACACGCTTCACCTGCAGCGCGCACTGGGTGACGGCAGCAACACACCACCGTAAAGCCCGCCATTTTTTTGTGACGCCGCCCCCTGCGGTCATGCTAGACCTTCGCACGATATTCCAAGACCGCAATACGAGGGGTAAATCGATGCAATCCGCTGCGCAGAAACTAGTATTAACGTTCGCAATGGCCGGCGTCCTTGCGCTGGGCGCGTGTGGACAAGACGAGGAGGTGGTCGAAGCCCCGGCACCGGAAACGGCAGAGCCTGCCGTGGAGGAACCGGCCGCGCCGCCCGAACTCAGCCAAGAAGAAAAAAACGCTGCCAAGTTTGACGAAATTCTTGCCGGCGACTGGCGCGAGGAAAAGAACACGGCACGCGACGTCTTTCGCAACCCGAAAGAAACGCTGACCTTCTTCGGATTGCAACCCGACATGACCGTCGTTGAAGTGTGGCCCGGCGGCGGTTGGTACACCGAGGTCATCGCACCGTTCGTGAAAGAGGGGGGCAAGTTCTATGCGGCCGGGTTCGACCCTGCTTCGGACAATGAACGCATCCGGAACTCCGTTACCAATTTCCAAACCAAGTTCGTTGAGAATCCCGACACGTTCGGCAAGATCACAGCCACGGTGTTCGGGCCCAATGTGGGCGACATCGCCCCAGCCGGATCGGCGGACATAGTGCTGACATTCCGCAACGTGCACAATTGGGTACCGCGGGGCTACGCGGCGGAAGGCTTCGTGCAAATGTACCGCGCCCTAAAGCCGGGCGGCATTTTGGGCGTGGTGGACCACCGTCTGCCTGCCGCGATGGAAGCGGATGCAGAACTTTCAAGCGGTTACATTCACGAAGCGGCGGTGATCGAGCTGGCGGAACAAGCCGGTTTCGTGTTGGAAGGGTCGTCCGACATCAACAACAATCCCAAAGACACGGCCGATCATCCGTTCGGCGTCTGGACGCTGCCCCCCGTGTTGCGCAGCGCACCGCGTGGCGAACCGGCAGACGAAACATTCGACCAGACCAAATATATGGAGATTGGCGAAAGCGACCGTTTCACCCTGCGCTTCCGCAAGCCGGAATAGGCAGAGACGCCTAACCGCACAAACCAACTGTCCCGCCCGTTACGCCGGATAGTCGATTTGCCGGAGCGCATTGCAGATGAGCTCCGGCATCGCACGCTTATGGTAGGGCAGAATGTCTGAAATGAACGCCAAGGTCTCAAACGGTGCATGTTTGAGGATCTGATCGGCCGCGTGACGCGCGCCCTCTAGGTCGCCGAGATAAACGGAACTGGCGGCGAGTATACGCCAGCTTGCCGTGAATCGAGGATTTTCGGCTGCCGCGATCCGTGCCCATTTGGCGGCGCCGTCGAAATCTTCCATCTGAAACAGGGCGCATGCGCGTCCTGAATGCACCACGTAGCTTGCCGGATCGAGAGGGCTCAGCCGTTCCGCTTTGTCGAAATCTTCCAGGGCGGCCGCGGAATCCCCGTAATACATGCGGATCCAGCCGCTGCTGGTCCAGACGGTCAGATTATTGGGGTTGAGCTTGATCGCCCGGTCGATCAACGACAGGGCCGCCGGCCAACTGCGCTCGAAATAGCCGACCACAGAGGCCGAAATCGCAAGCACGAAAGCATCGTCGCCCCCATACTCCACGGCCACGTTGGCCAGACGCCGGGTTTCCGCGATCCCCTCGGCTGAAAAGTAGGCGGAGTCCTGCGTGCGCAGCCACGCGGCCAAGCCGGCGGCGGGCGCGAAGTTCGGGTCGCAGGCCAGCGACTGCTCCAGATGCTTGATCGCTTCCGGAATGTTGGTGCCCCGCGCGCCATAGGAATAAGGCAGCGACTTCAGGTAATAGTCATAGGCTTCAAGCTCGGCGAGCGGTTTGCGCTGCGACCGTTCGAGTTCAATCAACCGAAGTTTCGGTTCCAGGATCGCCACGACTTGTCCGGCCACATCGTCCTGCAACTCAAAAATGTCCGCTGGCGGACGGTCAAAGCGCTGTGCCCAGATATAGCGCGCCGTCTCCGCGTCCACGAGCTGGCACGACACGCGCACCTTGTCCGGCGAGCGGCTGACGGTGCCTTCCAACAAATAGCGCACGCCCAGTTCTTCGGCCACTTTCCGAATGTCGATGGGCTGGTTCTTATAGGTAAAGCTCGAGGTGCGTGAGATCACGAAAACCCAGGGCATGCACGACAGGGCGGTGATGATGCCGTCTGTCATGCCGTCGGCAAAATATTCCTCGTCGGCAATGCCGCTCATATTTGCGAAAGGCAGCACCGCAATGGAGGGCTTGCCCGGGTCTACCAAGGTGGGCGGCACTTGGGCGGGCGGCCTTTCAAACGGCGGCGGTCCGCCCGCCCAATGATAGACGTTTACCGGACGCGCAATGTTCTTCAGCATAAGATCGCCGTCGGACACGAAGTGCCGCCCCTGCGTCTCGTCCAATTGATCGAACACGTTGCCGGAAATCAATAATCCGCCTGCGGAACATGAGGATTTCAGGCGGGCTGCAATGTTCACCCCGTCGCCGAAGATGTCGTCGCCTTCGATCAGGACGTCCCCCAGATTGACCCCCACCCTTAGCTCGATTTGCGGCATGAAGGCATCGTCTGGGGCGATGTTTCCCATCTTCTCCTGAACGGCGATGCCCGCCGCCACGGCCTGATTGGCACTGGCGAATTCCACGATGATGCCGTCCATCGATGCCTTAATGATACGTCCGCCCATTTCGACAAAGGTGGGTTCCCACAATTCCTTGCGCAGCATGCGTAAAGCGCTGACGGATTTGAGCTCGTCGGCCCCGATCAATCGGCTGTAGTCTGAAACGTCCGCTGACAAAATCGCAGACAAGCGACGCTGGATGCCAGGGCGGGCGGCTGGGTGGCCCCCCGGCCCGACGTCGCCCGCAAGAGCCGCTCCGCCCGCAGGCACGGGCACCTGGTTCGGTGAGGCCATGGCCTTGGCGCGGGCTTCTTGGCGCTGCGCGTTCAACCAGCTTTGGAATTCCGGCAGGTCCGGAAACTCTATGCCCTCCAAAAAAACGGCTTTGCCATCCATGACGGCGCGCGCCGACGCTTGGATCTCTTCGGACGTATCGTCATGGCTCAACGCCAGGAAGTCGATGCGGATGTCATCCGCATGGAGCTGCACGGTCTGGCGATCGGCAGAAATCCGCTCATGGTCCGTGTCGTTCAGCAAGGGCCGAAGCTTGCTCAGGCTCCACCGCAGGGCACCACGCGGATCGTCGGGAATATGCCACAGCAGCCGGCACAGATCATCGCGCCGGTGACGTTTTGCCGTGACCGCAAGATAGGCCAGCAGCGCGCGCGTTTTCTTCGACGGGGGAAGCGCCAATTCCTTCCCGTCGCGCCTCAACGCCATTTTTCCCAAAAGACGTAACTCAAGCACCCGAGACGACCTTCGTTGACCAAAAACAGTTTAGCACAGCCCATATAGGCCAACCATCGCGGTCAAAAAGTGTCAGCTGTCACAGGGCAGTCCGGCACCCACCAGCATGTCCAGAAAGCCGTCAAACGCCGGGCCTTCCGCCGACAGGATCCGGGCTTGAGACAGCAATTGCTCGCGGGTGATTCCCGGCCAAGTTTCGAGGCATTTCGCCAGTTCCCGCCGGCCGGCCTCGTCTTCGCCCTTGGCGATCAAGATGGCGGCTTGGGTCAGGTCCGGCCAATACCCGGTCTCTGGATATTGCCGCGCTTGAGCGCATTCGCGTTCCGCCTTCTCATATTGCCCGTCCAGAAGATAGGCAAAGGCAAGCCCCCAATGGGCACTCCAAAGAATGGGGTCGCGTGGGGACATCTTAATGACCCGCTCAAAATGCTGAGCCGCCTTACCGGGTTCATTCAAGCCGCGCAGGACAAGCGCCATGCCGAAATTGGCATAGACGAATCGCGGATTGAGATCGAGCGCGGTTTGAAACTCGAAAAATGCATCGGACAGTTTGCGCCGGGCCATCAGAACGAGGCCCAATGCGTAATGGCCCAAAGGGTCATAGAAATCGAGAGAGACGGCTTGGCGGCCATACCGTTCACCCTCGGCCAAACGGGGACCGGCATGGGTGGGGTCCCCCACCAAGACCGACAAATATCGGACGATCGCCGAGTAAGCATGCGCCCGGTGGAAATCCGGGTCTTTGTCGATGACGTTTTGAAACAGGGTTTCCGCCTGTGCCAGATCGTCGGGGTTGAAGCGGGTCAGGTGCCAAACGGCGCGCTGATAGACATCCCACATCTCGAGCGAACCAGGGTTTTTGCTGACGGCCCGTTCGCGCTCCACATGACCCAGCTCCGGCTCGATGGCGCCGACAATCTGATCGGTGATTTCATCTTTGAAGTCGAAAATGGCGTCCATGGACCCATCGAACGTATCAGTCCATACCAGCCGGCCGGTTTCTCCATCGATCAACTGAGCACTGACACGAATGCGCGGCCTGGCCATCCGCACGCTGCCCTCAAGAATGTAATCCACATCTAATTCGGTGGCGATGAGCTGGGTATTGGCGGCCCGGTCCTGATAGGCGAAGCTTGAATCTCTTGCGACCACATCGAACCAACGGAACCTGGTCAATTCGGTAATAAGGTCGTCGGCCAGCCCCTGTCCGATATAGTCTTGGGACGGATCACCCGACAAATTTGCAAACGGCAAAACCGCCACACAGGGGCGCTTAATATCTCTCGTTTCCGTCTGCGCTTGTGCCGAAGGCTTGGTCTCGGCAGAGGGAGCCGCAGACCAGGCATAAGACGTAATCGATGTGCCGAAGTCCGAAAAGTTGAGATCGCTTTGCGCTTCGAAGCGAGACCGGAGCTCTTCGCCCAAAGACGCATAGACGTCGGACGAAACGATAAGCCCTCCCGATTCGCATAGTTTCTGCAGTTCGTCCGCAATGGTAAGCGGCGCCCCCAACACGTCATCTTCCACATACAAGACCGGGCCGGTATGGATGCCGATACGTTGCTGAATGGGCGCAGCGGGCATGTCGCCGCGGGCAGATGACAAATCTTCCTGCATGGCCATGGCCGCCGCCACCGCCTTTTCGGGCGTGTTGAATCCCGCCAGCACACCGTCCCCCGCCCTTGCCAGCACCTTTCCGTCATGCTTGGAAATTTGCGGCTCCCAGATACGGTCCTTCAGCGCCCGCAGCGCCCCGATGGTGCCCGTTTCATCCGCCCCCATGAGCCGGCTGAAGCCGACAACATCCGCCGCCAACACGGCGGTATCCTTCCGCACCGGTTCTTGGGGCAACGCCGCATTCTGCGATGCCGGCGCCGGCGGCATGACGGCCGAGATGTCTTCTTGAAGCCGCTGCCATTGCTCGGTGAGCCAGGCCTCCGCCTCGTCGCCATCGCTGCGCAACAGCCCACGCGCGACGGCCAGATGGGCTTCCGCTTCTTGGCGGCGGCCACACCGCAGCAGCACTTCCAGTAAGTCGGCCTGGGCTTGACGATCATGACTTTCAAGCTTTGCCCGCTTGCGCACATAGGGCAGCGCCTCTTGCGGCCTGTCCTGAAGACGCTCGGCCAAGGCGGTCAGCAATTTGCCGTATAGACGTTCGGCCGCTTCCGATTCGGACAGCCGCCAGCCTTCGAACCCCGGCTGTTCCGGCAGTTCGAGCCCGCTGAACAAAGGCCCTCGAAAATCGCGTTCCGTGTCGATTAGCTCCGCTTCGGAGCAGTCGGCGGGGCGGCGCAGACGCCGCTGTGCCGACGTAATGTCGATCTGGCCGTCGCCCGTCTCGAGCTTCACAAATTCCCTATCAGCCACAAGTTTCCATGGCGGATCATCCTGGGCCTGCCGCTCCAGCACTTGACGCAACCGGCTCAGCGCCCAACGCAAGGATCCCCGGGGGTCTTCCGAATCGGCCCACAACAGCTCGCTAAGATGCGCCCGGCGATGCTGGCGCCCGGTCACCGCCAGATAGGCCAGAAGCGCGCGCACTTTTCGCGACGGCGGCAAGGGAATGTCCTCGCCATCCTGCAGAAGACGAAACTCGCCCATGGTTTTTAGTTCAAGCACAGGGTGTACCCTAGAATGCTTCACCGTTTCTATTCTGATCCAAATTGCAGCCCAGGGGAACGCGGGCAACTCCCCTGGCCAACAACTGTCCTTTGCTTATACTTGCCTCTCTACAACACTAAAAGACGCGGAGGCGGCCATGGCAGGCGATTACACCGATATCATCTTTGAAGTCGACGATCCGGTCGCTGTCATCCGTCTCAACCGGCCCGACCGGTTGAACGCCATCACATATAAGATGCTGGCGGAGATCCGCGATGCCATCGAAAAGTCCGTGGCAGACCAGCGCGTCGTCGGCATCGTCATCACCGGCGAGGGCCGCGGCTTCTGCGCCGGCCTGGACGCGGAAGTACTGGCCGCCACCGCGGAAGCCGGTCAGAGCACCAGTCAAGAGGATACAGCACAACGCAACGACGTGCCGGGCATGTTCACCTATTTCCTGAAAGTGCCGAAGCCCATCATTGCAGCCGTCAACGGTGTGGCGGCCGGCGGCGGGTTCGTGCTGCCCGCCATGTCGGACGTACGCTTTGCCTCCACCGAGGCCGCCTTCACGACCGTGTTTTCAAAACGGGGTCTCATCGCGGAACACGGGCTGAGCTGGATCATGCCGCGGCTCATGGGGCCTGGGCGCGCACTCGACCTGCTGTGGACCTCGCGCAAGATCGGCGCGGAGGAGGCGCTTAAAACCGGTTTGGTGGAATATGTGGTCCAACCTGACGAGTTGGTGCAAGCAGCCAAAGACTACGTGATCAATCTGGCCGAGACAGTCGCACCAAGCTCGCTCGCCGATTCCAAACGCCTGCTCTACCGCCATATGGGCATCGAATACGAGCTGGCCTTGGAAGAAACACAAGTCGCGATGGAAGCCAGTCTGAAACGGTTCGATATCACGGAGGGCGTGCAGTCCTTCCTCGAGCGGCGTCCGCCCAAGTTTCCGCGCCTTGGTGCCAAGTGATCAAGGCCGTCTAGGGCATGCCCAACTGAGAAACGAAATAGGCCGGCACGGCGAAATAAGCGACCAGGGCCAGCATCAATGCGGCGCGGGGCACACGCCCCGGAAAGCGGCGCCACAGCAGGGTGATCAACACCAGCGCCAGGCCGAATTCGATCGCCGCAACCCACAAGCCGAAATGGTCCGGGTCCCAATAGGACAACGGGCTTTCGAACCGCCACGTCGTCAGGGGCCAAAAATGGGCATGGGCATCGTCATTGTGGAAGGGAAAATCCATCGATAGGTGCAGAAGCGCCGACAGAGCCAGCACCAACACGACCGTCCATTTTTGCGTCCAGGCCAGTAGGGCCAACGCGGCATAGAGCGGAATCGAATTCGCCACCATGCCGATGCTTTGCCAAAACGGGGTGAAGTAGATCTCACGCCAGACCAGTTCCTCGGGCCGCCCCATCAGAATGCGGCTCCAAAAGAACATGACAAAGATGGAAAGGTCCGGCAGCACGGCCCCCGCAAGCACCGCCGCATTGCGTGGCCGGTGTTGCGCACCCTGCTTGGTCAGCACC
>JANQMY010000345.1 GCA_028279895.1 Alphaproteobacteria bacterium
TCTCAAAATCACACCGGAAAATGAAGTTTGGGTGGCCGTGCCCCGCGCGGAGATGGGACAGGGCGTTTACACCTCCTTGGCGCAATTGGTGGCGGAAGAACTCGATCTTGAATGGGATCAGGTGAACGTCTTCCATCCGCCCGGTCATGCGTCCTATGGGGCCATTGAAGGGTTGCTGGATGGGCTGCCCTTTAAGCCGTTCGACAAAAGCTGGCTTGCGGAAAGCACCCGCGATGTGGTGCGCGTGGCGGGTAAATTTCTCGGCCTGCAAATGACCGGCGGCAGCAGTTCGCTGCGGGATGCGTGGGAGCCCATGCGCGCGGCCGGCGCTTTGGCCCGCTACGCGCTTTTGGCGGAGGCCGCTGACCGGTTCGGTGTGAGGGCCTCGCGGCTCACCATCCGGGACCGGCAGGTGTTTCACGGGGAAGACTCCTACACCTTTGCCGAGCTGGCGGCTGCCGCGGCCGAACGCGACGTGCCCGATCATGTGACGCTCAAGCCCAGTTCAGACTGGAAAATCATCGGCCAAAGTGTTCCGCGTCCGGATCTTCCGGGTAAGGTTGACGGCACGGCTATGTTCGGCATCGACATCGACCTTCCCGGCATGGTCTACGCTGCCGCCATTAACACCCCGGCGCTGGGCGGTAAGGTGGCCACGGTGGATGACAGCGCCAGCAAGTCCATGCCGGGTTATATGAAAACCGTGCGGTTGGACGATGCCGTGGCGGTGGTGGCGGACAGCTACTGGCATTCGCAAAAGGCGGCGGAAGCGCTCGACATCACATGGACGGCGCCGGCCGACACCATCAGCACCGCCACCGTGTTTGACGACTATCGGGCGTTACTGGAGTCGGGCGAAACGAGCCACGCATTCCGCAATGACGGCGAAGCCCAATCTGTCATCGCCGCCGCCGTCGAAAGACGCGTCGAGGCCACCTATAAAGCTCCTTTCTTGGCCCATACCTGCCTGGAACCGCAAAATTGTACGGCGCTGGTGGAAGACGGCAAAGCCACCGTCTGGGCGGGGTTTCAGGTGCCCACCTCGGCCAAAACCATGGTGGCCAATGTGTTGGGGTTGAGCCCTGAGAATGTCGACGTCAACGTAACTTTGCTGGGTGGCGGCTTTGGTCGGCGCCTGGAAGTGGATTTGGCGATCCAGGCCGCAAAAATAGCCGCACAGATGAAAGGCACGCCGGTCAAGCTGGTATGGTCGCGGGAAGAAGACACCACCCATGATTTTTACCGGCCGGCCGCGCTGGGCCAGTTCTCAGCGGCGCTGAGCGACGACGGGGTCGAGGCAATCGAAATGCGGATCGTCAATCAAGGCATTTTTTCCGCTTACGGACAAAGATCCTTGGGCATGGGCCTGCCCGGGCCCGACTCCACCGCCGCCCAAGGCACGTTCGATCAGGCGTATGCCATTGCCAATTACCGGATGGAGCATCTCGATCCCGGCCCCAAATTTCCGACGGGGTTCTGGCGCTCGGTCGGGCACTCCTATGCGGCGTTTTTCCTGGAAAGTTTTATGGACGAGATCGCGCAGGCGAGAAACGAAGACCCGATCGATTTGCGGCGGCGCCTGTTGTCCCATGACCCGGTGGCGATGGGCGTTATCGACGAAGTAGCGCGCATGGCCGATTGGCAGGGCCTGAACGAAGTCCGCCGTGGGTTTGCCTATCATTGGTGCTTCGGCAGCTACAGCGCGCAAATCGTGGATATCCGCGTCGACGACGGGGCGCTAGAGGTCGTCAAGGTGTATTGCGCCATCGATGCGGGCAAAGCGGTTCATCCCGATATCATGACGGCGCAGACGGAAAGCGCGATTGTGTACGGTCTGTCCGCCGCGCTCATGCAGGAAATCACGGTGACCGACAATGTGGTCGAACAGACCAATTTCGACACCTATGACGCCCTGCATATCCGGCAAATGCCGCAGGTGGAAATCAGCATTCTCGAAAACATGCCTCAGCCGGGCGGGATCGGCGAATTGGGCACGCCCGCCATCGCGCCGGCCCTCACGGCGGCGATTGCGCGAGCCACGGGCAATCGCGTGCGCGAGCTACCGGTAACCAAAGCAGGCTTTAGCGTTTAGCGCGACGCTCGACTGTTTTTCGGTGCGTCGGACGGTTCCAGCGACATGCTCGCAATGCCGCCCGCCACATTCAGGCCGGTAAAGCCCACCACGCTGACGGGCTGCAGCGAGAAAGTGTTGCTGCTGCCTCCGATCAATACGTTTGCGCCCACGCCGGCACCGATAGAGGCTTCACCCGAAGCGCCGCCATAATTGCCGGCTAGGGCACCCTCTGCCGTATCGAAGGAAGGTGCAAACACGCCCCAGAAAATCGTGCCCTTACGGCGGAAGCCGATATCGATCCCGTATTTCTTGATGGTACCGGTGTAGTATTCGTCCGGTTTGTCGGCGCCCTTGGCAAACACACAATCCATCGCTCGGGACGATCCGAAGATGTAGCCGAACCCGCCCTCTACCTGACAGGTCAGTACACCAACTTTCACACCCCCCTGGTCCGGCTCGTCATCGGCAGTTGCTGTGCCGATTAAGGCAAGCCCTGCCGTGATGCCAACAACGGCCAGCATGGGTTTCCAAGTTTGACGGTTACGCATAACGAACTCCTCATCCTCGCTGTGAGATGGAAGTCTGACACAGATATGGGCATTATTCAAAAGTCAGCACACGACGGTGCGATTACCGGCCCGACGGCTTCATATCGTTTGTTCACGGAGCTGTGATTTGCGTGTCGATGGAGCCAAGCCCGGTACCGCGCGCAACCACACGGTCGCCGGCTTTGAGAAATGTACCGCCTTCCTTCAGGTCTTGCTCTAAGGCCTCGGCCAGGTAATCCAGCAGCGATTCAGACGTAAACGAAAAGCTGAACAGCCACCCCATACCTTTCATCGCGATGTACCCCATTCCGGGCGCATGAAAGACCACGCCGCCGGGCGTGCCGGTGAGCAAGGTGGTGCCGCGCTCAATGGACCCGCGATAAAGGGAAACCGGTGTTCCTTCGTGTTGCCACGGGCCTTCCC
>JANQMY010000492.1 GCA_028279895.1 Alphaproteobacteria bacterium
TCGCTGTCCGTCCCGATCAGCCGAAACTCCACATAGGCCGGCTCGTTGGCGCCCAACCACATGCGTTTGACCCTGGCGTTCACGCCGGGAAAGCTCTCCAGCAGGTGGCGCCGTACTCGTTTGACGACCTCGGGCACCTGCTGGTCGGTCTCGGTATTCACGATCACGAATGCGACATGGGGATCTGGATCGACCGGTGACAGGGTGAGAAAGAAGCGCGGCCCCCGGTGCCGACATAGGCGATGTTGCCGGTGATCTCCGGGTTGATCGCCTCGTCGCCATGGGTGTGCATGGCACGCTCACGCAAAGACCCCAGGAGCGCGGACAGTTGCCGGACGCGACTCACATGGTGGCAATCGACCGCGGGGAGCTTCTACGGGTTTTTTGTGACACTAATTTCACTACGGTCGGGCCGCCCGCTTCGCCGGGCACGCCGCGCATCGCGCATAGCGGACCGGAAGATGCACGCCAAGATTTTAGTGCCGGCGCCCCAAACCCCACGCACCGTGCCGGAAACCTTGGAAACACCGATTCGGCGCCGGTAATCGACCGGGACCTCAGCGGCGCGGAAGCCCAATTGCAAGGCACGGATTTGCATCTCCACCGTCCAGCCATAGGTCATTTCCTGCATGTTCATGGCGTCCAACGCCGTGCGCCGGACAGCTCGGAACGGGCCCAGGTCGGTGTAACGGTGACCCCAAATCCAGCGGATCAGGGTGCAGGCCAATGCGTTGCCATAGCGTTGCTGAGGTGTGAGTGCACCCCGTTCCCGCCGGCCGAGGCTGCGGCTGCCGATGACCAAGTCTGCCGATTCCGACGCGATGGGCGCCACCAAACCCGCCATTTGCTCGGGAAAATCGCTGCGGTCGCCGTCGAGGAAGACGATCACATCCGCTTCCTGGGCATGTCGGATCCCGGCCATACAGGCATGGCCATAGCCTTCTTGAGGTTCATGGACTACCCGCGCACCGTGCGCCATGGCCACCTGTGCTGTGCCGTCGGTCGATCCATTGTCCGCGACAAGAATCGCGTCGACCCATGCCGGTATGGCACCCAAGACATGGGGCAGAGCCGCGCTTTCATTGCGCGCCGGAATGATCACAGCGACGGTCAGCTCACGGAACATAAAGACGCATCCTTATCTGACGCCTGTGTTGCCACAGCCATACACCCAGCAAAAGGAGAATGGGGCCGAACTCGATCGGGACCACCACGTTCTCGAAGAAGCTCGTTTCGCCGCGCTCCGCAAAACCGTACCTCAAGAAATAGAGCGGCAGCGTGACCGGCAGAACCAAGAGCGGCCACACCGGCACGATCACCAGAAACGGCAGCATCCACAGAAAATACCAAGGATATTGGGTTGGACTGAGCAGGAATAGGACTGTCGTCACTGCCAGCATACGCGCCGCGGCATCGAGCGGGCCGGTCAGCTTCGGGATGGCGAGCGCAAGTGCTGCCGCACTGATCAACAGGGCAACCAGCCAGCGCGTCGCGAGGTCTGCATCTGCAACGCCGAATGCGGCCAACAGGTTTTCTGTTTGGGTGAAGAGGAAGCTGTTGGTTTGCCAAGATTGGCTATAGGTCACCAGCCCTGAATTGGTTTCGACGCCATGGGGCAATTGGGGCAGCAGGAAGGCAAGGCACATAACAGCCGCCACGCCGGCCATGCCCGCCAAAACCTTGGAGTTGTGCAGATACCCCCTAAACAGCACAGGAAACAGCAGAGCAGGCCAAAACTTGATTCCGACCGCTGTTGATAACGCGGCCGTTGCGAGGAGCGGTCGCCGTGCCGACAGAAAATACAAGGTTCCCGCCAGCGCCGGCAGCAAAAGGGCTTCCATATGGGCGCGGTTGGCGATTTCGAAGATGGCTACCGGGTTCAGCCAATACAGCAGACACCACAAGGGTGATCGGCCTAGGTGTTGTAATGTCTTGATCAGCAGGGCCAGCGCGCCGAGTTCGCAGAGGAAACACAAAAGACGCCAAGCCTCGAGGCTCCACGGTTGCAGCAGATAGCTCAGCGCGAAAGCCCCTTGGGCCACAAGCGGGTATTGGGTTTTGATGTAGGGGTAATTGACACGCTCAATCACCCGGCCGGATTGCTCGGCAAGCAAGCTTAATGTCCGTTGTTCCGGCGACGTGTCATCGGGTGCGGGCGGCAGAATGGCGGACAGAGCGTCATCTTCCGGCACAAAATCCGCAGGCGGATATTTGTAGGGATCGATGCCGTGAGCCGTGACGGCGCCGTCCCACATATAGCGGTAGAAATCGTCTTCGTAGATGGGTGTAGAGGCCAGGAAGAGGAGCCGTAAGGCGGCTCCGATTGCCGCCGCGGCAATCAGAACGCGCCGGGTGTTGTCCACCTGCGGCAGGGTCCAAACCAATGACAACGCAACCAGCCCGGATGCGGCGTAGAGTGTGACGAACAACACCGTTGGGTGATCCGCCAAAGTACTGCCGTAAGCAAAGGCAGGTGCGATCTTCCAAATGGCCCCAGAGAGAACCGTGAGGGCGGTGCACGCAGCAAACAGAAGCAGAGTCGGGCGCGCAATTGCCGGCGAAACGGCCGCACCCGCCCCTGAACCTGTCACTGGGTTAGAGCGTTTCATGGTCATATTGAATCGTTCTGACGGCGCGATTTTTTGTCAGGACAAGGAGGGCGCCGATGAGCGTAGTGGGGCTACGGTCGAGGCGGCCGACACTGTCCTGGCAAAAAAGCGCCCGTCCCTGCGGGTTGCCCAGCGGTGAGCGTCCGCAGCGT
>JANQMY010000405.1 GCA_028279895.1 Alphaproteobacteria bacterium
GGTCGGCTGCTAACGGGTGCCGCGCAGTCTTCAATGGAGCGGCTAGCCGCCGCGCAGAAGGAAGCCGATGCGAAGCGCGCTAAAGAAGCCATGCGGGCCGAGAAACAGCGCCAAGAATTTATTGAATTGATACGCGGCGCGGTGCAGAACCCCAGCAACAGAAATCTAAGCGGCCTGCTAAGGGGTGGATAATGGCTGAAGACGAACATCCCGTTTCTGGTCTTTGGGCGAAACGCATCCGCGCGATGTGGAATTGGCAGCAGAACTTCCGAGGGGATAACGTTCGGCGGACCGACAAGTCCGTGTATGTGGGCAGCGGGGATTCGGGTGGAGAGAACGGCGCGAATACTAACTGGCGACCCCGCCAGTTCCGCGTGAAGTCCGAGGAAAACGATTACGTGGTCTGCGTTCCCTACGACTCGCAAACTGAGACAGCGCTTGAAAAGGAATACAAAATTGCCAAGCCGCCGAGCTTTAGAGGTGGTGAAGAGCGCTGGGGTGTGTACCCGCCATATGTTGCCGAGTCGTCCGTGATATGGGCTGCATCTGTCCCGCGCAACGGTGCCGAGGACTCAGACGGCAACCAGATCCGGCTGCTGGATTTGAATTTTGATGGGCGGTCGGCGGAGGGCTTCTGGGGCCTGGTCGGCACAGCAACCGATGACACCACAAATATATGGACCTACGCGATTACCGAGCAGGTGCCGATTGCGGGGGGCTATGCAGACCTTGCCAACGGCCGGTCACTGACGGGCGTGCGCAACAGCATTGAGGACAACAACAGCGGTTCCGGCGTGCAGGGCAACAGCATTGATTTGAGCGGACAGATTTTCACCGACAATGAAAACCTGGAAGTTAAGTCAATCCTTGGGTCGCCGGTGGTGTGGGTACGTCGCTACGAGATCAGCGCGGGCAGCTATGAGTACCGCGTGCAGTACGGCAACGTTGTTGATGGGGAGTGTGCCTAGTGGCAAACATGGGTATCTACTGCTGCTGTAACCCCTGCCGCCCCTGCAACCCAAACGGCAGCGGCTCCGCCCCCGAGAACGCCGTCGTAAGTGGCGCTGGGGGAAGCTGCACGGCTTACAACACGACACACACCTACAGTTCGTTCTCTGACACGAGCGATTTTTGCCAGTGGATTTGGAAAAACGCCGGGATCGGAACGCCCAACGTCACGCTCTATTACATCAAAAAAGACGTCACGCTTGGCTTCTGTTCGATCAACGCGCTGGCCGGACAATGGGTCATAGCCTTAGATCAGGTATCGCTCGACGTGTGGGGCGAAGTAACGACGGGATTCGCTTGCAATTCTGACACCGGCAAGGTATCGGGCACGCACACTTTTAGCGGTGGTCCCTGTTCGGGCGCTCAGTGTAGTGGTACCCCAGCCATCACAGTAGCCGCGTGATCGTAATACTCCCTGAGTGTGAAGCACCGAGGATCTAGCTTGTTCGTCGCCCCCCTTGGCATACGGGCCCTGGGGGGTTTTCTGTGATGCTTGTTTGCTGCACGGATCGTGCATGGGCTGATGGAGACACAACCGGAAGTGTTCCGCATATGTCCATTGACTGCCGGGTCAAGGTGCCAACAAGGCACGCGCTAGTCTTCATACCAAACCTGCTTGATTGCCCAGGTGTGTAAAGCGCCGAAGAACAATAAAGCGGCGCCCACCAAGAAGGTCACGATCGTAGCGGCCCGCCAGCCGTACAGGGGCATCACTAGGCTGGCGGCCACGAGCAGCAGGCCGACCAGTTGCACGACCAGCCAGCGGAACGAACCGGGATACTTTGATGGACGACGAGGCTTGGTCATGTGGTTGTCCCCAAACAAGTGCATTTGCACTTTTGAGTGTAGTAAAGCGGCACTTATTGTATCTTTCGGCGCTTGGCCGGTCCACCATAACTGCTTGTATAACAAGAAAAAGCGCGATATTTTTATCAGCCTTTCCGCATTAGAAGTGCGCTGCTCTATCCAGTTGAGCTACGGGGGCTATTGCTTGTTTTTACGGGGTTTTCAACATTTCTCAAATAATGGCTTGCACTTCCTTCCTGCACTTGGTACCCTGATTCTGGCCTATCAGGGAGGTTCGCATGACGGCAAAGTCTACACCGATGGGACGGCCGAAGAAGGGCCAGCGGCGGGCGACACACCCGGCCATCGCCGCAGACCCCGACTTCCCGCTGTCCTACAACAAATCGAACAAGTCATTCTACAAAAGCCATCAGTGCACCCGCTACTATTTCGGCGGCGAGCCCGAGGCGGCGCTCAAGCAGTTTGAGCACGAGTGGCCCTACATCACACGCGGCGAGGACATCCCGCCCGCCGACAATATCACCGTAGGCGATCTGTTCAATCTATGGTTAGATGAGAGGTTGAAAGACGCCAACGCCGGGCACATCAAGATGCGGACATGGCGGGATTACCGCACCCGCGCCCGGTTCGTCGTGGAATCGCTCGGCAAGACGACCGCCGTATCATCGCTCAAGCCGGTCCGCTTCACGGAGCTACGCCGGGCGCTCTACAAGAAATACGGCTCATCGCCCGTCGTGTTCAGTCACGCGGTGCGCGTTACCAAGATGGCTTTCAAGTGGGCTGACGACTTCGATATCGTGGACGCGCCAAAAATGGGAGCTTTCAAGGGTGCGAGCAAGAAGCAGGTCCGCAAGAAGCGGCGCAGCCACGGGCGGCAGGTCTACGCGGCCGATGAGATTCGCAAGATGCTGGAACGGGCGCGCCCGACGCTGCGGGCTGCGATTCTTGTAGGGATCAATGGCGGCTACACACAAGCCCAGGTCGCCGAGCTGCGCCGGTCC
>JANQMY010000415.1 GCA_028279895.1 Alphaproteobacteria bacterium
CCGTCTCCGCCGTCATGCGAAAAATTATCGTCATAATCAATGCGCGACTCGCACATAAACAAATGAGTTGATGACACAAACATATCTCTAAAAGCGGTCATATTCGCACCGCTCACTGATCAAGCACATCTTCCGTGGTCCAACGGGTCTGCGCGGCGCTGTCGCGCCGGGCGATTCCATTGATCCATTTCTTCAGCGGCAAAAGCCGGTCAAAAATCATTCGCCCTTCAGGCGTCATTTGAACGGCCCGCAGGATGCAGAACATAAAGACATCCGCGAGAGAAAATCGATTACCCGCCAGGTAATGGCTTTCTTCCAGCCGGTTACTCACCAGCGTCATCTGATAGGCGATGGTGGGAAGGGCCTTTTCGATCAGATCCTCGCGGGGGGTACCGCCCATCATCGGCACCACCAAGCGCGGCAGAACCAGCCCGTGTTCCGTGGTGGGAAACACATAAGCATTGGCCACGGAAATCCATTGGGCCATATGAGCACGCGCCAGCGGTTCCGTTGGCTGAAGCGCCCCCTGGCCATAGACATCGTTCACATATTGGCAGATGGCGATGGTTTCGTAGAGCGTATGGCCGTCGATTTCGGCTGCCGGCGTCTTTTGGAAAGGGTGGCGCGCACGATGCTCTTCTGCCGCCGCATGGGTCGGCACGATGTCCCAGGCCAGCCCGGCCTCCGCGGCCGTCATGGCGGCAATCCGGCCATAGGTGGAAATCACGGGAGCGTAGATTTTTAGGGTGCCGGCAGTCATATACCACCCTCGTCATGCCAGGGCACAAACGTCAAACGCGCTGTTGTTCCAAGTGCCCCTGGATCCCAGGAGCTTGCTTCGCTCGCCCTGGGATGACGAAGGAACATATGAGGTCGTTCAGTCAAGAAACGCAACATTCGCAGCTTGGGCGCCGTTCCGGCATCTCGTCCTCCGCTATTCGTTCATTCCGCCGCCAAAGCCTTTATCTGATCGGGGCTCAGCCGTTCAATTCCCTCAGTGTAATTAAGCGCGATGCGGTGATAGAAGCGCGCATTGCGGGCGTTGGCGTCCCCATTGTCGCGGGTGGTCACCAGCTTGGCGGGCACACCGGCAATCACCGAGTTCTCGGGAAACTCCGCCCCTTCCCGCACAATGGCGTGACCGGCCACAATGGAATTGGCCCCGATGCGCGCGCCATCCATGATGGTCGCGTTAATGCCGATCAAACACCGGTCGCCGATCTCGCAGCCATGGAGCGTGACGTGGTGGGTGATGGAGCATTCCGCTCCCACCAGGGTCGGTGTGTGATTGCCCACATGGATCATGACAAAGTCTTGGATGTTGGTGCGCGCACCGATGCGGATCTCGTACATTTCCGAGCGCATCACCACATAGGGCCACACGGATGCCCCTTCAGCAATATGAACCTTGCCGTGAATGAGCGCCGTGTCGTGAACGAAGGCCGGGCTGTCGAGTGTCACGTCAGGGCCGATATGGGGCATAGATTCTTCTTCCTTGTTAGAGGTGGCAGTGTGTTGCGACGGCCTCTGAGCTTCAATCTAATGCACGTGGCGCTGCAAGTGCTGACGCAGGAGGTCCTTACCGTAATCATTCCCGTTCGGCGTGCGGACGACGGTATGCACATGCTCACGGGTGGGTTGATCAGGCCCCGGCAATGCGACGGGCTTTTGATGATCGAACTCAATCAGAATCACGGGGCTTTGGATGCGATAGTAGAAAACTGCATCCGCATCGGTGGCGCCGACCCATGCGAAAGTGGTTTCGTCCCAATGGCGCAGAATTTCCGTCATTTTGTGGGCGGCATGACCCGCACGCATTTTGCCCACAAACAACCGGATGAGCTGACGTGCTTCGCTTTGTTGGACATCGCTAAGCTCCGCAAGCTTGATCCCTTCCACAGGCACCACCGCATTGTCGCTGAACAACTCACCATAATTGTTATTGTCTATTTTCTGTCTACTGATGATCGCTTCAGCTTTTTGTGCCGGCGTTAGGCCATTGACGAAATCGAGACCGGCCTGCGTTTCGCTCTGCAACACGGCAATGCCTTCATAGCGGCCCGACCGGGCAATCGGCGGTTCGGACCCCATAAAGGTTGGTGTCATCACCACCTGGTCCCCCAGCACAAAGAAATTGATCACCAAATGATGGCCGTCAATTTGCCAACCCCATGGCTGCGTCGGCGACGGGGTGCCCATCACCGTAAACCAATAGCGCTTTTCGCCGTAAGCCGGCGGGTTACCCAGTAAATCGGCCAAATGGCCTTCCAATCGCATGATATTGACGGCCGTTTCGAATCCATCGGGGCTCAAACTTTCCGCCAACAGATCGAACGCTGCCGCGGATTGCGCCTCGGTCATCTCCAGCAGGCCCACACCTTGTCGCGTACTTAGATGAATATTGGCCCAGCGGCGCCATTCCAAATCGTCGACCGGAAACAACAGTCGGCCGCGTTGTTCCGCAGACAGCGAGTCGATAAACGCGTTTGCTGCGGCCACCACCGGCGCAGTGCTGACACCCGTTGCGCGCAGCGGAAACAGGCCTTCCCGCGGTGTGCCATCGGTGGTGACGCCCACAAAGGGCGCGCGCAACATGACATCTTCCACATAGGGCCAAATCACGCGGGAGGTTTCTACCGGCTTCCACACAGCCACGCCGATAAGGGCCGCACCCAACAGCACGATCCCGAAAACAATACCGACAAGCCAACGCAACATAACCTGGCCAACGGCGCGCTAGGTGGCGCTGCCCCAATAGTTGAATGTCATCGGCCGTGGTCCCGGAATGTACATAGTGTCCATGTCCTGGACTTTAAAACCACCCTCCTCGATCAGCTCCGGGATTTTCCGGTTGAGGTTGCATCCGCCGGCGATCCGTTTCCAGATCGGATTGATGCGGTCTTGCCATCGCCGTACGGATTCATCCGGCGCCTGACCATGTTCGCAAAAGATCAGCTTGCCGCCGGGCTTTAACACACGGCGCATGCCATGCAGTGCCGTCACCGCATCGGGGATGGTGCATAGTGTGTAGGTCATGAGCACCGTATCCATGCTGGCATCTTCCAGCGGAATATTCTCCGCTTCCAAGCCGATGAATTCCACATCGAAGGGAACTTGCGCCGCTTCCTGTTCCGCATAGACCCGAAGCTCCGCCGACGGATCGAGCCCCCAAACCTTTTCGACTTTGGCCGGGTCGTAGTAGCTCAGATTGAGGCCGGAGCCGATGCCGATTTCGAGAATGCGTCCTTCCGCGTGGGGCACCACCTTTTTGCGCTGATAACGGATTGGTTTTTGCTTCATTGCCGCGTTCAGCATGAAGGGCAATATTCTTCTTTCGTAGAATCCCATGGTCTTGTTCAGAGCCTCTTCAACAATTTGGGAACGGTTTCCATCCCGACCGCCACGATTATGACGCGATTTTGCGGTACTTTGCCACGGTCCATTGGCAGGGCAGCCTAGAAATGCCACATAAGGGCTCAAATCGACCCTGTTTCTTTGACCTGTGTCATTCGAAGGTATCATGACCGAACGGGCATTGTCAGATCGTCCCACAAAGGGGACTCCGGCCGATCAATGCGAAACGATGGCGGATGTGCGGCGCGAAATCGACCGGCTGGACCGTGTCCTTGTCGAGTTACTGGCCGAGCGGCAAACCTATATCGAGCGTGCCGGCCACATTAAGCCCGCACGCGACACGGTCCGAGACGAAGCGCGCATTGAAGACGTGGTGGCCAAAGTGCTTGCGGAAGCGCAAGAAAAAGGGCTGTCCGCCGACGTTGCGGAAGCTGTGTGGCGTATCATGATCGACCGTTTCATCGCCCACGAATTCGACGTTTTCGACGGCCGCAGCCGCCCCGCCGCGGAATAGGCGGTCAACCTAGACAATAACTGAAATTCATTGTCTCCTGGCACCGTGTTGGACCTTTCGATGTTATCGCGCGTGTTGTTGACGGCCGCAGCCATTGCGGCGGTGGGGCTGGTGGGCTGGACAATATGGTCGCCCGTGTCCGACACCGACGAAACGATCGCGCATTGCGCCATTGCCCCCACGACATCCGAGAAAGAACAAGTCTGGATTCCCGGCGGCAGTGGCCAAATGGGGTCGGACCGGGGATATGTGGAAGAACGCCCTGCCCGCACCACCCAGCATTCGGGATTTTGGATCGACCGGCACGAAGTCACCAACGCCCAGTTCGCGGAATTCGTCGCAGCGACGGGCTATGTAACCAATGCGGAACGCGCCACTGAGCTTGGCTTCCCAAGCAATGGGTCCTACGTGTTCTCGTTCGACAGGACAGGTAGCTGGCACTTTGTAGAGGGCGCCGACTGGCAACACCCCGAAGGACCAAACAGCTCTATTCAAGGCCGTGACAACGATCCGGTGGTTCAGGTTTCGCTGGCCGATGCCCGCGCCTATGCCGATTGGGCCGGCCGGAATTTGCCGTCGGAGCTCCAGTGGGAATATGCCGCCCGCGCAGGCGCCAACGATACGGATCATCCGTGGGGAAACGAGCTCACACCGCAGGGCAAGGCCATGGCCAATACGTGGCAGGGTTTCTTCCCTTTCACCAACACCGCTGAAGACGGTTTCCTGGCCCGAGCCCCAGTGGGCTGTTTCGAACCCAATGCCTTCGGTCTTTACGACATGATCGGCAATGTATGGGAACTGACCGCCAGCGCCTATTACGCATCCCATGAGCAAAGCGGTTC
>JANQMY010000465.1 GCA_028279895.1 Alphaproteobacteria bacterium
TGCAGGCGCGCCACCCGAACATCGATCCATAGAATGCCATGGCGTCCGTTGCATCCGGCGTGAACAAATCGTTCCACAGGAATGTGCCCGTGGGCGGCGGAAATTCATGGCTGCGTTTGAACACGCAAATCACGGCGCCTTGCCGGTCGTGGATCACGGATACCCGCCCCACGCCGGGCACGTCGAAGGGGGCGGCCTCGATGGTTGCCCCCAAATTGGCGGCCTGATCCGCCGCCTGATCCACATCGTTCACCGCTACATAGGCCCGCCAATGAGAGGCGACCGTCTCGCGGGGGTTTACAAATCCGCCATGGGCTTGGCCGTCTTTCATGATCAGCGGATAGTCGGCTTCGCCGCCGGTCCAAGCGAATTTGGTGGCATGCTCCTCGTGATAGGTCCAGCCGAACAGATGCGCATAGAACCGCTTGGCCACGCGCATGCTGTTGGTGAAGTAATCATGCCAAACGATGGTGCCGTGGACCGTCATGGTTGTCCTTGTCTTCGTCCGGTTAAGTGCGCGCGGTGGCGGGTGTCACCACATCGGCAAGGGGGCGCCGCAGCGACATGGGCATAGCCGGCGCATAACCGAAACGTACCACCAGGTCGGGCACCTTGCCGCCCAGTCCCAGCCAGTCGGTGAACGCATCGCGTACCGGCGCGACCTCGATCGGCTGATTAACATGGGCATGACGAATACCCAAGGCCGTTGCCGTCAACGCAAATCGCTCGAAGGCACGGCCGACTTGAACCCAATGGTGTTTGTCCTGCCGATCGCCACAAAAGATGGCAAGGCCCGCCGAGGAATTGAGCTGCGCACGGTATTTGTCGTTCTCCCCATCGGCCGTGAAGAAAAAGCCGAAGGCGCGCCGCCCAAGCCAGGTGGGCAGGCTGGGGTTGCCCGACCCGCCACTAAACAGGCCGTCGCCGGTGCGCAGGGCCGTTGACGGGTTGAAGCGAATCCATTCTTTCAGCTCACGGACGAATTCGGGATCATTGACCTGCGCCGTATTGCCCTCGATGATAAAATCGAGCACTTGCTGACGGCGCTGCGCCTCGGTGATCAGATAAACGGAAACGCCCTCCAGACGGGCCGCGTTCTCAAGTTGTGTGAGATCGTCCCGGGGCACGGTGCGCCCGTCATAAACGGACCGGGTGGATTGACGTTGAAATATGGCGTCATACAGGCCGTCCGATTGCGCCGGCCCTGGTGCCAGATCGATGTCGATCCGGCCGTCTCCCGTCCCGTCAAATGCCACGGCGCCGGACCGGCCGTGGGCGGCGGCCGCGATCAACAGGTTTTCGGCGGCACAGCCGAGCGTAACGTACAGATGATGATCGTCCGGATCGACAGCCGGGGTGCGTCGGGAAAAATCGGGCGTAATGGAGACGCCCCCCTGGCGCAGGGCGAAGTGCCAGGGCTGGGTGTTGTGACTGTTGGCTGCCAAGGTGGCGCAGCGCACAAAGTCCACCAAGCTGGGATCGTCAGACAGGACTTCCCGCAGGCGTGCGGCGGCCTCGTGATAGGCATCCATATCGTTGCTCCCCGAACAGGCAGCCGCAGGCGCCATCACCCCCGCGATGGCGGCGCTTCTCAGGAATGTGCGCCGGGTGAGCATGGTTCATCCGCCCCGTCATGTGGTCGGGCCAGCCATAGCCCGGTGGGCGCGCTGGCGCGTTGATCTTAGTCAAAGCGTCTGGGGGGCCATGAAACACTCTAGCAGGCTGCTGAAAAAGTCATTTTCATCCTTCGAGACGGGCCTGTCGACCCTCCTCAGGATGAGGAAAACAAACAAAAACCTCATGGTGAGGAGGCGCGATAGCGCCGTCTCGAACCATGGATTCCCAAGTCCATGACTTTTTCAGCAGCCTGCTAAAGCTCTGGCTGAAACAGGAACCATGAAGCGCGTCGCGTATTGACAGGCCCTATCTTTTATATAACCATATAGTTATGGAACAAATTGGTTATATGGGTGGCGGACCAAATCTGGATGCGGTGTTTGCGGCCCTGGCTGATCCCACCCGGCGTGCCATCCTGTCACGATTGGCGGAGGGCGAAGCCTCGGTGGGCGAACTGGCCGCTCCTTTCCAGATGAGTCAGCCAGCGGTCTCCAAACACCTCAAAGTGCTGGAGCGCGCCGGCTTGATTGAGCGGGGGGTAGACGAACAGCGCCGGCCCGCAAAGCTCAAAGCCGAAAACTTGGTCCCCGCTGTCGATTGGCTCGCCGAATTCAAAGCCTTCTGGGGCGGCAGCTTCGACCAGCTGGATGACGTGCTCCAACAGATGAAGAAGATAAACGCGAAGGGAACAGCAGATGAGTGACTTGCCTGAATATGTCTTGGACCGCGTGTTCAATGCCCCCCGTCCCCTGGTGTGGAAAGCGTGGACCCAACCCGACCTGCTGGCGCGCTGGTACGGCCCCAATGTGGAAACGGTCATTCACAAATTCGAGCTGAAGCCCGGCGGCGTTTGGCTCAACGAAATGAAGATGAGCGGCATGTCCGACCTTAGCCGCATGGAATTCACAGAAGTCGTGCCGGAAGAAAAACTCGTTTGGCATCATTCGTCTACGGACGCCAATTGGGATGTCATCTCAAATCCACGCATGCACGACTGGCCGCGCGTGCTGCTCACCACCGTGACCTTCGACGATCGCGGCGACACCACGGCCGTGCGGCTTGTCTGGACTCCGTTCAATGCATCATCAGCCGAAATCGACTGCTTCGCGCAAATGATGGAAGGCTTCGGCGGCGGTTGGGAAAGCGGTTATGCCATCATGGATGACTTGTTGGCCGAGCTACAGGCTCAAGGATCTTCCGGATAACGGCCTAACCGATCACCACATTTTCTTCGCCGAACCAAAGGGGCGAGTTTTCGAGATCGATAAACTTACGTTCGTCTTCCAGCAGAACACGCCCCGCTTCCCGCGCGGCTTCATTGTCCCCGTTGGCAGCGAGCGCCTCGAAACTGTCGAACCAAAGTTCGGCGACCCCGTCATAGGTGGCCGGCGCATCTTCCAGGGACGACGCCCGCGATGCGCGGAGCGGCATGTCTGCATCGGAAGGCCGCGCGTGACATTGCACGTAGCGGCGGATGCCGAGCACGTCTTTGTGCTTGGCCACCAGTGGCGCATGATTATTCCGCCAATAATCCTGGAACTCCTCCAGCGACAGGCCGGGTTTTCGCCTAAGGCAAAAAGTGAGTTTTATCATTTAACCCTCTGTTTTTTATGAGCATATCGATTCACTTAAAGTGATCTCCAAGCGCTATCATGCACATGCCGTTGCGCAATTTGCAAAGACGAAGACGGCGGAAGACGTTGAATTTCGGGGCCAACCGATTAATTTGATCGATCAGCAACCAAGAGGCGCAAATGGCCGACACCACCGTGACAAATCCGTCGATGTCCGTATCGGACGATGAACTGATCGACCCTTTCGGCCGTCACGTGACCTATCTGCGGGTGTCTGTGACCGACCGCTGCGATTTCCGCTGTGTCTACTGTATGGCGGAAGACATGACCTTTCTGCCGAAAAAGGAAGTGCTGACACTGGAGGAGCTGGATCGCCTGTGCTCCGCTTTCGTGCGCCGCGGGGTGAAGAAGTTGCGGTTGACCGGGGGCGAGCCCCTGGTCCGCAAGGGCATTCTGACCCTGATCGAAAGCCTGGGGCGCCATCTGGATACCGGCGACCTGGAAGAACTTACGCTCACCACCAATGGCAGCCAGCTTCGCAAATACGCCAAGGATTTATACGCCGCCGGTGTCCGGCGGCTCAACGTGTCGGTCGACACGCTGGACCCCGACCGCTTCAAGGAGATTACGCGCTGGGGCCGCTTGGACCAAGTCCTCGACGGGATCGACGCCGCCCAAGACGCCGGTTTGAAGATCAAAATCAACGCGGTGGCCCTGAAGGGTGTGAACGCACACGAAATTCCCCAGATGGTCACCTGGGCGCATGAGCGGGGGATGGATTTCACCCTGATCGAAACCATGCCGCTCGGCGATATTGACGGCGACCGGACGGACCAATACCTGCCCCTTTCCGCCGTGCGCGGGGAGCTGAACCAGTATTGGACGCTGACGGACCTGCCTGACCGCACCGGCGGACCGGCCCGCTATGTTCGCGTGGAAGAAACCGGCGGCCGTTTGGGCTTTATCACGCCGCTCACCCACAATTTCTGCGAAAGCTGCAACCGGGTGCGGCTCACCTGCACCGGCACGCTCTATATGTGCCTGGGCCAGGAAGACGCCGCCGATTTACGTGCACCCTTACGGGCGAGCGACGACAATGATCTGCTGATGCAGGCCATTGACGAAGCAATCGGCCGCAAACCCAAGGGCCACGATTTCATCATCGACCGCCGTCAGAACAAACCGGCCGTCAAACGCCACATGTCGGTAACCGGCGGCTAGTGGCACCAAAGTTTGGGCTACCTCTTATTCGAAATCCACCTGGTGAGAAAACGACTTGCCATCCGAGATGGTGAGCCGCTCAAATCCCAGATAGCGTAGCAGATCGAAGAACGTGAATATGTCGTCCACATTGTTTTCGATGAAGAACGGCGTGCGCCGGGAAAATGCCGTGAGTTGCGCCAGAACGCCCCGCGCCCGGTAAAGGGAGCCGAACACGTCGTCATTCAGCGCCACGATGATCAGCTTTTGGGCGTCGGAGCCTTTTGCGAAAACGGCATATTGAGGCGCATAGGCGGCGCGGGATTGCAACGCGGTCAGCTCGGTCACAAAGCGAATGCGGCTCTGGCGCGCCACATCCGGGTTTTGGCGCGCCCGCGCCACATAGACTTCTTTGCTGGTGATCGCCGGATAGTAATAACCCTCGTGAGAGGGTTTTTTCTCCTCGGCCTCGGCATCGTCCTGTGCCCATGCCATGGGGGCGGCGCCGACCGCGATGAGAAAGATAAATGAAAACAAAGATGCTCGGATCATGGTGGTTCCCCGGTTGGTTTGCCCTATCTGAGCAGACCGGCACCGGAATTGGCAATGGCGATGCCCGATCCGCCCTGCTGGACCGGATCTAGAGCGCGGGATATAAGATTCGCATGATTTCTCAGCCGCCTTTCTCCCTGGCGCAAGGTCTGCGCCAATGACGTCGACCCGCTTTAGCCGCATCCATTTCACCGCCAGCCCTGTGCCGGAGGCCCAGAATGCCCTGAACGAGCTGACCGAGCGGTTCGGCAACGCGCCTGTCGAAAACGCGGACGTGATCGTCACGCTGGGGGGGGACGGCTGCATGCTGCAAACCCTGCATGAAAACATGGACCGGAAAATCCCGATTTATGGGATGAACCGTGGCTCGGTCGGCTTTTTGATGAACGAATACAGTGTGGACAATCTGTCGGAGCGCCTGGACAAAGCAGAAACCGCGATCATCCATCCGCTGCGCATGAACGCCACCACCGCCGACAACCGCAGCCATGAAGCGCTGGCCATAAACGAGGTTTCGCTGCTGCGGGAAACACGGCAAGCGGCCAAGATCCGCATTATTGTCGATGACCGAGAGCGCATGTCGGAACTGATTTGCGACGGCATTCTGATTTCGACGCCTGCCGGCAGCACGGCCTATAATCTGTCGGCGCACGGACCGATTTGCCCATCGATGCGGCCTTGCTGGCGCTCACGCCGATCAGCGCGTTTCGCCCGCGGCGGTGGCGTGGCGCCCTATTGCCTCGGCGTGCCAGGGTGCGCTTTGAAATTCTCGAAGCGGAAAAACGCCCGGTGAGCGCCGTGGCCGATTACACGGAATTCCGCAATGTCATCCGCGTGGATGCCACGGAAGACCGGTCCATCTCCATTCAAATGCTATTCGACGCGGGCCACAATTTGGACGAACGTATCCTCGCGGAACAGTTTGTCTACTGACGACACAGATCCTTCGACGCCTTGGCGAACATCGGCCACCACGCTCCTGATCGCCACGGCGGGCGGCGCGCTGTTTGCCTATATCGGCGCTCCCTTGGCGTGGATGCTGGGGGCGATGATGGCGACCACCGTGCTCACCATTTCGGGCCGGGAGATGGCCATTCCCCCCAATCTCCGCCTTTGCATGATTACGATATTGGGCGTGTTGCTGGGGGCCGCCTTCACGCCTGAGCTGGCCTCTCAAATCCCCGGATGGATCGTTTTCGTAATCCTGCTCATCGTCTTTATCGTCATCACCAATGCGCTGTGCTTCTGGCTGTTCCTGAAATGGGGCCGCCTGGACCCGATCACCGCCTATTTCGCCAGCACGCCCGGCGGCATCAGCGAAATGGCGATTGTCGGCGAAGCCGCGGGCGGCGATGTGCGCATCATTACGCTGGTGCACGCAACCCGCATTTTGTTGGTGGTCAGCATCATCCCCTTCTATTTCCGCTTGGTGTTGGGCTACGACGTGCCCGCCCTGCCGCCGGCCGGTGAAAGCGTGTTAGGTATCGGCTGGTTCGATACGGCGGTGCTGGCCAGTTGCGCGGTGCTCGGCTTCCTGATCTTTCGCCCCATGCCCCTGCCCGCCACCGCCCTGATCGGTCCGATGACCTTGAGTGCCATCGTTCATCTCATGGGCATATCCGCCAGCGCACCGCCCAACGAACTGATCGCCGTGGCCCAGATTGTCGTGGGCGCGGCGATTGGCTGCCGGTTTTCCGGCACGTCATGGCCCTTCTTGCGCAAAGCGGCCGGCCTGGCCTTCGCGTCCGGGCTGGTGATGATCTTGGCGGCGGTGGCGGCCGCCTTGCTGATCGCGCCGGTGGTCGCCCTGGACGAGCAAGCCATTCTGCTGTCCTTCGTTCCCGGCGGCCTCACTGAAATGTCCCTCATAGCCTTGTCCACGGGTGTCGATACCGCCTTCGTCTCCACCATGCATGTGCTGCGCATTATGATGGTGATTGTCGGCGCGCCGCTGGTATTCAGTATGGTGAACAAATATCTAACCGCCCGCTAAAACCGGTACTTTTTGCGGGGACGTCACCTTCCGTTAGCGCTTTAGCCAAAATTAAGGCGAATTCGCCCATACTGGTCATCGGTCTGGTGACGCGATCGGGGGCACAATCAGAACATACCCGCGCGACATCACACAGGAGATGGCGTAACCGGGAACAATCACTCGCTCACATATGGCAACGGATTCTTCCCATGACGAGCACGAAGAAAACCATGACCCTAGATTCAGCAGATCTAATCAAACGCGGCGAAGAGGCCATGCAAGGCCTTTCGGAAAACTTCGATGCATGGATGCAAGACGAACTTGTCCGTCTGTTAGATGCCCGCCGCAACGCTGTAGACGACGGCCTTACGGACGTAGCGCTGGAGGCCCTGCATGTGGTGGCCCATGACCTTAAGGGGTCCAGCTCCACCTATGGCTATCCGCTGGCCGCCCGTGTCGCCGGCACATTGTCCAAACTGACCGAGAAAGTGGTCGATCAAGACCCGTCGTTAGATTTGATCAACGCCCATGTGGACGCCATCCGCGCCATCATCCAGGGCGGCATCAAGCAAGCGGACGACCCGGTCGGCAAAGAAATCGCCGACAACCTTGAAACCTTCGTCGAGACGAAACTGGCCGCCGCGAGCTGACTGCCCGCCGCTCTAATTCATTTGATCCACCGGCTGCTCGGTCACGCTGTAGCCGGCTTCGGCGGGAATGCACAGCACAGCCTTGCCGTCACGATCGTCTAAGCGCGGTTCCACGGTGACGATCGTGCGGTTTTTAGCCGCTTCAAACGCTTCCGCCACCGTTGTGCTTTGCGCCAGCATTTCCAAATTCATCCGTGTCGGGAAAATAATTGTCCGCTTGCCGTCATCGGCTTCCTGAAGCGCCTGCCGCGGCGAGATCCAAACCGAATCCACCGATTCACCGCCATCATGCGCCCCCATTTGGCCTGTCGGCCAGGCCGCCAAAAAGAAATGGGTGTCGAACCGTTTGGGCATCATTTTCGGTGTGATCCAATGGGCGAAAGGCTGCATTTGGTGCGACGCCAATGTCAGGCCCTCGCCCCGGATAAAATCCAGAAAATCGAGCTTGTCCGCATTCAACGCGTCACGCTGCGCGGCATAGGACGCCAATTGTTCGGCCCCGATCAGTTCCTCCGTCTTCGGATTACGGGCCAACAGAATGCCGGATTCCTCGAACGCTTCCCGAATGGCGGCCACGCGCATCGCTAAATGGTAATCGTCGAATTCAGCCGCATGGCGCACATGCTGTTTCCATGCGGCATCGAAGTCGGACGGGTCGGCCTTGCCGCCGGGGAACACCAAAGCGCCGGAGGCGAAATCGATTTGGTGATGGCGCACCACCATGAAGACCTCGAGGGGCGCCGGTCCCTCGCCATCCCTCAAGATGAGTACGGTTGCGGACGGCACCGGCTTTGCTGGTTCTTTTTGTGACATGGTCGAGACCTTCCCCCGGAGTTTGGTTGTTCTTTAGCTTTTTGTTCACACTTCCCGACCGGCAGCCTTGCGCTTTCTGTTAACGCCTTCCTGTTACGCTGAGGGCCGATCGCAGAAAGATCGAGTGTGCGTGATCATCAGTCGATTGGACGCAAATACATGCAGCTTACCAATCAAGATTTCGATGACGGGTTTCAGAATAAGCGTTTCGAACTCTTCTACCAACCCATCATTTCCCTTACTTCTCCCGATGTCCTGGCGGCGGAAGCCGTGGTGCGTTGGAATCACCCGGATTACGGCGTCCTCAAGCCGGCACTTTTCCTGCCGCAACTGGATCGGCTGGGACGCACCGGCGAACTGACCCGCTACGTGCTGCGGGAAGCATCGGAAGCATGCATGATGGCACAACGCCAGGGCATCGATTTTTCGGTCGGCGTCAATGTGTTGTTGAGCGATCTGTTGGACGGCACCATGCCGGCATCGATCGGCCTGCTGATGCAGGAATTCAGCATTACGCGACGTCACCTGATCATCGAGGTGCCCCACTATCCGTTGGAGCGGCCCAATCCACGCTTTGTGGACACCATGGCGCAGCTACGAGGTCAAGGCATCGGCACCGCCGTTCATTTGGGCGTGGACGCGTTCACCGGCCCTGCAAAGCTGGCGGAAGACATTTTCACCCACCTCAAAATCAGCATTCCCGCGGTGCTCGAAGTGGAGGCACGTTTTAAGGGAGAGGGGGTCGACCGTATTGTAGACTTCCTGCGCAGGGCCAAAATTCAAGGCATCACGCCCATTGCGGTGGGTGCCGAAAGTGCGGCATCGCTGTCGAGCATCGATCAACTTGGTTTTGCCGGCATCCAGGGCAATTACATTAGCCCGCCCATCGCCTTCAACGATGCCATTGATTGGCTGTCCACCTGGTCGGATGTGATCACCGATGACCGCCAAGCCGGCGGCAAAGCGACGGTTCCGCCATTGACCAACTGAGGCCGTCGAAACGTTCCTCAGTGCACGGCAGCAATGCGATCAAGCTGGTTGAAAAAATAGTCCAGATCGGCGCCGTCCAAATCTTCGTACTGGGTCAGCACGCGTTCTAGAAACTGTTGGGTGAAGTGATCGTGATCCACATCGCTCGCGGCGACTTGGAAATCGTGAAACACATCGATGGCCGTGCGAAACGCCGGGAACAAATTGTCGGGCAGACCGGCGCGCTTATAGATCGCCTGAAAGCCCAACGGTCCGCCGTCATGGATCAACAGCCACGCCTTTTCCGTCGTAAGGCGCGCAAGGCAGCCGAACGCCTCCTCCACAAACCGCATGTCGCCGGTACACGCCGCCCGCAATATCAGCGAAGGCGTCAATTTGCCGGTCCGGTAGAGCTGATTGACCAGGTCGATGACATCGTCGGCGCTATGGCCCCGGGTCACCAGCTTTACGGTCGCGCGCTCACGCGTGTCATCGATGATCGCTTGGATCCGTTCCGCCGGCAGGTCGTGATTCTCGGCCAAATAGATTTTGAGGCTGTCCGACACCAACGACACAAGGCGCTCCGAAATGCTCAAGGGCAAGGTGGCGCGTTGCGCCATGCCCCCGGAAATTTCTTCATCGTCGCCATGGCGATCGAGGATCACGCCCATAGACGCTTCATCGATGCGGGCGCCGTCATTGTTGACCAGCGTACGCAACGCGTCCGGGTCGTCTTTTTCGATGAGTGCACTGACCACCGTTTCGGCAACCGTGTCCCGCCGAGCAATTGCGGACAGCTTTCGGCCGGACCCGCCGCGCACGAGCGCCACAAGATCGTCATCCGACAAGAGCGGCGACGATTCCAGCACGGGGATGGCGACCTGCTCCACATCCTCGGCAAACTGCTTGATGAGTTCCGGCGGCACATCCGTAGCATAACGCAGGCTTTCGGCCAGCGCGGCCCGCACGCGGATCGCCGCGTCTTGCGCCATGGTCTGGATGATCGCGTGGGCAATCGTGCGCTCGCTGGTACTCAGCTTGCCCGCTTGCACCTCTTCACCGATCTTCGAAGCAACGGCCGCCCGCACCTCGTCGGAGGGGTTGGCAAGAAGCGCCGCTATTTCCTTCTGCCCCAGCTCCATCTTCTGCCCACAGACTGTAACCTTCACTTGTTCCAGCTTGCCCCATCGGACTTAACGAACTCTTGCGCCGCCCGTCGACACAGGGCGGTGGCCCCGACACGCACAATTTGCTTCCCTTTTGAGCCATTTCATGGATAGTCCAGGCCAACCATAGCGTTTCCAGGTGAACCATGCCCTCGGGCTTGACCCGATGGGTGGAATCCGGTTGACCGCCTAAAGTCTATTGGCGGAAACGCGCAAAACAAAGAATCCGGAGCCGTTTTGCTTTTCAAAGGAAACCAAAACGGCTCTAGTGAGGGAACGCCATGCTTGAAGGATTACGGGTTATCGAGTTCGCCACCTATATCGCCGCCCCGGGGGCCGGCGGAATTCTTGCCGATTGGGGCGCGGACGTTATCAAAATCGAACCGGTCGAGGGCGACCCGATCCGCAGCTTTTTCACATCACTCGCCGCCAGTGAGGAAAACGGTAATCCGGTCTTTGAACTCGACAATCGCGGCAAACGCAGCATTGCGCTCAACACGGCAACCAAGGAAGGCCGAGACGTGCTGTGCAAGCTGGTCGAAGACGCGGACATCTTCCTCACCAATGTCCGGCCCGGCGGGCTTGAGCGGTCCAAGCTCGACTGGCCGCACTTAAAGGAAATCAACCCGCGGCTGATTTATGCCAGCGTCAGCGGCTACGGCCTGGAAGGCGCCGACCGGGACCGCCCGGGATTTGACATCGCGGCTTTTTGGTCGCGCTCGGGCGTGGCGCGGCTCACCACCCCCAAACATGAAACGCCCATGCCGGTACGTACCGCGGCCGGCGACCACACCACGTCATTGGCGATGGTGGGCGGCATCTTGGCGGCCGTGCACGAGCGTACGACAACCGGACGCGGACGCTTGGTGGAAACCTCGCTGCTGCGCACCGGCATCTACAGTATTGCCAGCGACATGGCGATCCAATTGCGCTTCGGCCGCGTCGCCTCCACAAGGCCGCGCGAAGCGGCAGCGAACCCCATCGGCAACTTTTTTCAAACCAGCGACGGGACGTGGATCTGCCTGGTGCCGCGCATGGGCAATGTGGACTGGCCACGGCTGGCCAAAGCGGTGGACCGCCCCGAACTCGCTGACGACGAGCGCTTCGCGAGCAGTAAAGCGCGCCGCATGAACGCCGTCGAGCTGATCTCGATTCTCGATCATGAATTCGCCAAACACGATCACGATACCATGGGCGCCAAGCTGGATGCGCAGGATTTGGTCTGGGCACCGGTTCAAAATGCCGCTCAAGTGACCGAAGATCCGCAAGCCCATGCGGCGGGCGCATTTGTCGATGTGCCGAAGCCGGATCAAGACGGCACGTTTAAGTCGCCGGCCGGTCCCGTGCGGTTTCACAATGAACCGGAAGACGGTGGCGGATCGGCGGACGGCCCCAAGGGGCCGGCGCCGGAACTTGGACAGCATACGGATGAAGTATTGCGCGAAGCAGGCTTTGCCGAAGACGACATTTCGCGCCTTAAAGCGTCGAAGGTTATCTAACCAACCTAAATGAAGCTGTCGGATTTTGCGGCCGACAAAGGGTCCAACGAGGCCAGGATCTGCACCACCATCGGCGAGAGTTTTACGCCCTCTGATGGGTATGGGGCGGCTTCTTGAATGCCCGCCGACGCCGGGCGCGTGAATTGCGCATTGCCGCTCTGCGGTAACGGAACCCGAATTTCAACAGGAGATTGCGGGGCAATCGCCGCCATTACGGGCAACGCCACCGCCGGCGGCACAGCGGGCGCGGACGGCGCGTCGCCATGTTTGGCGGACAGATTTGCCACCACATCGGCGGCGGACCGCGCCTGCCCTTCAGAATCATAAAAGATGGAGCGATTGGCAGCCGCTGCTTTCGGAAAAATTTCTGATGCCGCCGTTTGCGGCGCCGTTTCGGAAAGCTTGATCAGGCGTGCGGCAGATCCAGGCCCCAGAAAGTGAGCCATATAGAGCTCTGCGCTCTCCGGCGACCGCCCCAGCGCCGTCTCCAAAACCGCCGACGCCTCGCGGGTATATTCCGCCGCCATCAGCGATGACAGCTCCGCATCGTGGCGCAGGGCAAGAATTGCCGCCTCATCGCCCGGCTGGGCAGTTTTGTACCGGCCGTTTTCGTCTTGAACGATGGCCGCCGCTTCATTCTGGAGCCCATGTTTGGCGCCATGGTTTTTCACCATGCCGAGCCATGTCTGATCGATAAACTGAAACAGCCCTGCCGCACTCGACGTTTGCGCCTTTGCGGCCGCATTCAAGCTGCTTTCCCGCTGCGCGGTCTTGAGCAAATAGTCGAAATCGATGCCGGTGCGCGCACTGGCCTGCGCAATCGCCTGCTTCGGATCGATGGACGGGTTAAGCGGTTGTAAAGAAATCATGCACGCCTCCGCCCGTTTCAAAGCAATGGCTGTGCCAGACCGGGCGCCGGAAGCGTTAAGCACCCCTTAATGGATGGCGCCGGCTTGCCGCAGTTTGTCTTGCAGAAGGTCGCCGTCGAACGGTTTCATGAGATATTCGTCAGCGCCTTCGGTGAGCGCTTCTTGAATGTCTTCGACCTCGCAGCGGGCGGTACAGAACACCACGATGGGTTCCGCGCCGCCGGGCTCTTTGCGCAGCTTTTTCAGAAAGCTCATACCGTCCATGACCGGCATGTTCCAGTCGAGCAAAACCACGTCCGGCATGGTCTTGCGGCACGCATCGAAAGCCTGCTCGCCGTTTTCGGCTTCTTCTATCTGAAAGTCGAACTTCTCGAGCGTTTGGCGTGCCACCTTGCGGATGACCCGGGAGTCATCGACCACCAAGCACCGTTTGCGGGCAGGTTTTTTCATAGGGCTCTCCCTAGGCTTTCCAAAAGAGAGCCTAGGGGCGAGACCTTAAATTTCTGTTTCGTTAACCTTGAGAAAACGTTATCGCGAAATCGATCCGATCAAAGACGATCTACATCCGCCAGCACTTGGAAAAGCTTGCCGACCCCGGTGCGGCGCACTTCATCCCCGCGAATGATTTCCGACGGCCGCACTGATTTGCCGTAATAGCGCCGATTCCACTTGCTGCGCGGGGCAATCACTGCGCCTTCCAAGTTGATCCCGCCATACAGCCCTTTCGAGCGTACAAAGGCCAATACGTCGGCCGTCTGCGCTTTCGCGCCCAAGCCGACAGGTCCGGCAGCCACGCTGATATCGCCACCCAGCTTGACATCCGACGTGAACAACGCATCTATGCCCCGCTCGGTCATGATCATGAGGATGATTTCTGAAATCTCGCCGCCGATTTGCAGGCCAAAGGTGGCGGACCCGGACGTGTAGAAAGCAGGATAGCTCCAGCCATTCCCTTTGCGCCCCACCAGAATGCCGTTACCGCCCGATCCGCCGAAAATAAAGCCGGCTTTGATATTGGAGGGGAAGATCATCAGACCTTTGGCGTTTTTGACATTGTCGCGGAACCACGCAAGCTCCGGGTCGTCCACAAACTCCCGCAAGGTGACCGTGGCATTGTCCACAAGCTGTTGCTGCTTGAGGCCATCTTCCGCCACACTTGGTGTTGCGCTAAACGCGATCACGCACGCAAAAAGTGAGAAAAACACAGAGCGCAAAAGCATGCCCCCGCCTCCTTTAGAAGATTGCAAACTAAATCCCCCTACCATCCGAATCGGCTGGATCAAGGGCAATAAGTGTACACCACATCCCCGGGTGCCAAGCCGTTTTGACAGGATTTGATGGCGTTTTTGTGGAGAATTCGGATGTTTCGGGGCGCAGCACGAAAATACGGCACCTTGGCGGCTTTGCTGTTTGGCATGCTGTTGGCCGCCACCTCTTCCTTTGCCGACGAAAAAGACAAGGAGTTCCGCGTCACCGGCGTGGACGAATGGGATGTGCTCTATGTGCGCGAGACCCCCGATGCGGCCGCAAAAATCGTCGGCGCTCTCCCGAGCAATGCGAAGGGCATTAGAATTCTCCGCCAACGGCAGGAGGCAGCCGACTGGCGGCGCATTGTGTATCGGGACATCAAGGGCTGGGTCAATGTGGCCTTCATAGAGGAGGATATCGGCGATGGACGGCCTCACAGTCTTGCCACGCGATTAAGCTGTGACGGCACCAATCCGGTTTGGAATTTGACCATCGCCGATGGCAAAGCGTTGTTTCTGCCGGCTGGCGAGACCCGGCAACTTCTCTATACGCGCATCCCGAAAATGGCGGTCAACCGGGCGACCACTTGGGCCATCGAAGCACATGACGCCAAGACCGACCGATCTGCCGTCTTCGTTATCCGCGCTTCCGGCGAATGTGTGGAAGGCCAAGCCACTGACAAACAGCCATATGAAGTGTTCGGCAATTTCACCGCCGGTGTCGTGGTCAATGGGTGCTGCTCGCCGTTTTGAGACAGAGCCCCGATTGACGCACCAAACGCCCTAATAAGACTTCGGCATTTCCAAGACCCGTTCGGCGACGAAACTCAAAATCATTTCCCGGCTGACCGGCGCGATCCGTGCAATCATCACTTCACGGAACAAACGTTCCACATGGAATTCCTTAGCATAGCCCATGCCGCCATGGGTCATCACGGCCTGCTCGCAGGCCCGGTAGCCCGCTTCCCCACCCAGATACTTTGCGCTGTTCGCTTCGGCACCGCAGGACTTGCCGGCGTCGTACAGCGATGCCGCCTTAAACACCATGAGATTGGCGGCCTCCAGTTCCATCCAGCAGCGTGCAAGCGGATGTTGGATTGCCTGGTTCTGCCCGATGGGGCGGCCGAACACCACCCTTTCGCGCGCATATTGCGCGGCCCGCGCCAGCGCGGCTTTTCCGATGCCAACCCCTTCGGCGCCCACGAGAACCCGTTCCGGGTTGAGCCCATGGAGCAAGTATTGGAACCCCTTTCCTTCCTCGCCGATCAGGTCTTCTTTGGGAATGCGCAGGCCGTCGATGAACAAGGCGTTCGAATCCACAGCTTTACGCCCCATTTTTTCGATTTCCTGAACCTCAACGAAATCTCGGTCCAGGGTTGTATAAAACAGGCTCAGCCCCTCGCTGGCTTTGGTGGTTTGATCGAGTGGCGTGGTACGCGCGATCAGCAAAATCTTGTTGGCGCTCTGCGCCGTCGACGTCCACATTTTTTGTCCGTGTACTACATAGTGCGAACCGTCCCATTGCGCACGGCATTCAAGATGCGTGGTATCCAGCCCCGCATTGGGTTCCGTCACACCGAAGCAACAGCGGTCCTCGCCCCGGATCAGCGGGGGTAAGAAACGCTGCTTTTGTTCTTCGGTCCCGAACACCACGATCGGCATAGGCCCGAACAGATTGATGTGCACCGCCGAAACGCCACTCATCCCGGCGCCAGATTCCGCAATGGTTTGCATCATAATGGCCGCTTCGGTGACGCCTAAGCCGGCGCCGCCAACGTCTTGCGGCATAGCGACCCCCAGCCAACCGCCATCCGCCAGATCTTTGGCAAAATCGTCCGGAAAACCGCCTTCCCGGTCGCGCTTCAACCAATAGGCATCGTCATACGCTTCACACAATTTGGCCACGGACCGTTTGATGGCCCATTGGTCTTCCGAGAGTTCGAATTCCATCGGTTTGGTTCCAACCGTCTATGGCTATTGCAACGTCACATAGCCGAAAAGAATGGACAGATAGCCCACATACAGGGTGAGCAACAGTGTTCCTTCCAGCCGGGTCAAGCGCCAGTTGGAAACCAGGAACGGAATGATGATAATCGACGCGGCCAGCATCCACCAAATGTCGAACTGCATCATATTCGTCGGCAGACGGATACCATCGGGCGACAGCACGGCAGCTACCCCCAAAATACCAAACAAGTTGAAAATGCCGCTGCCGATAATGTTGCCGACCGCAATCTCCGGATGACGGCGCAAGGCGGCGACCGCCGTCGCGGCCAGTTCCGGAAGCGACGTGCCCACGGCCACGACGGAAAGACCGATGATCGACGGCGGCACATCGAGCAGGCTGGCCAGCCCGCTAGCGCCGGACACAAGATATTGCGCGCCGAACATCAGCGCGGCGGCACCTCCGACCGTGACGATCAAATTGACGAATGCATTTTGTGACAGCGCCTGGCCCCCAATCGCCGGCTCCGCTCTGCTGCGCCATTCCGTAAACAGCACGACGCAAACATAAAGGCCGAGAAGCAAAAGAAAAACCGCACCGACCTCCGGTGTGAAGGGCTGGGTCTGCGCCACCCAAACGGTGAGGCCGCTGGCGGCGAGCAGGAAGGTGGCATCGCGAAACACCGCATTTTGGTGGATGGCGATCGGATAGATCAGCGCGCCCATGGCCATGACGAAAAAGATATTCGAAATATTGCTGCCGATCACATTGCCGGTGGCGATATCCGGTTCACCGCCCAGAACGGCATTGACCGTCACCACAAGTTCGGGCGCCGATGTGCCGATGGAAACGATCACCACCCCAACGAACAAACGGGACAGTCCTAGGGCCCGCGCAAGGCCAACCCCGCCACGCACGATCCCTTCCCCCCCTAGGGCAAGCAGCAAAAGGCCTGCCACGATTTCCAGACCAAGCACCATTTGTCGTCCCCAATTCCCTCGGCTGTCGGGTACCGCTTCGACGGCATTTCCCAGTGACAGCCTCCTGCTGCCACTCTGCCACGTCCGCGAGGGCGACGTAAAGCTGCAGCGCCCAAGGCGCCGCGGTATACTTCCTATTCGACCGTCTATTGGCGGCCGGCAAGACACTGTATGAGGAGGTGAAAAGCATGACCACGCGGCTTTGGTACATCAACATTTTCTCAGGCAATTTCGATGCGGCCATATCCTTCTATCGCGACGTGCTGGGCCTAACGCTACGCTTCAAGGAGGACGAACACGGCTATGCCTCTTTCGACACGGGGCAAGTAGGTTTTTCGGTGGCGCGGGTGACGCCGGATGCGGACAACTATAGTGCGTTGGTCGGCCGCTTCACCGGCATCGGATTGAGTGTCGACGATCTGGATGCGGAATATGAACGCCTATCGTCGATGGGCGTGGCGTTCTCCATGCCACCGACACAACAACCCTGGGGCGGCTATATGGCCATCGTGAAAGATCCCGACGGGAACGAACTCTACCTCGATCAGTACAGAGAACACTAGGGCACTTTTGGTTTTCATAGAATTACAAAAGTGCCCCTAGTCTTTGTCTTAGCGCGTTTCCGGACGATGAACCGGCACACACTTCACCTGGAAACGCTATAGAGCATGATCGTTTTTCACGGAAACATGATCATGACCTAGATTCTTTGTTGGTCGCGCCTGCCTGCGCGAAGCCTAAGCTTCGCCCTGCGGGCCATAGCCCTTCGGGCGACGGGTCGTTCGGCGAAGGCAGGCGATTCTTGAGGATACTCAAGACCGTTCCTTGCCCGGCCAGGCCCGCTTTGCGTTGGGCACGGTGGCCCGCCAGATCGCAGCGCTGACCGGCGAGAACAAAGATCTTGAAAAGGCGATCAGAGCTCATGCCAAGAGCAACGACCTTGCCTGTCGGCTGCAAACCATCCCCGGCATAGGACCGATTA
>JANQMY010000496.1 GCA_028279895.1 Alphaproteobacteria bacterium
TCATGCACATGAGGTTTCAGAGTTTCCCATTGCCGTTCCGCCATCGAGGCCAGCCCCTCTTTGCGGCGATTGGCGCGGTCGCTCAAAATCTGGCTGATCTTGGCGATCGGCTGCGCGTTGCGGGCTTTGGCATGGGCGGCTTCTTCGATCACTAAAAATACCCCGATGCTGCCAAGGCACATGCCGGCTTGCGGCCGGTCCCAGAAAGGGGCAAGCGGCCCTTCGGCGATCATGCCGCCGGGCTTGTAGATGGCCAGAATGTCTTTGCGCTGAGCATTGAAGGCCGATCCTACGAGGAACAGATCGCCTTGGTCGGCCTGCACCCGCTCGAATGCGATGCGCACCGCGTCGACCCCAGCGGATTCTTCGCCCATAAAGGTTCGGCTGGAGCCGGTCACCCCGTGCACGATCGAGATGTTACCGGCGAAGAGGTTGGGCAACTGGGCCAAAAACAAAGTGGGCCTGAGCTCGTTGAGCAACAACTCATTGAGGGCGGCCCCTTTGTCATTGGTTTTGGCCAACTGTTCGAGGATGGTTTGATCGGCAGCTTCGTCTCGCTCGCCGCCGCCACAGCCGACAATCAAATGAGTTTCGCCCAACAGGCTTTCGTCGCCCGCAATACCGGCTTGGGCCAAGGCCATGCCGGCGGCGCAGGCGCCATAATGCATAAAGGGGCCCATGGCGCGCTGATCGCCGCGCTTCGGGATATATTTACTTACATCCAAATCGCGGATCGGATGGAAGTGAAAGGGGGCGAGGCTTTCGTGATCCATCCAGTCCGGCTGTACGCCGCCATGTTGCAGCGCGGCCCAGGTGGCGTCGGTGCCTTCGCCCAAACATGAAATCAATCCAATGCCTGTTATCCAAACGTCGCGTGCCACGGCTTATCCCACCGGTTTCTTCACATGGTCCATCAAGCCAACTTTGTCGGCAAAATCTACCACCATTTGCCGGGTGCCGTCCGACGGGAAGGGCAGGGTGCGGAAGCGCAGTTCTGCATCGGCCGCGCGGCCGTCGGCCAGGTGGATAACGGCGGAGGTGGCAGAGAAGCCGGACCCCTCATGTTCAAGCTTGGCCTCTATCCGCAACCTGGTCTTGGGTTCTACAAAATGCCGCAGCTTAGCTTGGCGTACGCTCGCAAGAAACGGCATCTGGGTAAATCCGTTGAGGGCCAGCAGCAGATAGCCCGACGATTGGGCCATGCTTTCCACCAGCAGCACGCCCGGCAAGATCGGGTAGCCCGGGAAGTGGCCTTCGAAAATCGTCGAGGTAGCCGGCACTTCCGCAAAGGTGACGATCCGCCCCGCATCCACGTCCAGCTCGTCAACGCCGGTGACAAGCTGGAAGTATTCAAGATTCATGGATCGTCACAATGTCCGGTTAGCTGGCAGCTTCTTTGGCGGCGATCAGTTCGTCGATGCGCATGCACAGGTTTTTCATAATGAAGTAGCGGTCCGCCGGCGCTTTGCCTTCATTGACTTCCTGAGTCCACGCCTCGATCGGCATTTTGATGCCGAATTTCTTATCGATATCGAAGGTCACGTCCAGAAAGTCGAGGCTGTCGATCCCCAGATCGTTGATCACATGGGTGTCTTCTTGGATTTCGCCGGGCTCGATGTTGCACACATCGGAAATGACTTCCGCAACCGTTTCGAACGTGGTGCTCATACTGATCCTAAACCTTCGGTCATACGGGATAAAAACGCACTGAATAGCCGATGGGATGGCGCAAAACCAGATCGCGTGCGCGGCGTCCCAAGAGCCGGAATGTAGGGGCAAGGTTAAGAAATGGCAAGCGTACGGCGCAGACGGCGCAGGCCTGTGGACCGGCAGGGTTGAATTTATCGGCTCAAGCGGCGATCCTATACAAGATGAGTGACACAGATCCCATATATTTGGGTCCGGCAGCGGCAGATCGGCCTGGCCGGACCCAGCAAAATACGCCGGTTTCTGCGGCATCGCCGACTGCCGTTTCTTTCGATCGGCGCGAGCTTAATGCCATTCTCTCGGTCTATGGACAAAAGGTCGCTGACGGCGAATGGCGCGATTACGCCATCGATTTTCAGCCGCATTGCGCCACCTTCTCCGTGTTTCGGCGCGCTAGTGAAGTGCCGATCTACCGAATCGAGAAGCGGCCCAAGCTGCGCCGGCGTCAGGGCGCCTATGCGGTCATCACGGCGACGGGGCAAATCCTCAAGCGCGGTCATGACTTAAGCCAGGTGCTGCGCGTCTTGCAGAAGAAAAAGCCGGCGCTGCATCTGGTCGAATAGGCCCGTTCAGACAGCAGCGCCCACCGGCGCGCCGCTCAGGGGGGCGTTGACCGCTTGGGTCAGGCGCTGCAAAACCGGCACGCCCGGCCGGGCCTTTGCCCGCTCCGCCAGAAGTCGTGCGGCTTCGTCGTTGCGCCGGGTTTCCAACAGAACATCGATCCAGGTCTGAACGAATACATCGCGCTGGGCATGGCTGCCGCCGATGGCTTGCAGATGGGGGACCACGTTTTTCAGCAAAGGATAGGCCGCCTCTTTATTGCCGGCGGCGTAGTGGGCTAATGCCCGCGCCGCCGGGATGGCGATTTGGGTCCAAACCGCCTGACCGGCCTGGGGACGGTGGGCTGCGTGTCGTTCCATGGAGTCCAGGAAGGTTTCGATCTGGGTTTGGCGCCCGGCGCGGGACAAGGCGAATACATAGTGAAGGTCGTGGAAGGGCTGGAGATGCTCTAACTCGCGCTCGGCCACTCGGGCTGCAACCGGCGCCCAACGGTCGCCGACATCCACGCCGCGCATCTCCAAGCGCCACAACATGGAGATGGCGCCGATCTGTTCCTGGCTGAATTCGGGCCATGCGCCCCACAGCCGCTCATCGAAGATCCGCAGCGCGGCCGCGTAGTCTTCGACGTCCACATGGAAAAGCGCCAAATGCCACCAATTGTGGCCGCGAATAAAGATGCTGCGGTCTTCCCAGGTGCTGCTGTGTTCCTGCAACCAGGCGATGCCTTCTTCGATGCGCCCTTGCGTTTCCATCACATGCGCGACCGCATGGTGGGCCCAAGGCTCCGCTTGCTGCATCAAGACGGCTTTGCGCCCGGCGGCTTCCGCCTCGGTCAGCCGGTGGCATTGTTCGAGGCCGAAGGCGTGCATGCCATGGGCCTGGGGGACATGATTGTGATGGGGCAGAACCGCTTCGGCAATGTCTAGCATGCCGTCCGCATCGCCGAGATTGAAGCAATGATACTGGCCCCATTTGGCGGCCACCAAATCGCGCGGCCATTTTTGAGCCATCTCGCGCTGCAGTGCCACGGTGTGCTGGGCGTCGTGATGCCACCAGGCATCGACGGCAGCGACGAAGCACCGTTCGCGTTCGGTGGCGTCGGCCGCATGACGCTTGGCGCGCTCGAGATAGGGCGCTGCGGCGCGGTAGCCGCTGGCGGCTTCCAAGCCCATATGGGCGGCGGCGGCGTGCGCGTTCAAATAGGCGCTGCCGGGACAGGCGTCCGCCGCGTCGAAAATCTTCGGAATGCGGGTGCCGTATCCCAGCCAGTCTTCGCTGTAGAGATCGAAAGCCTCGAGGGCATCGGCATCGGCCGCGGTGATGGTATTTCCAAATCTGTCTTGATGCATGCCCGGGATATAAGCGGTAAGCCGTACGGTTGAACGACTAGGTTCCTCAATTTGCGATGAACAGCAAGTGAACTGTCTGTGAGGGCCGCAAAAAGAAACCCCCCGAGGACTATCGGGGGGTTCCAAAATCAATCGTTCAACCTTGCGGTATGCTCATTCCCGGCTGCCCAGCAAGCTCAGCAGATGGGTGAACATGATCACGAAGTTCAGATAGAGGCTGAAGGCACCCATAATGGTTACCTTGGCCATGGCTGTGCTGTCTCCGACGACCGTGTAATAGGTGTTTTTGAGGTTCTGGGTGTCCCAGGCGGTGAGGCCTGCGAATACCAGTACCGCGATTACCGACAGTGCGAAGCCGAAGGCATTCGACGGTTCGTACCAACCGGTCACCGCGGGAACGAAACTGTTGAAGATAATGCCGAAGAAGACACCGAAGACGCCCATCATCAGGAAGGTGCGCCACGGGCCCAGGTCACGTTTGGTCGTGTAGCCATAGAGGCTCAGCGCGGCGAATGCGGCGGTCGTGATGAAGAAGACGCGCGCAATGCTTTCGCCGGTGTAAACGACAAAGATGGAGGCGAGCGACAAGCCCATAATGGCAGCGAAGGCCCAGAACAGGCCCTGTAAAGCGCCCGAGCTTAACCGGTTGAGGCCGAAATTCATCGCCAGCACGAAGGCCAGCGGGGCCAGGAAAATGGCCCATTTCAGCGGCGTGCCATAGAGGATTTGCAGCATTGCGGGGGACTGGGCGGTGAAAAAGGCGACCACGCCGGTCAACGCCACGCCCAGCGCCATATAATTGTAGATCCCCAGCATGTAGCTGCGGAGACCTTCATCGACCGCGGCAGTGCCCACATCCGCGCGGGACGGGGCGAGACGATCGTCAAATTCAGCCATGAGATAAGACCCTTTCTCAACTGGTCCAAAACTGTCAGCGGCAATATTGAGCCAAAGAACCCTTAATTCAAGGGAAATCCAGATAGGATCAGCCTAACAAAAGCTAAGATTTTTCTTCACTTTTATTATTCTGACCGCAGAACGGGCGCCGCTTTGTGGCCCAAAACCTGCCAGGTGCTCAAAAGTCCGAGAATGATTGTCAAAAGAGTGGCCAAAGTGGCCGTTAGCACCATCAGCCCCGGCAGGAAGGTCCAGCTGCCGTCCATCACCTGGGTGATCACCAGATAGGCCGCCAGGGTGCCGATGGCGCCGGCCACCAGGGCCGTGGTCAGCCCCAGCACCGCATATTCGATGACATAGGCTTCTAGAATGCGGCGCCGGGTGGCGCCCAGCACTTTCAACACCACCGCGTCATAAACCCGGTGGCGGTGCCCGGCGGCCATGGCGCCCGCCAGCACCAGAATGCCGGCGGCCAGGGTAATCAGGCTCGTGCCCCGCACGGCTAGAACAAGGTTCTGGAGCAGCCCGTTAATCGTTTCGATGGCATCGCGGATGCTGACGACGGTGACATTCGAGAAGGCATCGGTGACCTTGCGTTGCAGGCTTTCTTCTTGCTCGGGCGCGGCTGTGGCCGTCGCCAGGAAGGTATGGGGCGCACCGGCAAAGGCCCCCGGCGAGAAGATGATCGTGAAGTTGATCCCGGCGGTGGAGAAATCGATATCGCGCAAATTGGCGATGGTGCCCATGATGTCGCGGCCCAGAATGCGCACGGTCATGGTGTCGCCGACCCCCACCCCCATGCCCTCGGCCAGGTCCCGGGCAAAAGAGATGAGCGGCGGCCCGTCATAATCCGCCTCCCACCAGCGGCCTTCGACAATTTCCGACCCCTCATTGGGTGGGGCCGCCGAATAGCTGACCCCGCGGTCGCCGCGCAGGGCCCAGCGCGCTTCCGGGGCCACGGTCTCCGGGTCTGCCGGTTTGCCGTTGAGAAGTTTAATCTGGCCGCGCAACGCCGGCACTTTCTCGAATTGGGTGACGCCCGCATGTTCCGTGATCAGGCGGTCGAACTCGTCGGATTGGTGGCGCTGAATATCCACGAAAAAGAATGAAGGCGCTTTTTCCGGAATTTCGTTCGTGACTTGACGCTGAATGTTGCCGTCGATCTGGGTGACGGTCACCAGCAGGGTCAGCCCCAGCCCCATGGACAACACCACGCTCAGCGTGGGGGCACCCGGCCGGTGCAGATTGGCGATGGCGAGCCGCAGTCCGGGATGGCGCACGGTCGGCATGCGCGCCGCCAGTTTGGTAAGTGCCCAGCCGGTTGCCAGTAACAGCCCGAAGGTGGCGGCCGCTCCCACGGCGAACCAAGCGGCGAAGTCCGGATAGGCGGAGGTCGCCACGGCCAATACCGTGAGGGTGACAAAGGCCGCCGCTAGACCCAGCGTGTAGGGGCGGCGGGGCCAACGCCGGTTAGGGGCCACCAAATCGCGGAACAGGCCCGTGGCGGGAATGTCGCGCGCCCGGGCCAACGGCCAGATGGTGAAGGCCAGGGCCGCCAAAAACCCGAACAGCGCGGCCAGGATCAAAGGCCCGGCATAGATCTCGGTTCGCGCGGGCACGGGGAAAAGATGGCCGAAAAACAGATTGACCAAAAAAGGCACGACCGCGCCGATCACCAAACCGAACGTTATTCCAATGGCGGCAATGGCCATCACCTGCAGCAAATAGGTGGAAAAGATCAAGCTGCCGGGGGCGCCTAGGCATTTGAACGTGGCGATCACCCGCCGCTTGGTGTCCAGATAGCTTTTGACGCCGTTGCCGACACCCACGCCCCCCACCACCAGGGCCGTGAGGCCCACCAGGGTCAGGAACAGCGTTACCTGAACCACAAAGCGGCGCACGCCCGGCGCGCCATTAGTGCGGTCCTGCACGCGCCAGCCTGCATCCGGTAACGCTGTTTCCAGGGTGTCTTTCCATGCCGCTAAGCGCTCATCAGGGACGCCGTCGGGCGCCAGCAGCACCCGATAGTGGAAGCGAATGAGGCTGCCTAAGGTGAACAGGCCGGTGTCGTCCAGCGCTTGCCGGGTGATCATCAGGCGGGGGCCGATGGCCATGCCCCCGGCCAGGCGGTCCGGCTCGTCCTCGACCACGGCCCGCACTTCCACATCGGCTTCTCCCAGGCGCAGCACATCGCCGACGGAAACGTTGAGCCGTGTGAGCAGATTGGGCTCGACCACAGCACCCCAAAGGCCGTCTTTGCGCGCAAGAGCGTCCGCCAGCGGCAGGCTTGGAGACAGCGTCATCCGGCCTTGCAGCGGATAGGCACTGTCCACCGCCTTAAGCTCCACCAAGGTGCGGTCGCCTGCCTCGCCGGCGGCACTGCGGATCATCGCCCGCATCTCGGCCACTTCTGAGACCGCCGCACTGTTTTGGTGCAGCCAAGTGCGCTCGTCCGGTGTTGCGGCCCGATGGGTAAGACGAAGATCCAGATCTCCGCCCAGAATGGTGCGGCCTTCTTCGGCCAGCCCCTTGAGAAAGGCCGCGCTCATAGAGCCGACGCCGGCGATGGCGGCCACGCCAAGGGTTAAGCAGGCCAGGAAAATCCGGAAGCCGGTCAAGCCGCCGCGCAGCTCCCGTCCGGCAAACCGCGCCGCCAGCGACAATTGGCTCAGCATGGCGCGTCCCCACGGGTCAATGAGATGGGCGCATGGGGTAGATCCAGGATTGTTGAACGACCCGGCCACCCGCTCCCTCTCCCAAGCCACCCACAGGGTACCATTGGGGTGGTTGGGACGGGCGAGTGGGATGGGCCAAGCCAACCTAAATGAATGGGCGCATAGGGTAGATCCCGCTTTTTGAGACAAAGCCCGTCACGCCGCGCGCCGGCACATCCTTTCGAACGGCGGAAGGCGAGCAATGATGTTTTGGAATGACGTGGCATGGGGCGGTCAGAGCGTCTCGTTTTGCGGGCCGATGCATCGAAAGCGGGGTGTGGGCCGCAACAGGCCTTGTGTTGAGCTAAGAACAATACCGGCCAGATCAAGGACCCCCCGCGATTTCAGAGCAGGCCTAGACTGACCGGGCCAATATAAGTTTATCCTATTTCTGTCCGAGCTGGAACTCAATTCACTACGTGCGTGGAAGTGGAAATGTGTTCTACGATCGGCCCAGGGCCGCAATGGCCGCGTCGACCACACGTTCGAAGGTGTGCTCGGGCGATTGGTCAAGCCATTTGGTGGATTCTAGGGCGACCGGTCCATGCATTGTCGCCCAGAACTGGTACGCTAGTGGCAATGGATCTCCCGGCCGAAAGTGATGGGTTACTTGTCCGCTCAGAATGATCTTCGTCACCACATCCAGCGATGGGGTGGCGGGCAGCCGGTCTTCCGTGCTCGGGGCCAGCCACTTGGCATTGGGGCCGTACATGAGATCGAAAAGGTCCGGAGAGGACAAGGCAAACTGCCGATAAGCGCGCGCAACCGCCATCAACCGGTCCTGCGGCCGCCGGTTCATGTCGTCTGCGGCCTCCAAGGCGTTGGTTAAGCGCCGGAAGCCGTCCGCATAGACGGCGCTCACCACGCCTTGCATGCCGCCAAAATGGCTGTAGATCACTTTCGTGGATGCGCCGACCGCTTTGGCCAAGTTGCGGACCGACAATCCTTCGGCCCCGCTGTCGACCAGCAGCCGTGTCGCCGCCTCCAAGATCGCCTGGCGCAGGCGCTTTTGCGCGCTTTCCCGTTCCGATTTGAGATCGTAATCCGACTCTGACGTCATTCTCCTTGATAACAAATCAAAGGTGCGTTACAAGAGGTAACAGTGTTACCATATGTCATCGCTGTGGAGACTTGTGATGAAAATGGCAGAGTTCCACACGTTTCGCGTCACCCTAAAAGATGGTGTAACCACGCGCGTGGTAAACACGCGGGGCGATAAACCACCCCTTGTCTTGATCCACGGATTAGCTGCCTCCATCGAAATATGGAATCAGGTGACCAGTCTACTAATAAGGGGTTTCCGTGTGCTGGCGTTCGACCTTCCAGGGTTCGGAGAAAGGATCAAAAGGGGCGATCAAAAGTGGATCAAAAGGGTCTGACCCCATTGATCTCATTGATCCACTGATCGACCCCATTGATCCCTGCCTGCGTCATTTGGCGGCGCCAGGACCGGATCTTCCCCGTCCGCCAGAGTGCCCGAGCGCGCAAACTCCTGCCGGCGGCACGGATGAAGCTGTTGGATGCGTGCGGCCATTACCCCCAACTGGACCGGCCCCAGATCTTTGCCGATCTAGAGCGCGATCAGGTTAAGCATGCCCTCCGGCTCGACCGGATGGGTGGAATCCGGTTAACCGTCCGATCGCGCGACCAACCGTGAACCGTAGGCATGATCATGTTTCCGTGAAAAATGATCATGCCATAGTGTGGGATCATCTGGCCGGGTGGCCTTTCAAGGAGAATCGCTAGAATGACGTTCTGTCAAGGCGTCGAGCTGCTCGGTGGTCAGCGCAAACGCAGATACCCCGGCGGCTTTGGCGCCAAGGCGTTCATAGAACCGGATGGCCGAGTCGTTCCAATTCTGCGCGACCCACCAGACAAAGCTGCGATGGCGCTGTTGCGCTTCCTTGCCAACCGCCCTCAACAAGGCGCGCCCGACACCCTTCGAGCGTGCAGCCTCTGACACAAATATGTCATTTAGGTAGAAACCCCTCGCCGCAAACGCTGTTTCATAAGCTTCGTGGAACAGGGCATAGCCAAGCAGAACGTCGTTTTCCTCTGCGACCAGGATCCAGAATTCCGGTTCGCTGCCGAAACCGTCCCGCAGAATGGCCTGTTCGGTAAAGTTGTCCAAAGGGTCGCTATGGTAGCTCAGCATGGCACGCACCAGCGGCATCAGCCGCGGTACATCTTCCCGTTTGGCGGAACGAATCTCCATTGTCACAAAACCCTTATGGGAGTGGCCGCACTGTCATATTTCTGTCATGCGCCCTTTTTCTAGGACAGTATTCCAATGCCGGCCATGTGATCGATATAAATCGCCGCGTCGCGTATATCGAACACGAAAGAAAACAGGATCACAAAGGTGATCAGCCCGGTCCAGGCCCGGTAAGCGCCCCGGTAAAGGCCGACAAATCTGCTCTCTGCGGGCTCCGACGCGGTCAGGAAGGGCCTTTGCGTGAGCAGGAAATAAAGCGCCGGCGACCAACAGACGATATGGGCGAGGGCGATGGCGCCTGACAAATAGGGTAGCCTCAGCGCAGCGAAGGGAAGCTCTCCCAGGAAGAGACTGGCCAGAATGCCGCCCACTACCCACCGGGCAATCGGTTTCGTCCAAACGAACAACAGGCCCAGCGCGAAGGCGGGCAGCATGATGTAGAAGATCCAGATTTGCACCCATTGGGGCGAATTGGCGATGCCCTCCGGATCGAACACTTCAAGGGCCCCGTGGCCCTTGGCGTATTCCTCGGCGCCCACGCCGGTCGCCGATATAGCCGACATAAGGGTGATGAGCGCCAGGGTCATGGCGCCCAGGCTCAGTGTTTTGTGCATGGCTCTCCCTCCCAACCGAACAAGGTTCTGTTCCCGTATGGTATCCCAGTGCAGAGGGGTGCGCACATCACGTGTCGGGGAGCGGGCATCTGCCCTATGCCAGCAGGTTCAAACCGGTGATGTGGTCCAGGTAAATCACCGTGTCCCGGATATCGAAGAAAAAGGAGATCAAAATCACGACTGTGGCGGCCGCTGACCAGGTAGCATAGGGGGACCGTTCATGGAAAAAAGGACGGCGCGTCAGCATCATGTATAGCCCGGGCGACCAGAAAATCAGATGGATCAGCGCCACCAGCCCCGACAGCATCACAATATCGGTGTAGGCGCCAAGCCCCCGGCTGACCAACATGCCCAGCACCACGCCGCTTACCACCCAGCGGGCCTCGACCCGGTGCCAGACGAATAGCAGCCCCACCAGAAACGTGGCCATCATGATACGCAGCCAGACTTGCACGGCCTCCGGCGCGTTCGCCCGGCCTTCCGCGTTCCATATCTCAAGCGCCTGGTGGCCGGGTTGGTAGGCTGCGGCATATCCCGGCACCGTCTGGGCCATGAGGACGGGGGCTAGGGCAATAGAGGCTAGAATAAGTTTCTGATAAGACATTGACCGGGGACCTTGTTCGCGATGGATGGCTGGCAAAGCTTAGCTTGACACAAGCCCCTCCGCACCCTAGTTTCCGCGCACTTTCAGGTTAGGTGTGTCATGCATCCGCTTGCGGCTCGAGAAGCTTTGCTTTGGGGGGCCGGGGTCAACGTCCGTCAGCGAGGGTTCGCCCACGGACGCAATAGGTGCATGTCTAAATGGATTTGGGCTTGGCCTGCCCACTCCCCCTCCCAACCACCCGCTAGGGTACCGTGTCCGGGTGGTTGGGAGGGGGAGTGGGCAGGCCAGGTTAGGACAACAATGTTCGACAGTTTAACAGATCGGTTAAGCGGCGTTTTCGACCGCCTCAAAAAGCGCGGCGCGTTGAACGAAAAAGACGTCAACGAGGCCATGCGCGAAGTGCGTGTTGCCTTGCTTGAGGCCGACGTGGCGCTGCCGGTCGTCAAATCCTTCATCGACAAGGTCAAAACCAAAGCGGTCGGCGCCGAAGTCTTGAAATCGGTGACGCCCGGCCAGCAAGTGGTCAAGATCGTCAATGACGAGCTGGTGGAGATGTTGGGGGCGGAACAGGCGTCGCTCAATATTGCTGCGGTGCCGCCGGTGGTCATTATGATGGTGGGGCTGCAGGGTTCGGGTAAAACGACGACCTCGGCCAAAATCGCCAAGCGCATCTCCGAGAAAGACAAAAAGAAAGTGATGATGGCGTCGCTGGATACCAGGCGTCCGGCGGCCCAAGAGCAATTGAAGGTGCTGGGCGAGCAAACCGGTATCGATACGCTGCCCATCATCGACGGACAATTGCCGACGGATATTGCGGGCCGCGCGCTCAATGCGGCCAAGCTGTCCGGATATGATGTGTTGATCCTCGATACGGCGGGCCGTTTGCATGTGGACGAAGCGCTGATGGCGGAAGTGGCGGCGGTGCGCGATTCCACGAACCCTCATGAAACTCTGCTGGTGGTCGACAGCCTGACCGGTCAGGATGCGGTCAATGTGGCCGAGCAATTCGAAGGCCGGATCGGCCTTTCGGGCATTGTGCTGACACGGATCGACGGCGACGGCCGGGGCGGTGCCGCGCTCAGCATGCGCGCGGTGACCGGCAAGCCCATCAAGCTTCTGGGAACCGGCGAGAAGCTCGACGCGCTGGAAGACTTCCACCCGGAACGGATCGCCGGCCGGATCCTCGGCATGGGCGATGTGGTGAGCCTGGTGGAAAAGGCCGCCGAAACCATCGATCAGGAAGACGCCGAAAAGCTTGCCCGGAAAATGAAGAAGGGCACGTTCGACCTGGAAGACATGGCCGAACAATTACGCCAGGTGAGTAAGCTGGGCGGCATGCAGGGCGTGCTCGCCATGCTGCCGGGCATGGGCAAGATGAAAAACCAGATCGACGATGCCAATCTGGACGGCAAGGTGCTCAAGCACCAGGAAGCCATCATCAGCTCGATGACGCCGAAGGAGCGGCGCAATCCGAAGCTGTTGAACGGCAGCCGCAAGAAGCGCATCGCGGCCGGCTCCGGCACCAGCGTGCAGGACGTCAATCGCCTCATCAAGACCCACCGGCAGATGGCCGACATGATGAAGAAGATGGGCAAGATGGGAAAGAAAGGCATGATGCGCGGCGGGCTGGGCGGCCTGTTCGGCGGCGGCATGCCCGCCATGCCTCCGGGCGGCGTTGGGGGCGGCGGTCTGCCCGGACTTGGCGGCGATGGATTGCCGCCGGGATTGGGCGGTCCGGGTGGCTCGGACCTTCCGGGTCTGCCGCCTGGGTTTCCGGGGGGCGGCAAAAAGAAGTGATCGATAGAATTTAGTTCTAACCAAAAGAGACGACGAAAGAAGGCACAACTCAATGGCTCTTAAGATTAGATTGGCGCGGGGCGGCACAAAAAAGCGCCCGTTCTACCGGATTGTGGTGGCCGACAGCCGCAGCCCCCGCGATGGCCGTTTCATCGAACGGCTGGGGCAATACAATCCGCTGTTGCCGAAAGACAGCGCGGAGCGGATCAAGCTCAACGAAGACCGGATCAAGCATTGGCTCGGCAATGGGGCCAAGCCGACGGACCGGGTGGCGCGCTTTCTGGGCGATGCCAATATTCTGGAATTCAAGCCCGGCAACAATCCGCAGAAAGCCAAGCCGAAGGCCAAAGCGCAAGAGCGCGCGGAGGCGGCGCGCCTAGCGGCGGAAGAGGCGTCCCAGGCCGAGAACGACGCGGCGGACGCCCCGGCAGAAGAGGCTCCGGCGGAAGGCGGAGAAGCGGAAAATGCGGAGGCGGCCGAAAGCTGATCCCACGCGCGTGTGCCTGGGCGCCGTATCGGGTGCGCATGGCGTGCGCGGGGCGGTGACCATCAAGCCCTTCACGCAAGATCCGGACGGGGTTGGGGCGTATGGGCCGGTGGAAACCGAAGATGGTTCTAAGCGCTTCGGCATAACACTGACGGGCCGCGCCAAAGCAGGGGTGACGGCCAAATTGGACGGCATCGACACACGGGAACAGGCGCAGGCGCTTAAAGGCACACGGCTTTATGTGCCGCGCGACCGGCTCCCGGACGCAGAGGAGGACGAGTTTTACATCGCCGATTTGATCGGGCTTCGGGTCGAGGATCGGTCCGGCAGCGAGATTGGCCAGGTGGTGAATGTGGCGGATTTCGGCGCGGGCGACCTGATGGAAGTGTCGCTCGCCGGACCGGATGACGGCAAAAAGAAGACGGTGTTTCTGCCCTTCACCCTGGACGTGGTGCCGACGGTCGACCTGGAAGCGGGCATCGTTACCGTGGTTCCGCCGGACGGCATGCTGGAGACCGATGAATGACCGGATGGTGCGCCCAAATATTGACGCTGTATCCGGACATGTTCCCGGGGCCCTTGGGGCAGTCGCTGGCGGGCAAAGCCTTGGAGGCCGGGATCTGGCATCTCGACGTGTTGGACATTCGCGGCTTTGCGCGCGATAAACACCGCACCGTCGACGACACGCCGGCGGGCGGCGGCCCGGGCATGGTGATGAAGCCGGATGTGGTGGCAGCCGCCATCGATGCGGGGCGCGAAAAACAGGATCTCCCCTTGCTGGTGATGAGCCCAAGGGGGCGGCCGCTGTCTCAGGAAAGGGTGGCGGCCTTGGCCGAAGGGCCCGGTGTCGCGGTGTTGTGCGGCCGGTTCGAAGGCATCGATCAGCGGGTGATCGACGCGCGCGGCGGCGAAGAAGTGAGTGTGGGGGACGTGGTGCTGTCCGGCGGCGAGATCGCCGGCATGGCGTTGATCGATGCGGCGGTTCGGCTGTTGCCCGGGGTGATGGGCGCCGGCCAGTCGGCGGAAGAAGAGAGTTTTACAAACGGGATCTTAGAATATCCCCAGTATACGCGGCCCCAATCTTGGGAAGGCCATGAGATACCGCCGGTTCTTTTGTCCGGCCATCATGGTGAGATCGAGAAATGGCGGCGGCGGCAGGCGGAACAGGACACGAAGGTGCGGCGTCCCGATTTGTGGGCCCGCTACACAGCGAAGACGAACGATTAAAGACTGAGAGAAGAAAGAGGCCGGGTCATGAACTTGATTGAGCAGCTCGAAAAAGAACAGCAGCAGCAATTGGCTGAGAAAAAGAACGTGCCGGATTTCGCCCCGGGCGATACGGTGCGGGTCAATGTGAAGGTGAAGGAAGGCAGCCGCGAACGGGTCCAGGCCTATGAAGGCGTGTGCATCAGCCGCTCGGGCGAAGGCCTGACCGAAAGCTTCACGGTGCGCAAGATTTCCTATGGCGAAGGCGTGGAGCGCGTGTTCCCGATCTACAGCCCGCTGGTGGACTCGATCGATCTTGTGCGCCGGGGCCGGGTGCGCCGCGCCAAGCTTTATTATCTGCGCTCGCGTCGCGGCAAGTCGGCCCGGATCGCGGAGAAGCAGGATTTCCGCGGCAAGGAAAAAGCGGCCGCCGAAGCCAAAGAAGGCTAAGTTTCAGTTAGAGAATTCCTGGCCGCCCACTCCCCCTCCCAACCACCCGGATACGGTACCCTGGCGGGTGGTTGGGAGGGGGAGTGGGCTGGCTAGGCCACTTCCCGTCAGGGATTCAAAACCATGCCGAAGACGCTTTACGAAAAAATACTCGACGCCCATCTGGTGGACGAACAGGACGACGGCACCTGCCTGGTCTATATCGATCTGCATCTGGTGCATGAAGTAACCAGCCCCCAGGCCTTTGAAGGTCTGCGCATGGCCAACCGTTCCGTGCGCCGCCCGCGCAACACCATCGCGGTGCCGGATCACAACGTGCCTACCACCGACCGGTCCCAGGGCATTTCAGACCCGGAATCGAAGCTGCAGGTGGAAACGCTCGAAAAGAACGCCACCGATTTCGGCATCGACTATTTCCCCATGAGCGACATTCGCCAGGGCATCGTGCACATTGTGGGTCCCGAACAGGGCGCCACCCAGCCGGGCATGACCGTGGTCTGCGGCGACAGCCACACGGCGACCCACGGCGCCTTCGGCGCGCTCGCCTTCGGCATCGGCACGTCGGAAGTGGAGCATGTGCTGGCCACGCAAACGCTCATTCACCAGCGCTCGAAAAATATGCGCGTGGCGGTCAACGGCGCGCTGCCGGCGGGCGTCACCGCGAAAGACATGGTGCTGGCCATCATCGGTAAGATCGGCACGGCGGGGGGGACCGGCCACGTGATCGAATATACGGGCGATGCCATCACGGCGCTCAGCATGGAAGGCCGCATGACCGTCTGCAACATGACCATCGAGGGCGGTGCCCGCGCGGGTCTCATCGCGCCCGACCAAACCACGTTCGATTATGTGCAAGGCCGCCCGCGCGCGCCCAAGGGCGGCGCCTGGGAAATGGCGCTCAATTATTGGAAAACA
>JANQMY010000499.1 GCA_028279895.1 Alphaproteobacteria bacterium
ACGTCCCGATGGGTGACGGGAATACCGGCCTGAGCGAGACCGCCAATGCCGGCCGTGATGCCCGGAATGACCCGGAACGGAACGCCCGCCGACACCAGCGCCAACGCCTCTTCACCACCGCGGCCGAAGACAAATGGGTCACCGCCTTTCAGGCGAAGCACACGCTTGCCCCGCCGCGCAAGTTGGACAATGCGATTGGAAATATCCACTTGCTTGAAAGACGGTTTACCGCCGCGCTTACCGGCGAATTCCTTCTCGACGCCCGGCGGCACCAATGCCAAGACCTCGTCACTGACCAGAGCATCGTGTACCACCACATCTGCCTGCTGAAGCGCATTCAAGGCATGGAGGGTCAACATACCGGGATCGCCGGGGCCCGCCCCCGTCAGCCATACCCAGCCCGCCTCAAACACAGGCAAGCCCGCCATCGCTTTTGAGGAACCGTCAATCGGTTCGATTTTTCCGGAGCCCTGGCTCATTATTTCACTTTTTCTATATGTGAATAATGAAAAAACACATTCAGTGATCGTTAAATAGAGATTCCACTGGCCGAATTCAACCTCCAAGACAAGATCCGTATTTTACCTGACCACGCATCCTGGCGGGCGTTGAAAATCATCCAAATCGGTTCATGTCCCTGTGGTACAAATTCCGACCCTAATTGCGACGCGCATCAACCGCCATACAAGATGATTATTGCCCAGATTACCGATCTTCACGTCCGCCCACACGGCGCCTCTCACAGCCGTTACAACACCAATGCCAGCTTGGAAGTGATCGTCGACGCGATCAATGCCCGCGACACACAACCGGATGTGATTTTGGCCACGGGCGATCTGGGGAATGTGGGCACAATCGACGAGTATGTTGCCGCTAAAGAAATTCTGGACCGTTTGAAAGTCCCTTACTTCATCATTCCGGGCAACCACGATGCACGGCAGCCATTGCTCGACGTGTTCCACGATCATGCCTATATGCGCACCGACAATGGCTACATTCAGTACACCATCGAGGGGTTTCCGCTGCGCCTGATCGGGCTCGACACGCTGGAAGACGGTAACAATAACGGCACCCTATGCGATGAGCGGCTTGGCTGGCTGAGCGATCGCCTGGAGGAACGCCGCGACCGCCCCACCCTTGTATTTATGCATCATCCGCCCTTTGGCGTCTCTATGCGACCCGACGAGGTGTCGGCCCTGCGCGCGATCATCGAACGGCACCCTCAAGTGGAACGTGTCGTCTCCGGGCACATCCATCGCGTTATATCCGCGCGGTTTGCCGGCACCATGGCCACCGTGTCGCCCAGCACGTGTTATGCGTTCGCGTTTGCACCCCCGAAGCCCGGCGAAGGCCTTCAGCATTCGGACGAACCGCCCGGTTACCAGCTTCATATCTGGCGAAAAGAAATGGGACTGGCGACCCACACCGTGTTCATCCCGGCGGCCGCTGAAGCGGGCCGGGCCCACCTTGCCGAGGGCGAAACGGTCGGCTAATCATAGGCCGCCGCGGCGGGGCCCCGCCGCACAAAATTTTTTCACCTTTTCCGTTTACCTTATCGGCTAAAGCCCGTTTCCAAGACCTTAGGAAAAACCATGTTCCCCACCCCGCGTGCCGACCTGTCCGTTAACACCGCCGAATATGAAAACACGCCCTTGGTCGCGCCAAACGGGTTTCGGGAATATGACGCCCGCTGGCTGTTCGGCGAACAGATTAATTTGATGGGCGTCCAAGCGCTGGGGTTCGGGCTCGGCAACCTGATCCACGAGAAAGGGGTTCGCCCCGACATCGTGGTGGGTCACGATTTCCGTTCGTACTCGGCCTCCATTAAGACGGCCCTGACCACCGGCCTTATGGCGGCGGGCTGCCACGTGCATGACATCGGGCTTGCCCTGTCGCCTGTGGCCTATTTTGCGCAATACGCATTGGACGTGCCGGCGGTGGCCATGGTGACCGCCAGCCACAATTCCAATGGCTGGACCGGCGTTAAGATGGGCGCCGAACGGCCCCTGTCCTTCGGCCCGGACGAGATGAGCCGCCTCAAGGAAATCGTCCTCGACAAGCAGGGACAAAAACGCGACGGCGGCGCCTATACCTTTGTCGACGATATGGCCGACC
>JANQMY010000508.1 GCA_028279895.1 Alphaproteobacteria bacterium
GAAAAGGCAAAAAACCAATCATCGCCGTCTCCGCCGTCATGCGAAAAATTATCGTCATAATCAATGCGCGACTCGCACATAAACAAATGAGTTGATGACACCTGGCGCTAACCCGCCTTCAGCTCTAGACGCCGCCGGTGCAGGATCGGTTCGGTGTATCCCGACGGCTGAACCCGGCCCTCGAACACCAAATCGCAGGCCGCTTTGAACGCAATGGTGTCATAAGACGGCGCCATGGGGGTGTAACTCGGGTCGCCGGCATTTTGTTTGTCCACCACAATGGCCATGCGCTTCATGGTTTCCATCACCTGCTCTTCGGTGCAGATGCCGTGGTGGAGCCAATTGGCCATGTGCTGGCTGGAAATGCGGCAGGTGGCGCGGTCTTCCATGAGCCCCACATCGTTGATGTCCGGCACTTTGGAACAGCCGACACCTTGGTCGATCCAGCGCACCACATAACCCAATATGCCCTGGGCGTTGTTGTCGAGTTCGGCCTTGATTTCTTCTTCCGACCAATTCGGACGGTCCGCCAGCGGAATGGCAAGAATGTCGTCGAGCTTTGCTTTCGGGCGGCCGGCCAGCTTTGCTTGTGTTTCTTCAACACTGACCTGGTGATAATGGGTGGCGTGCAGCGTTGCCGCCGTGGGCGACGGCACCCAGGCCGTGGTCGCCCCTGACTTGGGATGGCCAACCTTTTGCTCGATCATAGCCGCCATCAAATCGGGCATCGCCCACATGCCCTTGCCGATCTGCGCGTGGCCGGGCAGGCCGCATTCCAAGCCCACATCCACATTCCAATCCTCATAAGTGTTGATCCACTTCTGGGCCTTCATTTCCGTCTTGCGGATGATGGGGCCTGCTTCCATAGAGGTGTGGATTTCGTCGCCGGTGCGGTCCAGGAAGCCTGTATTGATGAAGCACACGCGTTGCTTCGCCACCCGAATGCATTCCTTCAGATTTACGGTGGTGCGGCGTTCTTCATCCATAATGCCGACTTTGAGGGTGTTGCGCGTCAGGCCAAGCGCGTCTTCCACGCGGCCGAACAATTCGTCCGTGAACGCCACTTCGTCGGGGCCGTGCATTTTCGGCTTCACGATATAGACCGAGCCGGTGCGAGAGTTTTTGTAAGGCCCGGTGCCCTTCAAATCGTGCATGGCGATCGTCGACGTGCACATGGCATCCATAATGCCTTCCGGTACTTCGTTGCCGTCCGCGTCGAGGATCGCGGGGTTGGTCATGAGATGACCCACATTGCGCACCAGCAGCAGGCTGCGGCCGGGCAGGGTCAGCGACCCGCCATCCGGCTTTGCGTAAGTCCGGTCCGGGTTGAGGCGGCGTGTCATGGTGCCGCCGCCCTTTTGGAACGTGTCTTCCAGATCGCCTTTCATCAGACCGAGCCAGTTCGTGTAAACGCCGGTCTTGTCTTCGGCATCCACGGCGGCGACCGAGTCTTCGCAATCCTGGATCGTGGTGACGGCTGCTTCCAGATAGACGTCTTTGACGCCCGCCGCATCGTCTTTACCCACATTGTCGGCGCGGTCGGTGGCGATCTCGATATGCAGCCCGTTGTGCTTCAGCAGCACGGCGGACGGGTCGCCCGCCTCGCCGTCAAAGCCCACCAGCGCGCTCGGATCTGCAAGGCCGGTCTCGGACCCGTTGGTGAGTTTTACCGCAAGAGTGCCGCCCGCAATACTGTATTGCGCGGCGTCTTTGTGGGAACCGCCGGCCAACGGAACCGCTTGATCCAGGAAATTGCGTGCCCAGGCGATCACCTTATCGCCGCGCACCGGGTTATAGGCACCACCGCGTGTGGCGCCACCGTCTTCGGAAATGACATCGGTCCCGTACAGCGCGTCGTACAAACTGCCCCAGCGCGCGTTGGCCGCATTCAACGCAAAGCGCGCGTTGAGCACCGGCACCACAAGCTGCGGCCCGGCCATGCGTCCGATCTCGTCATCCACATTGGCGGTTTCGACCTTAAAGTCGGGACCTTCCGGTTTCAGATAACCGATCTCGGACAGGAACGCCTTGTATTCCGATAGATCGAGTTCCTTCCCGCGCCGCTCTAGGTGCCAGTCGTCGATCTTCTTTTGGATGTCTTCGCGGATCGCCAGCAGTTCCTTGTTTTTGGGCGTGAGGTCGCGGACGATCGCGCCAAAACTGTCCCAAAAATGGGCCTGATCCACACCGGTGCCGGGCAGGGCTTTGGTATTGATGAAGTCGTAAAGGTCTTTCGAGACCTGCAGGCCGCCTGCGTCGACGCGATCGCTCATAAACAGTCTCCACTCACTGGAATATTGGTCTTTGGGAGGTAATTCGGGCGGGACTATTGTTCGAAATGGCCCAGAACTCAATGGGGGATGGTCAAAACTGTTTCAGTTTTCGCAGCAGTCTTGCAGTTTTCTAAGGATTCCAGCGATATCCACATCCGGGGACGGGCTGATAAACACCAATTGGGTGCCGGCCGGGCCGTCTCGGGACACCTCGTCAAACGTCAGTCGCGCGCCGACCTTCTGGACCAGGAGACGCCGCCCATCTGTCAGGTCCAGAAACCCTTTGGCCCGCCAAACCTGCTCCGGCAAAGTTTCCAACACATGTCTCAACCGGGCGCCATGGACCGGAGTGTTGGAGGTGAAACTGAAAGTGGCAAAGCGGGGTAAGGCCCCCGCCGTGGCCGATCGCTGCACACCGGGGTTGCGCGACACAAAATCGGTCAGGTCGGCCGCTTCGATCACGGGCACGCCCGGCGACAGATCTAAGACCCAGTTGCGCACTGCCATGGAATCAGCGGGTCGCGTTAGGTCGGTCTTGGTGAGCGCGACCAAATGGGCGGATTTCACTTGCCGTTGAACCAGTTTGCCGACGAACTTGTCTTTGGCACGCGCCCTGACCGTTTCCGCATCGGCCAAGGTGATCACATAGGGGGACCCGAGCCGCCGGTCTCCATGGGCATAGCCGGCGACGCGGGCAGGGTCGGCCGCACCGGACGCTTCGATGATGATTTGATCCGTCGGCGTATCATTTTCGAGAAGCTCGTAAATCGCTTTTCCCAAGTCGTCGCCGATGGAACAGCAAACGCAGCCATTGGTCAGCGCGACCACATTGTCGTCGCGACGTTCGATGAGGGCGGCATCGATATTGATGTCGCCGAAATCGTTGACAAAGATGGCCAGCCGCGCCGGCTCTGTTTGCGTCAGCAGGCGATTGATCAGCGTTGTTTTACCGGCGCCAAGATAGCCGCCTAGAACCGTGACGGGGACAAGACCGCTCATTTTTCGATTGGGAAGGGGCGGCCTTCGAAGACCGTGCCCCAAATCGGAATATCGCGAAGTTCACTGGGCGCCACATTGTAAGGATCGTTCGCCAGAACGGTAAAATCAGCTTTCTTGCCGGCGCGTAGACTGCCCACTTCATCTTCCATGCCCAACATATAGGCGGCTTCGATGGTGATCGCCCGCATCGCCTGATCGACGGTCAGCTTTTCCTCAGGGCCCATTTCATCGCCCGCAGCATTGATGCGATTTACCGCGATGTGGGCACTGTTAAGGGGCAGGGCCGGCGCCATCGTGAAATCGGAATGGAAGGCCAAGGGGATACCTTGGCGGGCCACCGACCCCAAGCGGCCAATCTGCCGGGCTCTTTCGTAGCCGATGCTTCGTTTGGCGTAGATATCGCTCAGCTCGTACAAATAGTAGATGTTCGCGGAAACCTGCGCGCCCAGGGCCTTAATGCGCCGCACTTGTTCTTGAGTGCAAAAGCCGAAATGCTCGATGGTATAGCGGTGATCGAAGCGCGGCCGTTCCCATTGCATCTTCTCAAGTGTGTCTAATGCCATCTCTAGGCCCAAATCGCCGGTGCAATGGACGTGGACTTTGTATCCGGCATTCCAATAAACGCGCACGGCGGCTTCGAATTGCTCCGGTAGCATGAGCCATTCGCCGTCATGGCCATCAATGTAGCCGGGTTCGGAAAGCTGCATCAGCTCCGAAAAGAACGCCCCGTCGGTGAATAGCTTTACATGGTCACGGAATTCTAACCGGTGTGTATTTTTTTCCGGCAGTGTTTTGATGAAGCCCAGGGCGGCTTCATGGCTCTCATATTTCGCTCCCAAGATATTACCTGCCGGAACCATTTGTGTACGGAAGGGCGTGTCGTCCGTGTCGAGCAAAAGCGCTGCCGCTTGCAACTCCGATTCGAGATTGAACAGACCCGCCGCCATGTCACCGATCGTCGTGTGGCCGCCGAAATGAACGACACGCTTCAGGCGCTCCAGGCCTTCTCCATACCGTTCTGGTGCCAGGATGTGACGATTAAGCGCGTTAATCGCGACGCGCAGACCGTTCTCGTAAAAATGGCCGTCATCGATATTGGTTTGAACATGAGAGTCCTGCGCGTTGATGCCCATCCAGCTGAGCATTGCGCCGTTGACGACAATTTCGTGGAACGAACGGTGCCAGCACACGATCGGACGGGCGATCTCCAGGGCATCAAGATCTTGCCGGCGAATATGCCCATGCCATAGCTGATGATATCCCCAGGTAAAGAGCGGTTCGTCGTCATCGCCCATTTGCCGGTCCAATTCCACCAGGCGTTCGAGAAATCCTTCCTTCGACGTGGTGGGCTTGATGGTCGCCCAGGGCAGGCGCCATTCCACCGCCGTGATGAACTGCATGTTCAGAAGGATCGCCGCCATCGTGGGGTGCAGATGGGGATCGATGAACCCGGGCATTAGAATCTGATCGATAAAGCGGTCGTCGACGGTATGCGGATGCTGCGACAGCCAGGGTTGAAGCGAGTCGAGAGTGCCCACTTCCAAGATGCGACCGTCCCGCACGGCGACGGCCGTTGCCCGTGGCAGGGACGGGTCCATGGTAATGATGCTGCGCGCCGTGAAAACAGTGATCTCGCTCATTCTTCTTCTCTTATCGGATCAGTTCGTAGTCGGACGGGTTCGGTTTCTTGGTCAAGGTCCAATATTCCAGCAGGGTACCCGGCCAATTCTGGGTCACGCGGCCCTTCTCGTTTTTGTACCAGCTGCTCACCCCTTCCAAGCCCCAGGCCATCAGCTCGTTTTCGGCGTCGATCTTCTCGTTGAATGCATCATGCACCGGCTTCTTCACGTCCATCGCCTTGACGTCGCTTTCCACCAACAGTTTCAGGCAGCCCATGATGTAACGCATCTCGCATTCCGAGAAGAAAATGATGCTGCCATTCACGACAATGTTGGTGTTGGGGCCATATAGGCAGAAAAAGTTCGGAAAGTCCGGCACGGTAATGCCCAGATAGGCGCGCGGATCGTCGCGCCATTCTTCGTGCAGTTTGGCGCCATTCCGGCCGTAGATTTCCATGGGCCACAGAAACTTATTGGCGATGAACCCGGTGCCGTATACCAGCACATCGACCTCGTATGTGGTGCCCGATTCCGTGGTCAGGCCCGTGGGCGAAATTCCGGACAGGGGATCGGTGATCAGGTGCACATGGTCCTGCTTCAACGCGCTCAGATAGTTCCCGGCGTCTCGCAACCCTCTTTTGCCGCCGACGGGGTATTGGGGAATGGCCTTTTCAAGAAGATCGTCGTGCCCTTTCAGTTCCTCCTGCATATGGTCCAGGATCATAGCGCGCAGGAACTCGTTTTCCGCGCTGATGGTGCCGTCCTTGCCGTTCCAGGCGGGGTCCACCCGCACCGCGGAAAGCGCCCCTTCCGATGTCATCCAAAACATCCAAAAGCGAAACCACTTGGCGAAGTAGGGCACGTGCTTAAGCATCCATTTGAATTCGTCCGGCACATAATCGTGATAGTTCGGCGTCGGGCTCATCCAGGGCGGGGTCCGCTGAAAGACGGTGACCTCGGCGGCCTGGTCGGCGACGATTGGAAGTGCCTGGAAGATGCTGGCGCCGGTGCCGATGATGCCGACGCGCTTGTCCGTCAAATCGACGGAATGATCCCATTCGGCCGTGTGAAAGGCCGGGCCCGAGAACGTGCCCACTCCGTCAATGTCGGGAAGACGGGGGCGGTTCAATTGACCAACGGCGCTGATCAGAGCATCGCCCGGCAGCTTCTCTCTTGTGCCGTCAGGGCGTTCCACCTCTACCAGCCACGTTGCGGTCGCGTCGTCGTACCGGGCGGCATGTACAGTCGTTTGGAACTCGATATGTTCGCGAATGCCGTATTTATCGGTACACTGATTGAAATAGTCGAAGAGCGTGGCGCGGTCGGAAAAATACTGCGGCCAGTCGTGATTGGGCTCGAACGAAAAGGAATAGGAATGGTTCGGGCTGTCGACCCGGCATCCGGGATAGGTGTTTTCATACCATGTACCGGCGGCTTGATCGTTCTTTTCAAGGATCGTGAAGGGGATGCCCGCTTGTTTGAGCTTGATGCCCGCCAATATGCCGGACATGCCCGCACCGATGATGAGCACGCGGAAGTTCTTGGCTTTTTCGGTAAGCTCGATGGGTGCTGCCTCGTGTGCGCTACCGCTCGTTCCGTATAGGGCCAGTTCCTCCAGCAAGAAATGGGTGTAGTCCTGAGGGATTTCATGAGCCACGAGGAAATTGACAATCTCAAGCACAAGTTCCGGCGACGGGGGCGGCGGCAATGTGCAGCCACGATCCCGGAACGCTTTCAGGGCCTTGAACGCGACCGCGCGGATTCTTTCCTGGTCAGCCTCGCTGATGCCGGCCTGCATATCGCCCAGCACGGCGTAATCGGGTTTGATGTCGCCCCGCAAAATCCCGGGATCGCCCGTAATGTGGACGAGAGCGGCCATGAGCGCCGGAACATGTGCTTCCTTAAGCGCGCTTTGCAGAAATGCATCGTCTTCGCTGATGACCCATAGCGGATCGATTTCGGCCGAAGAGGTGGGGTCGGTGCTGGTCGGCATGACGGGCTGTTCCTCGCTCTGCGTGTTTTTTTGCCCGCCAGTGTAGCGTCGATCTTGCGTGGAATCACTATGACCGGGGCATTTGGCATGCTTAAAAGACGCCCATAAGCACGGGGACAGAAACGCAGCATGGCGCAATTTGGGCTCACGCCGCCGCGAAGGTGGCCGGACATCTTTTACGGGTGGTACATCGTAGCCGCGGCTTTCGTGGTCATGACTGTTTCGTCCGGCTTCGGCTTTTATAATCTGGGTGTCTATCTGAATGCGTTTATCGAGGAGCGCGCCTTTCCCGTAGGCGTGACTTCCGCGGCCACCGCCACATTCTTTCTCGCCGCCGGATTTGCCGGGCTAGCGGTCGGTCGATTCATTGAAACGTATGATTTACGCTGGTCGGTGGTGGTCGGCGCCGTGGTGTGCGGCCTCACGCTTTACGCCGCCCCACTGGTCGATACGATTTGGGAACTGTACGCCTTTCACATTCTGTTCGGTTTTGGCTATGCCGCGTGCGCGCTGCTTCCCTGCACGACCATCGTTACCCGTTGGTTTGACAAGCAGCGGCCGGTTGCCCTGTCCATCGCTTCGACGGGACTATCCATCGGCGGTGTTCTTCTGACACCCTTATCCATTTTTTTGATCGATTTGTGGGGGATCAGTGGGGCGGGACCTGTCTTGGGTCTGTTGTTCTTTATAGGAGTCGCCCCCATTGCCATCCTCTTGTTCCGAGGGGCGCCGGAATCTATGGGGCTTTCTCCGGATGGGGACGATTTTGTCGGCCCTCGGCAGCAAAACGCCGTCACTGCAAAAGGCGTCGCTTATAACGAAGCGGTGCGCAGCCGGTTCTTCGCCTTCATGACCGGTGCCTTCTTCTTTGCGATGATGGCGCAGGTCGGTGTGTTGGCGCACCATTTTCGCCTTGTGTCCCAACGCACCGACAGCATGGAAGCAGGGTCCTTTCTGGTCGCCGTGTTGGCCACCGCGAGCATTGTCGGCCGCCTGATCGGCGGGCAGTTATTGTCGAAGATCCCCTCTCGGAACTTCGTTTTGGTGCTTATGGCAACTCAATCGATCTCGCTCGTGATGTTCGCCATGGCGCATTCCTCCGTTGCGCTGTTTGTGGCCACCGTGATCTTCGGTGCCACGGTCGGCAGCCTGCTGATGATGCAACCGCTACTCGTTGCCGAACATTTTGGGCTGCGTGCCTATGGCACAATCTTTTCCGCCAATAACTTTCTAACCATGTTCGGCGTGGCGTCGGGACCCGCGGTGATCGGGGTGCTGTACAGTGCCGTCGGTGGGTACGGCCCCGCATATCTCACCATGGCGGCGGCGTCGGCCCTGGCGGTGGTTTTGTTTTTCTTCAGCGAGCGGTCGACGAACCGGCCAGGCGGGCCGGCTGCAAACAATTGACATTTAATGTGCCAATACAATATGTAAGAGGCTGTGCCAACAAAGGCCGCTTGAACGGGAAGGAGACGTCGCATGAGCTTGTCCACACCGCTAACCCTGAGTGGCGCTCCCGGCTCGCCCTATACACGGAAGATGCTGGCCGTCCTCCGCTATCGGCATATCCCCTACAAGGTTTTGTGGGGCCTTCAGGAACCGCCCGAAGACCTGCCCAAACCTAAAGTGCACTTGCTGCCCACATTCTATCTGCCGAACGAAAACGGCGACCTTGAAGCGGTGGTGGATTCCTCTCCGCTCATTCGAAGATTCGAAGACGCGTTTGAGGGCAGAAGCATTATTCCCCCGGATGCAGGTCTCGCCTTTCTCGATCATATTCTTGAGGATTATGGAGATGAATGGCTCACCAAGGCGATGTTCCATTATCGCTGGCACTACGAAGCCGACATTGACCAGGCCGGCAGCGTGTTGCCGCGCTGGCGCGGCATTACAGCGTCGGAGTCCGACATTGCAGCCGCGAAGAAATTCTTTTCTGAGCGGCAGATTTCGCGGCTCTATGTGGTGGGGTCGAATGACACGACGGCGCCGATTATCGAGGCGAGCTACGAGCGTTTCCTGCAACTCTTCCAGGCGCATCTCCAAAAGTTTCCCTTCTTGCTGGGAGACCGGCCCGCGTCTTGCGATTTTGCGTTCTTCGGTCAGCTCACACAGCTTACCCATTTCGACCCGACCCCGTCGCAACTGACGCTGAAAAAGGCACCGCGGGTTTATGCGTGGGTCGATCTTTTGGAAGATTTGTCGGGTCTCGAACCCGAGGATGCTCATTGGATCAGCCGGGACGAGGCCAAAGAAACTCTAAAACCCCTCTTCGCGGAATTGGGCCGCACATTTGTGCCGGTGATGCTCGCCAATGCCAAAGCCCTAAAGGAACAGGAAGACGCGGTTAAAACACTGGTCGACGGTGCGGAATGGACCCAGCAGCCCTTCCCCTATCAGGGGAAGTGCGTGCAGTGGCTCCGGGATGCCTATCAAGGCCTGGCGTCCGGCGACCGGGCCTTTGTGGATCAGGTGCTGGACGGGACCGGGTGCGAGCGGCTGGTGGCCGGCTAGACCGCCGTCTGGTGGGCTGGTGTTGATCCTGTGCGGGCGATAGGCTGCGCCGACAACCACCACAAACAGGAGAAAACGTCATGAGGCGCGCGGCAATCGTTACGCCGGTTCGGACACCGGTCGGCAAGTTCTTAGGCAGCCTGGCCCGTGTGCCGGCAGAAGAATTGGCGGCCACTGCCCTTAAGGCGGTCGTCAGCCGAAGCGGCGTCGATCCTGAAAAGATCGATGATGTGGTACTCGCGCAGAGTTACGCCAACAGCGAGGCGCCCTGCATCGGGCGGTGGGCAGCTCTGGCGGCGGATTTGCCCATCGAAGTGCCGGGCACGCAAGTCGACCGGCGTTGCGGTGGCGGCCTGCAGGCCATCGCAAACGCGTCGATGATGGTGCAAACCGGTGCTGCAGACGTGGTCGTCGCCGGCGGCGTCGAAAGCATGAGCAACATCGAATACTACACCACCGACATGCGCGGGGGCTCCCGGTCGGGCAATGTGAAACTCTACGATCGCTTGGACCGGGGCCGCGAGCGGTCGCAGCCGTTGGATCGCTTCGGGCCGATTTCCGGGATGATCGAAACCGCAGAAAATCTGGCCAAGGAATATCAGATCACTCGCGAAGACTGTGATGCTTATTCCGCCGAAAGCCACAAGCGCGCCGCGGCGGCCTGGGAAGCGGGCAAGTTTGACGACGAGCTGATTGCGGTGGACGTGCCGCAGCGCAAGGGCGATCCGGTGACTGTTTCGAAAGACGAAGGTGTGCGTCCTGATGCGACGGCGGACACTCTCGGCAAACTTCGTACCCTGATGAAAGACGGCGTGGTCACGGCGGGCAATGCAAGCCAGCAAAACGATGCGGCAGCCGCTTGCTTGATCGTTGCAGAAGATCAACTCGACAAGTTGGGGCTTGAGCCCATGGGGTATTTCGTAGGATGGGCCGCGGCCGGCTGTCACCCGGCCACTATGGGGATCGGTCCGGTGCCGGCGGTCGCCAAACTGTTCGAGCGCACGGGCCTTGGCTGGAGCGACATCGATCTTGTGGAGTTGAACGAAGCCTTCGCGGCTCAAGTCCTGTCCGTGTTGAAAGAGTGGGGCTGGGATGATCGCGACAAGTTGAATGTCAATGGTTCCGGCATTTCGCTAGGACATCCCATCGGGGCTACCGGTGCCCGCATTCTCACCAGCATGATGCATGAACTCAAACGCCGTGGTGGCAGATATGGATTGGAAACCATGTGCGTTGGGGGCGGTCAGGGCATCGCCGCCATTTTTGAAGCGGCCTAGTTTTTCATTCAAGCGAATAGGAAGCACACCATGAAAGTCCTCCGTACACCCGAAGAACGCTTCACCAATCTACCGGGATACGCCTTTGCGCCCAACTATCAAGCGGTGCCGGATGGCGAGGGAGGCGAACTTCGTATCCACTATGTGGATGAAGGTCCGAAGGACGGCCAGGTCATTCTGTGTATGCATGGTCAGCCGAGTTGGTCCTATCTCTATCGCAAAATGATCCCGCTCTTCACCGGCCAAGGCTATCGTGTGATCGCGCCCGATTTGGTGGGCTTTGGCAAATCCGACAAGCCGTCCGAACGCAGCGACTACACCTATCAGCGCCATGTGGATTGGATGTGTGCTTGGTTGACGGCGCTGGACCTGAAAAACATCACTTTTGTGGGGCAAGACTGGGGTGGTCTCATCGGCTTGCGCATGCTAACGGCCCATCCGGACCGTTACGCCCGCGCGGTGGTGGCCAATACGGGGCTGCCGGATGCTAAAGACATTCCGGACGACATGGCGCCGGTTATGCGCGAGATCTATGACGGCATACCGGTGATCGAAGCCCATGAACTGGGCGAAAAATTCGCCGCCAAGGATGGACCACCGGGCTTCTTCTACTGGCGCAAATACACGTCGGAAAATCCCAACTTTAAGGTTCGCGATGTGATGGCCAGCCTGGCGCTCGACCCAGGCGAGGCGGACCCCATTCTCGACGCCTATGCGGCCCCGTTTCCCGACGACAGCTATCAGGCCAGTGCCCGCCAGTTTCCCAGCCTCGTGCCGATTTTTCCTGACGATCCCTCGATTCCGGCCAATCGGCAGGCCTGGGACATTCTGCGGAAATTCGATAAACCCTTTCTCACCGCTTTCAGCGACAGCGACCCGGTAACCGCCGGCGGCGAAACCCGCTTTCAACAGGAAGTCCCTGGCGCAAAAGGCCAAAACCATGTCACCATAAAGGGTGCCGGCCATTTCCTGCAGGAGGAAAAGCCGGAGGACCTGGCAAATGCGGTTATGGCCTTTATGACGGACAACCCTTTGCCGTAAACTGCACCTACAAGCTGGGTGTCGTGATTTGAGGGGGAGTAAAGGGTGATGCACATTCTCAGATCAGCCAAGAAACGTCTTTGGGCGGGCAAAGCGCTCGGGCTCGGTGCCCTGGCACTAGCGGTTTTGACGAGCTGCGCGACGGCGCCGGAAACCGGCCGCAGTCAGTTCATCCTTATTTCCGAGGCGCAAGGACTGCAGCTCGGTGCCGATGCGTACAGGCAAATTAAGTCGCAGAAGAAGATTTCGCGAAACCCCAAATACACTCAGCCGGTTGTGCGGGTGGGCAGCCGCGTTGCGGCCGTCAGCCCGCGTCCGAACTATAAGTGGGAATTCACGGTCTTCGAAGACGACAGCCCCAATGCGTTTGCGCTGCCGGGTGGCAAAGTGGGCGTTCATACCGGCCTCTTCAAGGTAGCGAAAAACGATGCGCAATTGGCCACCGTGCTGGCGCACGAAGTCGCCCACGCGATTGCGCGTCACGGCGAAGAACGCATGTCTAGCCAGATGGCGGTCGGCCTTGGTGTTGGCGTGGCCGGTGCCGCCACCGGCATCAACCCGAACGTTTTGGCTCAGGCGGCAACCCTCGGCGTAGTGCTGCCGTTTAGCCGGACCCAAGAAGCGGAAGCCGACGCGATTGGCCTAAAATATATGGCGCGCGCCGGTTACGACCCGCGTCAATCCATTCCGCTGTGGCAGAACTTCGCCAAATATGGTGGAAACCGCCCCCCGGAATTTCTCTCGACGCACCCGTCGCCCGGATCTCGCATTCAAAATCTGCAGCGGATGATGCCCCAGGCGTTGGCGGAATATAACCGCAGCCCCTATAAGGGCCGCTAAACCGGTCGGGCGATGCGAAGGGGCGTGTCATTATAAATGTGTGTACACAGACCACTTACGCTTCCCAGGAGACGCATGCCATGATCGATGTTCACTATTGGCCGACCCCCAACGGGTGGAAAATCACCATCATGTTGGAAGAATGCGGGTTGGCCTACAACGTCATACCGGTGGACATCGGCGGTGGCGATCAGTTCAAGGCCGAGTTTCTGCGCATCAGCCCCAACAATCGCATGCCGGCGATCGTCGACCATGACCCGGTCGGCGGTGGCGAGCCGCTGTCGCTGTTCGAGTCGGGCGCGATTCTGGAATACCTCGCCGACAAGACAGGTAAGTTCCTACCCAGGTCCGGCCATGACCGGTATCGGGTCCTGCAATGGGTGCATTGGCAAATGGCCAATCTCGGTCCCATGATGGGCAATGCCAATCACTTCAAGAATTACGGTAAGAACATTGCCGGCGATCCCAAGCAGCTTGAATATGGCACCAGGCGGTTCGTGGGCGAAGTCGATCGATTGTCCGGTGTCATGGACGCCCAATTGTCCGCCAATCAATTTCTGGCGGGGGCCGACTACACCATCGCCGACATCATTACCTGGCCTTGGGCGATGGCCATCGGCCGTCTGATCGATGAAAGCATGTGGGACAAATTCCCCCACCTCAAACGCTGGGTCGATGAGGTGGGCGCACGCGACGCGGTCGAGAAAGGCTTTGCCGTACGCCGCGACCTGCGCGAACAGAAGTTGACTGAAGAAGAAGAAAAGCGCCGTCGCGATCTGCTGTTCAATCAAACCAATGACAGCGTGCGTAAAGCCCGCGAAGCCGCGGCACAAGCCGCTTCCTAACGATCACCTAATTGTCTCATCTGCTGATGAGGTATCAGGCCGGTGCGGCCGCCGCCCCCCGCTCTTTCGGCGCCCGGCCTTCAAAAAGCACCAGCAATGCCGACG
>JANQMY010000520.1 GCA_028279895.1 Alphaproteobacteria bacterium
CGGTCTCCAGGATGAAGCGCCGCCGCCATCGCCGCGGGCGTCGTTCGGCGAATAATCGAAACACGGAAAATCGCGCATTCAGCGACCCACCAGTCGCGTGGGCGTCCGCCGTTCTAGGTCTGCACCCAGAATTCCGACATGCCGCGAAATCCCGGCACCGACTTGTAGGCGTGTCCGCGGGGCCCATGGCGCAAGTTTGGAAATTTGTTCAGCAATCCGCGCACCGCTTCCTGACCTTCGACCCGCGCCAGCGGTGCGCCCAGGCAAAAGTGCCGTCCGCCGCCGAAAGACTGATGCTGGATATTGTCCCGCGCCACGTCGAATTGGTCGGGGTCGCGGTGGATGTCCGGGTCTCGATTGGCTGCGCCCAACGAAGTGGTGATGGATTGACCTTTGTGCACGGGACAGCCGTTTAAGGTCATGTCTTCGGGAGCAATCCGTCCGGAACTCACAACGGGGGAGTCGAAGCGCAACATTTCTTCAACCGCGTTTTCGATGAGCGCCGGCTGGCGCTTGAGTTTTTCGAACTGCTCCGGATTGTCCAGCAACGCCTTCATGCCGTTGCCGATCAGATCGGTAGTGGTGACGTTGCCCGCGATCAACAGCAGATTACATTGGGACACGATCTCTTCCGTCGTCAGACGGTCGCCGTCTTCTTCAGCCCGTACCATGGCGCCAATCAAGTCTTGTGCATCTGAGCCGCGGCGCTTTTCGATTTCTTCTTGGAACAGGGCGTTCAAGCTGTCGCTGGCCTCCTGGGCTTCCGCGATTTGGTCATCGGTCGGAAACACGTTGAAAAACACATCGGTGGAAATGTCGGACCAGCGTTTGAAGTCTTGGTGACGGCGCGCGTCGATGCCCAACATCTCGGCGATGACAATGGACGGCAGCGGTGCGGCCAAGGCGGCGATCAAGTCGAATTCCCCGTCGGTGACGGCACTCAGCAGTTCATCCACGATTTCACGCACGCGCGGGCGCATTTCCTCGACGGCACGCGGCGTGAAGGCCTTGTTCACCAAATTGCGCAATCGGCGATGGTCGGGATCGTCCATGAACAGCATGGAGGGTTCGCGCCCGTCTTCCGGCATAAAGCGGCGCGTCATGTCGTCTTCCCGTGCCTTTCGGGGATCGGACAGCATGTCCTTGTCGCGCAAGATACGCTGCACATCCTCGTGATGGGTCACGATCACCATGTTGAATTCCGGATCGTGATAGGTGGCGGTCGAGTTGCGCAACTGGTTCAGGCGGGGGTAGGGGTCGGCCCTATAGGCATCGTCCAGCGGGGTTAGCTCGATGCCTTTCGGCAATTGATCGCTCATCGGTTTCCTCCCGTCACAAGCAATCGTAGACGGCTTTTGTCAGCGCCAGAGCCCGCGGATCGCCCGCGAGCGCGGCACCCATCTTATTCATCACATAGGAAATGCCGAGCCCGGATTCCAGGTCTGCCGAGCCGAATGACCCGCCCCAGCCGGAATGGCCGAAGGCGTCCATATTGGGGCCGTATTCGCCCCATTCCGCATTCAGGGCCATGCCGGCCCCCCATCTGAGGGGAAAGCCCAGCACCGCATCTTCATTCTCGATTTGCGGGGCCGACATGGCTTTTATTCCGTCCAAGGACAAAAGCTGTTTGCCGCCCGCTTCACCGCCGGCTGCCAGAACGCCGTAAAGCTTGGCAATAGCATAGGCGGAGCCCCGCCCGCCGGCGGCGGGAATTTCCGCCGCGCGCCAGGCGCGTTCATTAGGATAAAGGGGCGACATGGCAGGATTGGTGAAGGTCAGTTTCTTAATTTCGGTGTCGGCAATCTCGTCGAATGACTGAACGGGTCCATCGCTTTCGATCATTTCGGCAATGCGCCCTTCCTCGCTTTCGGGCAGGCCGATGAAAAAGTCTATGCCGAAGGGCTCTGCGATCTCGCCCCGGAAATAGGTGCCAAGGGTCTTACCGGTAACCCGGCGCACAAGTTCGCCGGCGAGGACACCATAGGTTATGGCGTGATATCCGGAATAGGCGCCCGGCGCCCATAACGGTTCCTGGGCGGCAAGTTCGGCGGCCATCTTTTCGTGATCGTAAAAACCTCCGATTTTTGTGGGCGTGCGCAGGCCGCTCAATCCCGCTTGATGAGATAAAAGCTGTGCAACGGTAACTTGACCTTTCCCATGGGCGGCAAACTCCGGCCAATGGGCGGCCACTTTATCCGTATACGAAAGTTTGCCCTGATCTACCAAACGGGCGCAGCACATTGCCGTAGGGCCTTTGGTCGTCGACCAGACATTGGCCAGGGTATCTTGCGTCCAGGGTTGCGACTTGGCGCTGTCGCGAAATCCGCCCCAAAAATCGACGATGCATTCATTGTTCCGAAAGACGGAGAAGGCGGCCCCCACTTCACCGCCCTCGGAAAAATTGGCGGCGAACGTTTCTCTGACCCGTTCGAAACCTGGCGCGCACCGGCCTTGTATCGTGTCTGTCATTGGGCCCCTCCTTCTTCTGTTGGGGGGCATGGTAGGGCAAGGCCGGTCTTGCGAACAAGCGCCCTAGGCGGCTTTCAGACCGGCCTCCAAAAACAGCAAATGGTCCTGGCCGAAATAGATCTGATCGCCAAAAAAGAATGTTGGGGCCCCGAACGCCCCGCGGGACACGGCTTCTTCCGTGACTTGCTTAAGCTCGTCTTTAATGGCTTGTTCTTGCGACTTGGCGAATACAGCCGCCCCGTCGACGCCGGCCTCCGCCAGTACCGCGCCGACCACCTCGGGGTCTCCCATATTTTTGCTGTCGATCCAGAACCCCTTAAACATGGCGCTGTGGAAAGCATCGAACACGCCAAGATGTTGCGCGGCGACGGCCATGCGCATGGCTGCCAGCGTATTGATCGGAAAGTTCGGATTGAATTGGAACGGGATGCCGTGATGGGCGATCCAGCGCTGCATGGTCACACCGCCATAATTGCGCTTGGGCACGCAGGTTTCTAGAACGGGGGACTGGTTTTCGGTGGCCTTGTGCACCCCGCCCAGCAGAAACGGGCGCCGCGTCACCACCGCCCCGCAGCGTTCGGCCAACGCGCCGATTTGAGTTTCCGCGATATAGCTGTAGGGGCTGCCATAGTCGAAGAAGAATTCGATTGTTTTTGCTGTTTCGCCCATGAAAACCGCCTATTCCTTTACCTAGAAACGAGATCGTCTTAAAATTAGACGAACTATCAGTTGGTCTTGGTAAGGTGTCAAGCTATAAGCATGAGGTGACGCAGCGGGACCTTGCGGTGCTCTGGTGGTGCGTCCGGAAAGAGTAATGGGGCCATGCGCTGGAATGACTTAGACGAGCAGCAATGCTCGCTATCGCGGGCGATCTCCGTCTTGGGGGATCGCTGGACATTGTTGATTTTGCGGGACTGCTTTTTGCGGGTGCGCCGGTTCGAGCAGTTTCAAGCCCGCTTAGGTATTGCGCGCCGGGTTTTGGCCGAGCGGCTCGACAAATTGGTGGACAAAGGCGTGCTCAAGCGCGTTGCCTATCAGGAACGGCCCTTGCGCGAAGAATACCGGCTGACGGAAATGGGGCTCGATCTCTACCCGGTGATCATGTCGCTGGTCCATTGGGGCGACAAACATCTTGCCGGCGACCGGGGAGAGCCGGTGCTGCATCGCCACGACGCCTGCGGCAAAGACTTTGTGCCGGTCATGACCTGTTCGGAATGCGGTGAGCCCGTTGACCCACGTAGCGTCACCCCGCGCCCGGGCCCAGGGATGGACGCCACCAATCCCCTGCTCGCCAAAACGCCGACGGCAGGGGCTAAAGCGTCTTAGAGGCTAAACCGCCGGGATCGCGCGTGAAATGCGAGAGATAATGGCGGCGAGCACCGCACCGATCGCGGCAATCAAAAAATCAACCGCAAAGATGGGAACATCCGCCGGCATCGCGCCGGCCAGCACGCCTCGGTGAATGCTCATCCACCAAACATCCGCCAGCGGATTAGCGGCGCCCACCTGGGCTTCCGCGACGCTGAAAAATCCGTTCAACAGGCCCAGCAGCATGAACGCCATGCAAATGGCGAGAACTGGATATACAATGGCGCGCAACAAAACGCCCATAAGAAGAGTTACAAAACTCATCGTTATCTGCCCCCAAAAGTCACCTTATTAGGTTCGGTACTTCCAGCGGTATTGTGGCGTGCAGAGGGGTTTTTTGAAACGTTCAATTTTAGGCACCGTGCACAAATAATGGACACCGCGCACCACCGGCAGCGCGCGATATCCCAAGTGCAGCCTAGCGAATAGGCGGTCGCCGGTGTTACCGCCCGCCGGCTTCGCGAATGATACCGGGCTCCGACGATGCAAAGCTTGCGGGGGTGCCGCCGGCCAGTTGTCCGGAATCCACCAGCAGGCAATGGCCGGACACGTAGCGGGCTTCATCGCTGGCGAGGTACAACAATGCGTTTGCAATGTCGGCCGGAACGCCGGCGATGCCCAGCGGCGACATGGACGCAATGGCGTCTTCGGCACCGCTGACGCTGCCCGGGTCGCCGGTAATCACATCCGCTGTCATAGCGGTTGCCGTATTGCCGGGGGCTACCGCATTCACGCGAATGCCAAACTGGTTGAGCTCCGACGACAGCGATTTCGTCAGCCCAATGACGGCATGTTTCGCCGCCGTATATGCCAGTGGGCCCAGCCCGCCTGCAAGGCCCGCCGTACTGGAGATGTTGAGAATATTGCCGGATTTTTGCGGCACCATTACCCGAGCGGCGTGTTTCGATCCCAGGAAACTGCCGGTCAACAGAACGGCAATCGTGTGATCCCAGGCCTCACGTGACGTTTCGGTGACAGGCCCGACGGCGCCGACAATGCCTGCATTGTTGATCATGCAATCCAGGCGGCCGAACGCGCTGACCGCGAGGTCGACGGCGGCCGCCAGGTCGGCTTCGGCCGTCACGTCGGTTTTGATGAACCGCGTATCCGATCCCAGCCTGTTGCACAATTCGTTGCCGCGGTCTTCTTGGATATCGGCGAGAACCACGCGCGCGCCTTCCTGGGCGAAACGTTCCGCGGTGCCGGCGCCAATGCCGCTGGCCGCTCCCGTCACAACAACCACCTTGCCTTCGAGCCGATCTCCCATAATGTCCTCCAATTGCAAGAAAAGAGTTTTCCGGCGAGTTTGCCTGAAAGCGGCACCAACCGGAAGAGGTCAAAACACAGGGAGGAGATTGTGGCAAATATGCAGATAGGCACCCTGGCCAGTGCAGAAATTCTCAACGCGCCGTTCAACCGCCGGACGGAACTTTTGTGGCGTGTCCGTGCCGCCAAGCTGGACCATGTGTTCGTCGCCGATCATATCAGCTTCTTTGTGGGCGCCGGCATGGACGGGCTGATCCAGGCCGCGACGGTGACGGCGGCGGTGCCCGACCTGAAAGTGGTAGTGGGCATCTATTTGCTGGCGTTACGCCATCCCGTGCCGGTGGCGCGCCAAATCGCGACTCTGTCGGAGGCTGCCCCAGGGCGGC
>JANQMY010000529.1 GCA_028279895.1 Alphaproteobacteria bacterium
GGACACACCGATCGCCCGCACCTCTGCAGAGCGGGCCATGATCATGTCGAAACTGGTGTCGCCGATCATAACGGTTTGACCAGGCGCCGCTCCGGTTTCCGCCATCGCCTGCTCCAACATAAAGGGATCCGGCTTTCCAGGCCCATCATCCGCCGTTTGGATCGTGTCGAACAGGCCCTGCCAGCCGTGCAGTGTGAGAACCGATTGCACGCCGCGGCGCGACTTGCCGGTGGCCATCCCCACCAAAGCGGCGCCCGCGGCGGCGTCCCGAATCGCCTCGTCGGCCCCTGGGAACAGCGGCTCGTGATGCGTCGGATCGGCCCGTAAGGATTGGAACGATTTTTTGTAGTCTTGAGCGATTGCTTCCGCTCGGCTGTGGGCCTCTCCGGGCAACAGCATCGCGACGGCTTCCACAAGAGAAAGGCCCACCACCCGGCGCACGCGTTCGCGAGCGATCGCCGGCTGGCCATGCGCCGCCATCGCCCGGTTCATCGCTTCGGTGATGATGTACTGGCTATCGACAAGCGTGCCATCACAATCGAAAACAACGAGCTTTGTCATTCGCCTAGCAGGCTTTCCTCGTCCAGGAGTTTAATCGTATACCCCTCCCGTTCATCGAGCCCGAGAAACGCCCAGCTCTTTTTCATATGCGGCGGCAGCGGCGCCACGATCGACAAACGGCCGAGCTCGTTATCCGTAATGTCGAGCTGGCGGGCATGCAGGTGAAGTTGATCGGCCAGGTCCGGATTCAAGTCCTGCCTCTCGCCATATTTATGGTCGCCGATGATCGGGTTGCCGATGGCCGCACAATGGGCACGCAATTGGTGGGTGCGTCCGGTCACCGGCTGAAGGGCGAGCCAAGTCAGTTCGCCACCGGCAGACGCCACCACCTCGTAGGCGGTTTTGGCGCGCCGCGCACCGCTTTGATCATCCAGATCGGGCATAACCATTTCGCGGCCCTGTTGGGCAGCCGACACGGTCTTGACCAGCGGCACGTCGATAATGCCTTCCCGGATCGGCGGCACGCCTTTGGCGAGCGCCCAATAGGTTTTGCGCACCCGGCGCGTCCGGAAGGCGGCCGACAGTTTTGCCGCCACCTTGGCCGACCGGGCGAGCAGCAACACGCCGCTGGTATCCCGGTCCAGCCGATGCACCAGCTTTGGACGCTCCTTCGCGCCGAAGCGCAGACCATCCAACATGCCGTCAATGTGACGGTGAGTCTTGCTGCCCCCCTGGACCGCTAGACCGGCCGGTTTATTGATCGCGACCACATAAGAATTTTTAAATAAAACAATAGATTGGATAAATTTCTTATCGTCGTCACTCAGCTTTCTGATGCTGGGTTTCGGCCGCGATTCGGTGTCTTTTTCCGTAAGCGGCGGCACCCGGATGATTTGCCCCACCGCCACCCGGTCGGATGCTTTTGCCCGGCTGCCGTCCACCCGCACCTGCCCCTTGCGCAACAGCTTTTGCAGGCGGCCATGGCTAACCCCCGGAAAGTGCCTTTGGAACCATCGGTCGAGCCGGATATCCGAATCGGCATCGGCCACTTCGATTTGCTGCACGCCCGTCATGTAAGCGCCCATCTGGTGGCGACCAGGCCAAGAAGCAATGCCCCGATACTCAACGTCACCGACGCCATCACATAAACGGCGGCGTTCAGCATATCGCCGCGCTGGGCCATGTTCACCACATCAAGGGAGAAGGCGGAAAAGGTGGTAAAGCCGCCCAAAAAGCCTGTCACCAAGAAGACCCGCATTTCGGGCGTAATGGACCAGCGCAATGCCAGTGCTTCAGCCAACACACCGATCAATAGGGAGCCCACCACATTGACGATTAACGTGCCCCAGGGAAAGTGCGGTCCCATAAAGTGAAGAGCTTGGGCCGCCACCGCATACCGCGCCATGGCACCAAGCGCCCCGCCCGCCCCGACCGCTAAAAACATCCACATTGCAATCCCGCTATGTCCGGTTCGATGCCCGAAGCTTTGACCAATATTCGAGCCGTTTCGCAACCTCTCGCTCGAAACCGCGTTCTACCGGGGCATAGAAAGTCTGCCGATCCATATTCTCCGGGAAATAGTTTTGCCCCGAGAACCCCTCGTCGGCATCGTGGTCATATTCATAGCCGGCGCCATAGCCCTGCTCTTTCATAAGCTTGGTGGGCGCGTTCAAAATGTGCTTGGGCGGCATCAGCGACCCGTGTTGCCGGGCCGCACCCTTCGCCGCGCCAAAAGCGGAATATGCCGCGTTCGATTTCGGCGCGGTGGCCAGGTAGATGACGGTTTGCGCCATGGCCAAATCCCCCTCCGGGCTGCCGAGAAATTCATAGGCTTCTTTGGCGGCGACCGCTTGGGTCAGTGCTTGGGGATCGGCAAGACCGATATCTTCCATGGCGGCGCGCACCAAGCGGCGCTGAATATAAAGCGGGTCTTCCCCTCCCACGAGCATCCGCGCCAGCCAATAAAGCGCCGCATCCACATCGGAACCACGGATCGATTTGTGAAGCGCGCTGATCAGGTTGTAGTGCTCTTCTTGCGTCTTGTCGTAGAGCGGCGCCCGCTTTTGCACCGCCGCCACCAAGGCTTCGGCATTCAGGGGCGCATCTGCGTGACGCTCCAGCAGATCTTCGGCCAGGTTGAGCAAATACCGGCCGTCGCCATCGGCCATGCGCTTCAACAAATCCCGGGCATCGGCGTCGAGCGGTAGGGTTTTCCCCGCCGCTTCCTCGGCGCGCGCCAGCAGCACGTCCAGATCCCCGTCCCGTAATCGGTTGAGCACCAACACTTGCGCGCGAGACAGGATGGCGCCGTTAAGCTCGAATGACGGATTTTCCGTCGTGGCCCCCACCAGAATGATGGTGCCGTCTTCCATGTGAGGCAGGAAACTGTCTTGCTGCGAGCGGTTGAAGCGATGAATTTCATCCACGAACAGCAGCGTGCCTGTGCCCTGTTCGCGCAGGGCGCGGGCTTGGTCGAACACCTTCCGCAGATCTGCCACACCGCTGAAAATGGCCGAGATTTGGACAAAGGACAGCTTGCTGACCTCGGCCAGCAGCCGCGCAATGGTGGTTTTTCCCGTACCCGGCGGCCCCCACAGAATCAGCGAGGCCCACCGCCCGCTGGTCACCATGCGCGCAATCGGTCCATCTCCCTTGAGGAGATGGTCTTGGCCCACCACTTCATCGAGAGTACCGGGGCGCAATCGGTCGGCAAGCGGACGCGGCGCTTCATCCGAAAGCCCCGCCGCGTCAAACAATGTTGCCATGGGATCACTCCCTATCGTTGCCGCTAGATCCGGAAGGTCACGGAAATCTTGCGGTTGCCGCGCCGGATTACAAAATCCCAGCTTCTGCCGTTGCCCGCCAAGGCAGACTTCAAGTCTTTGACGGACGCGATCTTGGCGCCGTCCACTTCCAGAATGATATCACGGGCCCGCAGGCGCAGTTGAGAGGCAATAGAGCGGCGCTCAACCTTGGTGATGATCACCCCTTGTTGCCAAGGGCTTACGTCGATTTCTTCATTGAATGCCGGAGATAGATTTGCGACCGTCGCGCCTGATACGGGGTTTTGTCCTTCGATCTTTTGAATGTTGCGCGGCGGATCTTCAGGCGGTGGGGCAAGCTTCACATTGATCGTATTCAATACGCCGCGGCGGCGGACATTTAGATCGATCGACGCATCCACTTCCTGTGTGGCAATGCGGTAACCGAGCCCTTCCGTATCGAACACCTCATACCCGCCGATCGCCGTGATTACATCGCCCAATTTGATATCGGCATTGGCTGCCGGGCTTTTGGGATGGATTCGGGTCACCAGCACACCAACCGGCCGGTCGAGGCCGATCGTATCGGCGATTTCCGAGGTTACCCGTTGGGTATCAGCGCCAAGCCACGGGCGCACCACGACACCGCCGGTAACCGCGGCATTGACGACGCGCTCCACCAATTTAGATGGAATCGCGAAACCGATCCCGATAGAGCCGCCCCCACGGGTGAAAATGGCCGTGTTAATTCCCACGAGGCCACCATCCATGGTGACCAGGGCACCGCCGGAATTACCGGGATTGATCGCGGCATCGGTTTGGATAAAGGACTGAAAATCCGTCACCCCCACCTGGGTGCGGGCCAACGCGGAGACGATACCGCTGGTGACCGTTTGCCCAACACCGAATGGGTTGCCGATCGCGAGCACGATGTCGCCCACCTCCAAATCGTCAGAATCACGAAAACGCAGGGCCGGCAGTTCTTCGTTACCTGGGTCGATGCGCAGCACCGCTAGATCGGTGCGCTCGTCAGCCACGATGAGTTCCGCCTCGAACTCACGCCGATCCGACAAAACAATGGTGAACTGTTCGCCCCCTTCGATCACGTGATTATTTGTCACGATGATGCCGTCACTGCGCACGATCACGCCCGAACCGAGAGAGCTTTGCACCCGGTCTTCGGGCATGCCGAACACGCCATCCCCGAAAAACCGCCGGAAAAAGGGGTCTTCCATAATGGGGGAGCGCGCTTGCACCACCCGCTTGGCGTAGACATTCACCACCGCCGGTGCCGCCTCCTTAACCAGGGGCGCATAAGAGAGCTGAATCTGGTCGCGGCTCTCGGGCAGTTCTTTCATAACCTCCACCGTGGGCGGTTCGCCTTCGGCGATGGCGGGCGTCTCTACTTCCGAGGCGGCGGGCGGCGGATCCGCTTCCGTGACGGTGCCGGTCGCGTCTTCCGAGACCGGCGTGGCGGGCGGTGCGTTACTCTCCGTTTCCTCTGCGCTGCAGCTCGGCCCGACCAAAAGAGCCGCAAGGACCGCCGCCGCAAATATGGGCGACATCAGGCGCGGCGGCACAAGATCAAAAAGTGTCATAGGGCTCATCCTTATGGATTAAGAGCGGACAGACGCAACAAGGGCTGCGGCCTTTCCCAGATAGACCACAAAAAAGGCAGCCGCAAGGCTGCCTTGAATTCTATTTTTCGCTTTGATTTCAAGCTTATGCTGCGTCGGCCTCGCCTTCATCTTCAGCATCTTGGGTTGGGCCGGAATCTTGCCCTTTGGCATCAACGTCCCGCTCCACAAACTCGATAACCGCCATCGGCGCCGCATCGCCATACCGGAAACCGGCCTTGAGGACGCGGGTATAACCGCCTTGGCGTTCCTCATAACGCGGACCCAGCACGTCGAACAGCTTACGCACGGCTGCGGCATCCGGCAGTTGCGACAAGGCCTGCCGGCGAGCATGGAGATTGCCGCGCTTGCCCAGCGTAATCAGCTTCTCGACCACCGGCCGCAGGTCTTTCGCCTTCGGCAATGTGGTCTTGATTTGCTCATGTTTGATCAGGGCCACCGCCATATTGGCCAACATGGCCTTGCGGTGACTGGACGATCTGTTGAACCTGCGCCCGCTTTTCCCGTGTCGCATGGTTTCTCTCCTTCTAGAGCGTTTCCAGGTGACGTGCCAAAATCCGATATTGGCGGTTCACCGTCCGGAAACGCGAAAAACAAAGATTTTGGGCATGATCGTGTTTCTATAAGAAACGATCATGCCCTAGTCGGCGCCATGGCGCCGCGTCAGTATTGGTCCTCGTAGCGCTTCGCCAGATCTTCGATGTTTTCCGGCGGCCAGTTGGGCACTTCCATGCCCAAATGCAGCCCCATATGGGCCAGCACTTCTTTAATTTCGTTCAGCGACTTCCGGCCGAAGTTCGGCGTGCGCAGCATTTCGGCTTCTGTCTTCTGAATGAGATCGCCGATATAGACGATGTTGTCGTTCTTCAGGCAATTCGCGGACCGAACGGACAGCTCCAATTCGTCCACCTTCTTCAGCAGCGCCGGATTGAATTCCAGTTCCGGTCGGGTGTCCTCCACCTTGCGTTCGGACGGCTCTTCGAAGGTGATGAAGATTTGCAGCTGGTCTTGCAGGATACGCGCCGCGAACGCCACGGCGTTTTCCGGCGTGATGGCCCCGTTGGTTTCTACCGTCAACATCAGCTTGTCGTAATCGAGAATTTGACCTTCCCGTGTGTTTTCAACACGATAGGAAACTTTCTTGACAGGGCTGTAGAGCGCATCGACCGGAATCAATCCGATCGGCGCATCTTCAGGACGGTTGCGGTCGGCCGGCACATAGCCTTTGCCCGTGTCGATGGTCATTTCCATGCGGATTTCGGCTTCTTCGTCCAGCGTGCAGATGACCAAATCCGGATTGAGGATTTCTACATCCGCCACCGGCGTGATCTGCCCGGCCGTCACTTCGCCCGGCCCTTCCGCCCGCAGCGTGATCCGCTTGGGGCCCTGCGCGTGCAGGTTCAACGCCAGCGATTTGATGTTGAGGACGATGTCGGTGACGTCTTCGCGCACGCCTGCGATGGAGGAAAATTCGTGAAGCACGCCATCGATTTGCAGCGAGGTCACGGCCGCCCCCTGAAGCGAGGACAGCAGCACGCGCCGCAGCGCATTGCCGAGCGTCAGGCCAAAGCCACGCTCCAGCGGTTCGGCGACGAGGGTCGCAGCGCGCTCCACATCGGGGCCGTCAATGTTCAATTTGGTCGGTTTAATGAGCTCTTGCCAGTTTTTTTGGATCACAGCGTTTTCCTTATGACCAGGGACGGCCGGGCCGGGGGGCCTGCGGGCCGTCTCATGAGGGCGCCTTCGTTCCGCCGAAGGCCATGCCGTTAATTCTCAGACGCGCCGGCGCTTGGGCGGGCGGCATCCATTATGCGGGATCGGCGTTACGTCGCGAATGGTGGTGATGGTAAAGCCAACAGCCTGCAGCGCCCGCAGAGCCGACTCACGTCCGGAGCCCGGACCGGTCACCTCGACTTCCAGCGTCTTCATGCCATGTTCCATGGCCTTCTTGCCCGCATCTTCCGCCGCCACCTGGGCAGCATACGGCGTCGATTTACGCGATCCCTTAAAGCCCATCGAGCCGGCGGACGACCATGAGATCGCATTGCCTTGCGCATCGGTGATGGTGACCAGCGTGTTGTTGAAGGTGGCGTTCACATGCGCGACACCGGCGGAAATGTTCTTCCGTTCCCGGCGCTTTACCCGTGCCTTGTCTTTAACTGCCATTGCACCCTATCCATTACCGCGAACCCACAGGCCCGCCTTTGTTTCAATTCGTTATTTCTTCTTGCCGGCGATCGGTTTGGCCGGGCCTTTCCGCGTACGCGCATTGGTGTGCGTCCGCTGACCGCGCACAGGCAGACCGCGCCGGTGCCGCAGACCGCGATAGCAGCCAAGGTCCATTAAGCGCTTAATGTTCATCGCCACTTCGCGGCGAAGGTCGCCTTCCACCAAATAATCCGCATCGATCACTTCGCGGATCTGGATGACTTCCGCATCCGACAGATCCTGCACGCGCCGTGCGTCTTCGATGCCCACTTTCGAGCAAATCTCCTTAGCTTTGGTCGAGCCAATGCCATGGATGTATGTGAGCGCGATTTCGACACGCTTGTTTGTGGGTATGTTTACGCCTGCAATTCGCGCCACGGCGGTGTCTCCTGGTTATCGGCTTCGCGGGTTTGAGCACGTCAAAACAGAGACGTCGCCCCCTTGGTCCGTCCGGCCCAAAAGGTCGAATCTCTGAACGCCATATGCCTCATTCGCGAAGCGGCGGATTATAGAAAAACTGGGGCGCCAGTCAACCATTCAGGGCGCCCCCAAAATCGCTTTAATCTGAGCCGTCACATCGTCCATATCGGCCATCCCATCGACCGATTTGAGCTTGGATTGGGCCGAATAATAGGCCAGCAAGGGCGCGGTTTCCCGGTGATAGACCTCAAGGCGGCTGCGCACCGTCTGTTCATTGTCATCTGCCCGGCGCGAAAATTTGCGGTGGCCGCAGCGGTCGCAAATGCCCGGCTTGACCGGCCGCTTGAACTTGTCGTGGTAGCCTTCACCGCAGTTTTCGCAGGTAAACCGACCGGTAATTCGTTCCACCAGTGCCTCGTCGTCCACTTTCAGCTCCACCACATGGTCAAGCTGCAGGTCGCGCGCGGCCAACACCTTATCGAGCGCTTCGGCCTGGGCCGTATTACGCGGAAAGCCGTCGAGAATGAAGCCGTTGGCGCAGTCGGGCGCCCCGAAGCGTTCGTCGATGATGCCGACCACGATGTCGTCCGGCACCAGATCGCCCCGCTCCATGATCGGCTTGGCTTTCTTACCCACTTCCGTGCCTTCCGCCACCGCGGTGCGCAGCATCTCGCCGGTCGACAATTGCACGATGTTGAGGGCATCCGCGATGCGTTGCGCCTGCGTCCCCTTGCCTGCGCCCGGAGGTCCCAAGAAAATCAGTCTCACCGTCGCGCCCCCCGGAGCTTCGATTTCTTAATCAGACCCTCATATTGATGGGCCAGCAAATGGCTTTGAATTTGGGCCACCGTATCCATCGTCACGGTCACCACAATGAGCAGCGATGTTCCGCCAAAGAAGGCGAGATAGCCGCCACCCCCTCGGGCGACGAGAAACTCCGGCAGCAAACACACCGCCGTCAGATAGATGGAGCCGACCACCGTCAGCCGCGTCAGCGTATGGTCCAGGAACTCGGCGGTGCGTGCCCCCGGACGGATTCCGGGCACGAACCCGCCATATTTCTTCAGATTGTCCGCCGTGTCTTCCGGATTGAAAACGATGGCCGTGTAGAAGAAACAGAAGAAGATGATGAGCGCCGCATAGAGCCCGAGATAGAGCGGCTGACCGCGCCCCAGCAGCGTTACGACCGTTTGCAGCCAATCATTAGTGGCTTCCGGCCCTGTCACCATGAAGCCCGCAGCG
>JANQMY010000543.1 GCA_028279895.1 Alphaproteobacteria bacterium
GGGCGGCTTGTGCTGGGCGTCGGGGTGGGCGGCGAGGATCGGCACGAAATCGAAATCTGTGGTGTCGATCCCGCGACCCGCGGCCGCCACACGGACGAAAGTCTCAAAGCCTTGGAAGGGTTATTGAGTGGCACGCCGACCTCTCATGATTGCGCGTTTTTCAAGTTCGAGGAGGCGCTCATCAAACCCTCCCCTTCGCCGCAAGTACCGATTTTGATCGGCGGCCGGTCGGAAGCCGCGGTGCGCCGCGCGGCGCGTTACGGGCAAGGTTGGCTTGCCGCCTGGTGCTCGCCGCGGCGGTTTGGCGAGGTGGTGGATCAGACGGCGTCCCTGGCGCAGGAGGCCGGCCGCACGATTGATCCGTGGACGCATGGATTGCAGGTTTGGGTCGGCGTGGATAATGATAAGGGCCATGCACGTGCCCGCTTGGCGAAGGGGATGGAGAATTTCTATCGTATTCCCTTCGAGCGCTTCGAGAAGTATAGCCCTTACGGCACGGCCGCCGAGGTGGCGGATTTCCTGGCCCCCTATGTGGAAAGCGGCTGCCGTATCTTTAACGTCATGCCGGTCGCTGAAAGCCCCGAAGCGGGCATTGATGCGGTGGCGGAAGTGTCCGACCGCCTGCGGGCGATCGCCTCGTAGGGCTATTCGGTGTTCGCGGGGGGAAGCGGCAATAAGGGAACGTCCTGCCAATAAGGGATATGGCGCACCGTTATGCCGCTTTCCGCGGCTTTAAGGTCCATCAAGGCCAAGCTTTGCTTTGGGGCAAAGTTCAGCACATCGGACCAGAAGCGGTTGGCGATGACCGGCTTGTCGCGCAGCGGATGGGTCAGGCTGTCCCAATGCACGGGCACGACCAGCTCGGGCGATGTCGCCTCCACCACATGTTCCCAGTATTCGTCCTGATACTGAGCGGTCTGAGAGCCCAAGCCGCCGATGCCAAGGAACAGGACGTCTACGTCCACGTGATCGAGCCCACCGGGCACATACCCTGCACTGCCTTGCAGAAGCAGACTACCGCTGGGATGTTCGATCAGTATACTGTAGGACCCGCCTTCGCGATAATCCTGCCACGGGACAGGTGGCCGCAACGGAGCGTTGATGGTAGCCCCCACGGCAGCTTGGGAGCTTGTGTAGCCGCCCGGAAAGGCGAAGTGTTTCGACTTGATCATCGTTAGGGTGAACTTGCCGAAAGACAAGGCTTCGCCCTCGCGGGGCACGACGATCTGTTCTTCCGGCAGGTCCCATCCACGGCCGATATTGGCGGTGGATTCCGACCCTACCAGCATGGCGCCTGTGCGCCGCGCCACTTCGGGCGCGTCCATTGCGTGGTCGAAATGGGAATGGACAGGCACCACGGCGGCCAGCCGGGTAATGCCCGCCCGGCCGAGGCTGCTGTCGATGGCGCTACGGTCGGGGGCGATGGTGCCGGTCAGGAGTTGCCAGGAGGCAAAGCGGGAAAACCAACCGTCGGTGAGGATGTGCGTTTAGCCATCGCTGACCAGCAGGTTCGTATTGCCCATGTAGCTTACATGAATGGGCGCTATGTCGGGCGTGTCCGTGCTTTCTAGATAAGTCAGGTCCGTCGTGTCGACAGACGGAAATGTCAGGAACAGGTAGGCCAGGCCTGCGACGCCGGCTGCCGTCAAAACACCGAGGGTCCAGCCGGTCAGGCGCAGCAGGCTCATTCTGCTGCCGTCTCGTCCGGCACGGGCGCGGGGTCCGTGGGATAGAGCTTCGAATTTCTGATGGCTTCCGCAATGCGCGGATCGATTTGGTCGTATGTCTCCGCCAAGCCGGCAAGGCGGGCCGGAATGTCGTCGATGAAATCTCCCACCAAAGCCACCACCAACCCTTCTTCATACAGATCGATCGCGCCGTCGTAATCGCCGCTGTCCAGTGTCACGTCGGCCAGGAGTGCCAAGGCATCGAAGCTCTCGCGGCTCTCATACCCAAGGGCGAATTGGAATGCGGCCTGGGCCTTGCCCACGAGCTCGATGGCGCGTTCGTAGCTTTCGGCACGGTGATGCGCTGACCCCACTTCCAGGGCAAGGCGGCCAAAGTCCGGATTGTGATGATTGAGATCTTGGGCCGCCTGATCGATGAAGCCGTCGCCGATGCTCGCGGCCAGCATGCTGTCCCCCGCAAGCACCGCGTCCCGGAAGTCCGCATAGGCGGACGCCCAATCATATTTGCGAAAGGCCTGGTCGGCTTGGGCCCCGCCGCTTCCGAGGCCAAGGGTGGCCACGACCAGCAGGGATGCGATCCACTTCCGGGTCATGCCTGGCCTCCTCAATGCCCTTTGGCCGTCGAGCGTGGCAGAATTAGCGGTCGAACGGTGCCCGAGCGATGAGCCACAATGTGGACAACACCACGCGGCTCGCCAAAACGAAGCCGAACAGGGTTAGCTGGGTTTCGTTAATCAGAAAGCGGACCCAAACATTGTACTGTGTGGGGATACCGGCATCGGTGATCGAATCCGTCAGCCATCCCGCGCCGTCGAAAATCGATTCCATGGCGGCCGGAAACTGAACCGCCACCCAGGCAAAGGCGATACCGCCCAGAATGAAAGAGAAAAACAGACTACTTGTTGCGCCGAATATACGTGCCACTGGGACCCCCCGTCTTGTGAACCACTACTCAATACCAAAGCCGCGCGGATACTGAGGCATTTTGACTCAAGGGGCCGCGGCACGCTAATGAAAATATGCTGCTGATTTTTTATGCAGGGGCAGGTGTTGACTGTAATTTGGGCACCTCCATACTGTAAGATGAGATTTGTTGGTTAAGGCGGATGGGCTGTGACGCGCATATTCGATGAGATGGGGGACCCGGAAAGCTGCCGGCCGCATTACCGCCAGATTCTCGAATGGTTGAACGCGACCCCAGCAGACATTCTTGAAACCAAGCGCCGCGAGGCAGAAATTCTCTTCCGCCGGATCGGCATCACCTTTGCGGTTTATGGCGAAGGTGGCGATCCGGAACGTCTGATCCCATTCGACATCATCCCCCGCGTCATCTCGGCCTCGGAATGGGCGTTCCTGTCGAAGGGGCTTGAGCAGCGGGTGCGGGCGCTCAACGCCTTTACGTGGGACGTCTATCACGAACAGGAAATCATCCGGGCGGGGCACATCCCGGCAGAGCTGGTGCTGCACAACGAGGCCTTCTGTGCGGAGATGCAGGGGCTGAACGTGCCGGGGCGGATTTACAACCACGTTTCCGGCATCGACCTCGTGCGCGTGGGCGAGAACGACTTTTACGTTCTGGAAGACAATTGCCGGGTGCCTTCCGGCGTGTCCTACATGTTGGAAGACCGGGAAGTCATGATGCGGCTTTTTCCAGAATTGTTTTCCATGCATGACATCGCACCGGTTGCTCAGTATCCGGATATATTGCTTGAAACGTTGCATTCCATTGTACCGCGGCGGGCGCTGGCGGATCCCACCGTAGTGCTGCTGACGCCGGGCGCCTTTAATTCTGCCTATTACGAACACTGTTTTCTGGCGGACGAGATGGGGGTCGAGTTGGTGGAGGGGCCGGACCTGTTTGTGGAAAACAACGTGGTCTATATGCGCACCACCCGCGGTGCACGCCGCGTGGATGTGATTTATCGTCGTATCGACGACGCCTTTCTCGACCCTCTCGCTTTCCGGTCTGACAGTGTGCTCGGCGTACCGGGTCTGATGGCGGCTTACAGGTCGGGCAATGTGGCCGTTGCCAATGCGGTCGGGGCCGGCATTGCAGACGATAAATCTGTCTACATCTATGTGCCGGAAATGGTGCGGTTCTATTTGGGGGAAGAGCCGATCCTGAAGAATGTCCCTACGTTCAATTGCGGCGATCCTCAAGACCGGACCTACGTGCTGGATCATCTGGGCGAGCTTGTGGTGAAGGAAGCGCGCGGGTCCGGCGGGTACGGCATGCTGGTGGGGCCGCAATCGACGAAAGATCAGTGTGAAGAGTTTCGGCGGCGGATAAGCCATGCGCCGGGAGAGTATATTGCGCAGCCGACGCTGGCTTTGTCGACCGTGCCGACTTTTGTCGATTCGGGGCTGGCGCCGCGCCATGTGGACCTGCGTCCTTTCGTTTTGCAGGGGGCGGATGGTATTCGGATCGCGCCCGGCGGGCTTACACGCGTTGCGCTGCGGGAAGGATCATTGGTGGTCAATTCCAGCCAGGGGGGCGGCACCAAAGACACATGGGTGTTGATGAGCGAGTAGCATGCTGTCCCGGTCCGCAAACAATCTTTATTGGCTGACCCGCTATGTGGAGCGGGCCGAATATGTGGCCCGTCTGATCGAAACGGCATTTCGATTGTCCAGCATGGCGAAATCGGTTCAGGCCGGCATGAACGAATGGCATTCGATCATCGAGGCGACGGGCTGCGAAGAAAGCTACTACGCCAAACACGAAACGCTGACCGCCAAGTCGGTGATCGATCATCTGGTGCGCGATCGATCTAATCCGTCCTCGATTCTCTCCTGTTTCGAAACCGCCCGGCATAACGGCCGCACGGAACGTACCAGCCTGTCCAACGACATTTGGGAGGCCGTTAATCAAACCTGGCACGAAGCGCGTTTACTGACCGACAAGGACTTTACCAGCGATGGCGTGCGCTCGGTGCTGGACTGGACCAAAACCCGTTCGCTGCTGTTTCGCGGAGCGGTGTCGTCGACCATGCTGCGCAACGAGGCCTATTGGTTTGCCCGGCTGGGATTGTTCATCGAGCGCGCCGACAATACGGCGCGCATTCTCGACGTGAAGTACCACACCTTGCTGCCCAGCCCGGAAGAAGTGGGCGGCGGCATCGATTACGTGCAGTGGACCGCCATATTGAGAGCCGTGTCGGCAGCCCGCAGCTATCACTGGATTTATCGCCGCGAGCTCAAACCGTGGCTGATTGCGGAATTACTGATCCTTCGCCCGGAAATGCCCCGGTCGCTGGTGGCCTGTACCAATGAAATCACGCTGTTGCTGGATCTTCTGGGCCGGGAATTGGGGCACGAGGGCGAGTGCACCCGGTTGGCCGGTCAGATTCACGCGCGGCTCAAATATGGCCGTGTCGACGACATTATTCAGCACGGCCTTCACGAGTTTCTTACGGAATTCATTGACGATATGGTCGAACTCGGCAATGAGATAACGCAACAATATTTGAGCTGACGCCCGCCATTATGCTCATCCGAGTGACTCACAAGACGGTTTATCGTTACGACCGGCCGATCGACTTCTCGTTTCAGGCCATTCGACTGACCCCTCGATCCTACCATGGTCAGCGGGTCATGTCGTGGCAGGTGCGCGACGAGAATGAAGGCCTGTTGCCGACCCATACCGACGGTTTTCGGAATATCGTAAGTATGCTGACGCTCTTGAAGGAGCATGACGAAGCCCATGTGGTGGCTGAAGGGGTGGTGGATGTCACCGACCAGAAGGGCATTGTAGACGGTGCGCCGGAACCTTTGCCGCCGTTATTTTATCTGCGGGAGTCGCCGAGAACGCTGGTGAACGACTCGTTGCGCGACCTGGCGGCCTCGGTCGAAGCGCCGGACCCGGTGGCCCAATTGCATGCGCTGATGAGCGGTATTCACGAGCGGGTCCGCTACGACACGGATGCGACCCATGTGCACACCACGGCCGCACAGGCCCTCGAAGAAGGGGCCGGTGTCTGCCAGGACCACGCCCACATCTTCATTACCTGTGCCCGGACCTTGGGGTTTCCCTCCCGATACGTGTCCGGCTATCTGCTGTCTCATCCGCCGGGCCAAGAAGAAAGTTTTGAAGCAAGCCATGCCTGGGCCGAATCCTATATCGAAGGGGTCGGTTGGGTAGGCTTTGACCCGGCGAACCAGGTGTGCCCCACCGATCAATATATTCGCACGGCGGTGGCATTGGATTACGATGGGGCGGCGCCGGTGCGCGGTGTGTGGCGCGGTGCGGCGGAGGAAAGCCTTGCGGTCACGGTCACCGTTCAGCACACTTCCGCCGATCAATAAGACTGAGTCGGGGACACCATGACATATTGCCTGGGGCTGCGCTTGAAAGAGGGACTCGTCATGTTGGCGGACACCCGGACCAATGCCGGCGTCGACAACATCGCCACATTCAAGAAAAGCCATCTGTTCGAAACCGCAGGCGAGCGCATGATCTGCGCCATGACCTCCGGCAATCTTGCCATCACGCAAGCGGTCATCAATCTGTTGTCGGAAGGTTTTGACAGCCCGATGACCGGCGAGCGGGAATCGCTCTACACCGTCGGCTCCATGTTTCGGGCGGCCGAATTGGCGGGCGAGGCGGTGCGCAAGGTCTATCAGCGCGATGGCGACGCCCTGGAACAGCAGGATATGCAGTTCAGTTGCGGCATCTTGATCGGTGGGCAGATCAAAGGCCGCAGCATGCGTTTGTTTCAAGTGTATGCGGCGGGCAATTTCATCGAGGCGACGCCCGACACACCGTTCCTTCAAATTGGCGAGCATAAATATGGCAAGCCGATTTTGGACCGGGCCTGCAGTTACGAAACGCCATTGAAAGACGGCGTGAAATTGGCCTTGGTGTCGATGGATTCGACTTTGCGGTCGAACCTTACGGTCGGCATGCCCCTGGATCTGATGGTCTACAAGAAAGACAGTCAGGCCACGCCGATGTGCCGCCGCATCGAAGAAGACGATGTGTACTTCCAGATGATTCGGGACCGCTGGTCCACTGCGCTGCGCGATGCCTACCGGGCCGTGCCGCCGGCCGACTGGCTGAGCTAGCGCTCGCGGTTGTCGCAAAACTGTCATGCCAATGCCGCAGAGTGCGGCCGCAACATCATCCCTTATCGATTGGAAAACCGCTTATGAGCACGCAGCTCGAAAACCTGCTGTCTAAAATGGATGGGCAGACCTTCCGCGCCGGCGACACCATCTTTGCCGAAGGCGAAAATGGGGATTGCTTGTTTGTGATCCGTGAGGGTGAGGTGGACATTACGTTCCATGGGTCCGTTTTGGAGCAGCTGGGGCCGTC
>JANQMY010000581.1 GCA_028279895.1 Alphaproteobacteria bacterium
TTTCGGCCATCACGCCGGCAAAATCGGCTATTTCCGTGGGTTTCGAGAAGGGCGTGCGGCCAGCACTAGAGCGCTTCAATTCACGTGCGATTTTTTGCGCTTCCCACACAAGGGAATTCGCCTGGCTGTAGGTTGCCCGTGCTTCCGCCAATACACGGTCTATTGAGATCATCGCCCCGACCTCGACCCTCAGCGACTGGCCTCACGCAGCCAACAAAAAAGGCGAACGGCATGACACTTTTGTCACACGCGATCCGCCTCACGAATTTTCCTTTTTTTTGCCAGTACACTGATTCTCTGCCTACGGCAAGATATTTCGATACAAAGGGCAGATGGACATCGTTAACTTATGGCACAGAACGCAAAACGCGGCGGCTAACCATCAGAGCCAAGAGCATCAGTACACCCGCGGTAAAAAAGGCGGCACCCGGAAAATAGATCGGCGCTTCCGGTCCCGAAAAATAGCTAAACAATTGTGTCATAATCAGCGGCGAGACGATCCACACGCCCGCCATCAGGCTGGAGATCGCGCCCTGTAACTCGCCTTGTGATTCCGCCCCGACTTGCGACGACATAATGCCCCGCAAGGCCGGCATGGCGATGCCAATAAACGCAAAAGGAATGATCCAGATATAGATCATCCAGCCTTGGGTGGCGCTGGCAAAGCCGAGAAATCCGATGCCGCCGATCAAAAGACCGGCCAATGCGGCGCGGCGGGCCCCCAGCCGGTCGACGATGGGGCCGATCAACGCCCCTTGCACAATCGCCATCGCCAGCCCGACGGCAGCGAGCGAGGCGCCGATCTGTCCTTCGGACCAATCGAACCGTTCGATCATGTAATAGGACCACGTGGCCGGGTTCACATCATGGGCCAATTGGTAGAGCACGATGACGCCCAACAACCCCATGATCAGCGGATAGCGGCGCATCTGCAGAACCGCACCCAACGGATTAGCCCGGGTCAACACGAAGGGGCGGCGCTTCTCAACCCGCAGCGTCTCCGGCAGAATGAAATAGCCGTAGAGCGCATTGGCAAAGGCCAAACCGGCGGCGGCAAAGAACGGCACACGGGTGCCGAATTCCCCCAACAAACCGCCGATGGCCGGCCCCAACACAAAGCCGACGCCGAACGCGGCACTCACCAGCCCAAAATTCTTCGTGCGCTGATCGTCGTCGCTGATATCGGCGATATACGCATTGGCCGTCGCAAAGGTGGCACCGGCAATCCCGGCCAGGAGACGGCCGAGAAACAGCCAGAAGATTGTGCCTGCAAACCCCATGATCAGATAATCGATGCCCAGTGCCGCAAGCGATATGAGCAGCACCGGGCGGCGGCCATAGGCATCGCTCAGATTGCCCAATACCGGCGCGAACAAGAATTGCATCAGCGCATAGGTGAACATGAGCAGGCCACCCATCTGGACCGCGGTATACAGCTCCGCTCCGGTCAGCTCCATCAGCAGTCCCGGCATCACCGGGATGATGATGCCGAGACCGATCACATCGATCAGTACCGTGATCAAAATGAAAATGATGGCGTGGTTACTGCGGCGCAAATCGACCTACCTTCAACCGCCCAGGAAGGCTGCCGTGCGTTCTTGCGCATTTTGCCGAAGGTTCAGGTAAAACAGGCTGTAATCGAGAACGTGATAATTGTCCTGTCCCAGATAGAACGGCAGGTCCTGAAACGCTTCCGTCCGGATCTCGCTGACCATAAGCCGGCCGTCTTGACATTGGGCATCGGCAGCTTGCGGGTGCACCGCCCCGTTACCCTCCAGCGACATGGCGCCGAGATTGCCTTCATGGGGTGCATAGGCATCATCCGCGGTCCAGGTCAGCGGATTGACGCAGACATAATCCGACGTGTCTTCAAAGGCCTGCGCCCGAGGCCCGACCGCATTCCACGTCACAAGGCACCCGCTTTCCAAGGCCGATCCACAGACCGGAATGTCCGGCGCCTCTTTGGCCAGCGCCGCTTTGCTGATGCCGAAGCCGATGGCATAGGCCGCCACCAAACGTTGCGTAAGCGGCGTGCCCGTCACGCGCCGCTTGAGCAGCAGTTCCACATGGCGCGAGCCTTGGCTGTGGGCGGCAATGACAAAGGGCCGCCCCTGGCTGAAGTTTTCGAGGAAGTAGTCGAAGGCGGCCTCCACGTCGCTATAAGCCAAGTCCATGGCCTGCGCACCGTTGTCGCCGCTGTCCATGAAGGAAAACAGCGTCGCCTGGCGATAACGCGGCGCATAGACCTTGCAGCAGCCGTTGAACACGCTGGCCTGCGCACGCAAAACGAATTTGTCCACGAAGTCGTTGGCCTGCTCATCGTCGAGCGGCTGATTCCACGCCTCGTTGCTGAGGAAGGTGGTCGGGTGCACGAAGAACACATCCAACGGCGCGTTCGCCTGACCATCGGTTACGCCTTGGGGCTCAAAATCGGCGCCGTCTTCCCGGTCCGGCAGTGCCGCCCAAGACGCCGGATCCGCATAATCCGGCGGCTGGGCCACCGTTTCCTCGGAAAAACTCTCCCCCGGTTTGAAGTTCCACGCCATAACCTGAAAGTAGATCGGGTCGCGGAAAACCCAGGCGACCAACAGGATCAGCGCGACAATCGCAATCCCAATGACGATCATGCGTATCATGGCATCCCCTCTGCCGTTATTGGCATTAGAGTGCCCGTTTGGTCCCGCTTTGAAAACCCTTCAAATGCGGCGTCAGCCGCGCCGGATGCCCAGCTTGCGGAACGCCCGGTCCGGCACCCCCAGCTTTTGATGCGCGTCCAGCATATCGCCCAATCTTTTTTGCAAATCGTCGCTGAACGGCGCGCTTTTGCGGCTGGCGAGGTCTACGTGAATGGACAGGCATTCATTGGTGGCCGACAGAAAGCCCTTTTCCGCGTGATACATGGTGTGGATGTAATGCAGCCGCTTGGCATCGAAATCGAGCACTTGGGTTGTCACGCGAATGGGATCGCCTTCGAACACTTCTTGGATGTAGTCCAGATTGGTGCCCAAGGTGAAAAGCGACTTGTTCTCGGTCTTCACATACGCCACACCGACCCCAAGGTGGTCGAAAAACGCATCGGTGGAAATGTGATCGAGCGCGACCAGGTAGAACCCCATATTCATATGGCCGTTATAGTCGCCCCATTCCGGCTTGACGGTGAAACGCGATTCAAAAAGTTCCGTATGCGACATAAAACGATAGCTTTCCTCACCTTGGCCTGCCCCAATCGGCCATTTGCCGCCGCCCCCGAAAAAGCTAGTTAAGGGGACGGTTTGCCTCTAAAAAGGGGCCAACTACAAAACCACATCACGTGAGGGACATACACATGAAGATTGCAGCGGTCAAAAAACCCGGCGGCTTGGAGAATATCGAGATCCGGCAGGGAGAGCCCCGTGCCCCCGGCCCCGGCGAAATTCAGGTGCGGGTAAAGGCGTCCTCGCTCAATTTTCACGATTTGGCCGTGGTGAGCGGCATGCTGCAAGTGGAGGACGGCCGTATTCCCATGTCCGACGGCGCGGGCGATGTGGTGGCGGTGGGCGACGGAGTCACCCGTTTCAAGGAAGGCGACCAAGTGCTTTCCACCTTTTTCCCCAATTGGCGCGACGGCCCCACGGCGCTGGACAAGCTGTTGGGCGTGCCGGGCGACCATGCGGACGGCTT
>JANQMY010000582.1 GCA_028279895.1 Alphaproteobacteria bacterium
GCCGCCCCCTGGCCGTCACGGGCGAGGCAACGCAACACCGGAAGCGCCGACCGGCAGTTACCGCTTTTTGCCAAGTCGGAGGCGCTGGTGAAGGCTCCCGACGGATCGACCCGCACAAGCTTGAGTAGACGGAGGGCCTCCGGGTCACCCCGGAATTGGGCCTCCACCTCCGGCGGCAGATCGGGCAACGCGTCCTTCTTGCCGCCGCCGCACGCCACAAGCAGAAGAGCCAAAACCGCCGCAGCCCATACATTTTTATGCTTCACAGATACACCTCGTGCCCTCGCCGATCCATCGGTTCACCATACCTTACTTGTTTGGAGTCAAGGCAGGTCCCTTTTTTGTCCGGATGTTGGGGCGGCTGGATTAGATTTGCCTTGCCGGCAAGTTCGCTGTAGGTCCGTTCCATATGGTCAGCAATTCCTTTGAGTTTCCCCCCCGGCCCAGCCCTTTTGGCTGGTACATGATCAACCAGATCGTCTTCTTCAGCAGCACGGGCATTGGACTGGTCATGTTTCCATGGCTGATTGCCGTGGTACTTCAAGCGTCCCCCCAATGGGTCGGCACCGCCCAGGCCATGATGATGCTGCCCATGCTTTTGTTCCTGTTAGTGGGGGGCGCGAAAGCCGACCGATCCCATCTACAACGCTGGATGATCAGGCTTTACATGCTGGGGGTCGTTCCGCCCGCGATTTTGTGTTTTTTGCTGGCCACCGGGAATCTGACCTATCTCACGGCTGTGCTGTATGCGGTCTCGATGAGCACGATTGGCGCTTTTCTGGGGCCTGCCCGCGACAGCCTGCTCACCCGCGTCACTCAAACCGATACGGATATCGGCATGCAGCGTGCGGTGGGCCTGGCCACGGCCGGCCAGTTCGGTGCCCAGTTCATCGGCATCACATTAGCGGGGCAGGCGGACTATTTTGGCGGCGCGGCCTTGGCGGCCCTCATCGCGCTCGGGTATGCCTGCTGCATCCTGGCCATCAGCCAGCTACCGGATCACGTGGCCGCCCCCGGCGGGGCCGGTGCGCCGGACGGCGCCGCAGCATCGACTCTGAGCTGGCGGGACCGCCTGCGTGAGATCGGCGAAGGCATACAAGCGGCCTGGGACTCGGACCGTATCCGCCCGACCATCACCATGGTGGGCTTGACCGGTTTCCTGTTCATGGGCGCTGTCATGGTGTTCTTACCGCTGATGGTGCGGGATGTTTACCAAGGTGGCGCCCTGCAAATCTCTCTGTTGTTTGTTTTTTTCTTCGGCGGGATCGGCGTCTCGTCGACTTTGCTGTCCCAACGTCCGCTGGAGCATCAAGGACGCGCCCTCATGCTGGCAGCGACCATCGGCGCGGGCGCAATGGCGTGCTTCTTTTTCGCCCCACCCCTGTGGCTGTTTTATGCGATCGTTCTGGTCTGGGGGTTATCGGGCGGGGTCTCCATGAGCATGAGCCGGACCATCGTTCAGCGGGCCGCGCCGGAAAAACTGCGCGCCCGGGTGCTTTCCGTGTTCCTGTTGGCCATGATGGGGACCGGCCCCATTGGGTCGCTCATTTATGGGTTTGCGATCAACGCTTTCGGGCTGCTCAACACTGCGCTGTTGCCCGTCATCCTGATGGCGGTGGTGTGGCCCGCCATGTTCTTCGCCACCGACCTTTGGTCCCTTAAAGCAAAGGGCGCTTCCTATTGACGTGTTCTTATTCTCCGCCGCTCAGCCCGTCCAGCGGCGGCGCTTCCAACGCCGTTCCTTCGTGGTGGCGGCAGGCACTGAATTCTTGGGTTTTGACACCAAGGAAACCGTTTTGGACTTGTCGTCTTCATCCGGCTTGATGTCCGTATTGGCAGCGACGGAAGGCGCCGGCGGGCCGAAAATCTGCGTTTTGATCTGACGCGCCATATCTTTGGTGGATTCTTTTGCGGAGGGCTTGTTTTCGATCTCCGACAGTAAGCCGCCCAAACGCTGCTTCAACACATCCATCTTTTCGCGGGATTGGCTCTTCTCCGACTGGAGTGCCATTTCCAATTCAGCAATGCGGCGGCGATTGTCTTCCGCCAGTTGCTCCAGGTCTTCGACCCTTTCGTTCCGGGCCGTATCCTGTGCCATAGCTGTGCCATGGGCTTCCAAGTCGTTTACTTCAGAGCGCAATTCCTCGATCAGCGTCTTCTGCCGGTCGATAATTTCGGTTTGTGCCTCAATGGTTTCGTGCTGATTGCGGGCAAGGCTTTCCGTTTGGCGCTTGTCCATTCGGGCGCGGTGCCGCAACGCTTCAATATCCCGCTTTGATTGTCCGGAAACGCGCATCCAGACGATGAAACTGAATACGATAGAAAGCAGCAGGCCGGCCAAGAACCCGCCGATGAAATAATACGCTACAAACTCACTGTCCGCCGGCATGCCGACCCCCAACTTACACCTACGCCTCCACCAGTCAGGAGATTATAAGCGCGTTTTTACGGTTACGAAAAGATCGGGGATTGCTTAACGGTGCTTTTTCTTTCTTAAAACGGAACCCAGCGACGGAATTTCGAATATTTGAGGTAGCCGGCGTTCACGCCCTGCCGCCAACCGACGCCGGTGCGCATGGGAGCGAGCACAACTTGGCCACGCTGCTGATAGTTCACGCCAATCCCGGCGACGAAATAGACCTTGCCTTCCACACCCGGAAAACGCCGGTACATATCTTCTGTGTCCTGCAGGTTGTAGACCAGCGTGAAGGCTTTGGAGGCATCACCGCCGAAATCGAAACCGGCCGAGGGGCCTTGCCAATAGATCGTTTCTTGCTCGCCGGATTTGCGAACCAATTCGCCCTTGCCGTAACGCAAGCCGCCAATGAACGCGCCGCTCGCTTCCTCGCCCTTGATATAGGCATTTGGCCGGCCTTGGGCCGAAAACACCACTTCAACCACTTCGGCCGCTTTCTGGGTCGTGATGCCGAAGAAACCGGCTACCGCATTGGCGATTTCGTTCTTTGAGAACGTCTCTTCCTCGGACTTGGCCGACTTCGATGTCGCCGGCGCGTCGGACGACACGGCATTCGGCGGGGTCGCGTGAGGCGCCACATAGATTGCGCCGGTGGAGGAATCCGAGCCGTCCGCCAGAGCAGCCTGGCCTACCCCGGCGATCATCAAACCGAGCAACAGAAAACGACAAGATCGGAAAAGCTGTACGTGGTGAATCATCCCATCAACCTTCTACTGATTGGCGTTCGCTCGATAGAGCGGCAACCAACAAAATGGACGATCACCTCACTGCGGAGCTTGCGGGCTGAATTGTTCTGGTTCTTGGGGCCATCGCAAGCGCGAATCGTTTTTAGCACTTTCGGATTCGGGAAACCATCCTCGCGCATCACTCCGGCGGCTGAAATGGCCAAAACGACAACGCTTGTCGCATTTTGGGACACGCACACACGGCCCGGTTCGGACGAAATCTCGAAATGGGACATTCCGCGCACCCGAAACCGCTTTTTGGGCGTTTCTGGCGCGCTCCGCCCCTCCTCGCCAAGATGTGAACACAGGCACAACAATTGCTTTGAAAGACCGCGGGGACCTTGCTTGAATGCTGGGCGCATCACGGTGCGATTGGTTGGGCGCACTGCATTGCAGCCCGCAGGAGTAATCTCAAGGTGGCCGCCGCCGTCCATTGGCATCGCGGCCGGCCGATGCGATCCGTGACTGTCGGGGGGCTTGTCAGGGTTGCATCGGCCACCCCTGCCCCCGTCAAAGCGCCGGTGTGCCGCATTTGCATTTCGCCGTCCAATCCCCATTTAGGTCGCGTGGCGATTGGCGATATGCTGGCGCCCTGGAGGTCAAAATGAAAACAGCATTGCTATTCGGCGTGCTTGGCGGGATTCTAGCGCTGTCGATCTGGGCATCGGTCGTGGTGTGGAACAGCATGGACGGTGCAGCCATGAGCGGCCATGGCATTTTCGCTATGGTGCTGGGGCTTGTATTCTCACTGGGCTTGGGCGGAGGTTTGATGGCGTTGGTCTTCTACAGCAGCCGTGCGGGCTATGACGATTCCGACCATCAACTCTAGCGGTGCTGTCTTTAAGCAACCGGCCCTTTGACGACAAAATAGGGATTGCGAAAGTTTTCGTCCGTCTTGCCGTATTGCAGCGGCGTTCCATCTAAACGCGTTACCGTACCGCCGGCCGCCGTCACAATGGCGTGACCGGCCGCGGTGTCCCATTCCATGGTCGGCCCGTGCCGAGGATACAGATCCGCCACCCCTTCAGCGACCAAGCAAAACTTTAGCGACGAACCAGCGGCGACCATATCGGCGATATTGTAATGGCTGAGATACTCATCGGTCTTGGTGTCCCGATGAGACCGGCTGGCCACGGCCACGAGGGCCCGCCGGTCGCCCACACGCGCCGAAATCGTCCGGCGGGGCGAGGCTTCCGCAAGTGGATCAGCGTGGTGCGGGTCGATCTCCTGCATGAAGGCGGTGGCGCCGTATCCACCATAGAGCTTCTTCTTGGCCGGCACATAAATCACCCCGGCGGTAGCCGCGCCATGTTCAATCAGCGCGATATTGACCGTGAACTCACCGTTCTTCTTGATGAACTCCTTCGTTCCATCCAAAGGATCCACAAGGAAAAACTGGGCGCCGACTTCGGGAATGTTGCCGGCGGCCGCCGATTCCTCGGCAACGACGGGGATCTCGGGCGCCGACCGTTTGAGCCCAGCCAGGATGATCTCCTCACCCAGCCGATCCGCCTCGGTCACGGGTGTTTTATCGTCCTTATGCTCGACAGAAATGTCCGACTCATAGATCTTCATGATCGCCATGCCGGCTTCTACAGAGATCTTAATCAGGTCATCGATGAGGGCAGCGTGGTCAACCATGGAGATACCGGCAAGTGGAGAATGCGACGAATGAAAGAAAGGAAAGTGGCGAAAGGCCGCCCCTTCTCTCCCATGGCCGCAGCGTTTAAGCAACTATTTACCGTGATCACCATAATGATGCCGGTCGGAGTCCCCTCCGAGGCCACCTGATACAGAGTACGCAAAAAGAGTGGATTGTCCCATGCCCGTTACCGATATGCAGCTCGCCGCCCTTCTTTGCTCGCGCGTTTGTCATGACCTGATCAGCCCGGTTGGCGCCATCGCCAACGGCCTCGAAGTGCTGAACGACGATGATGACGAGATCATGCGCGAGCATGCAATGACGCTGATCCAGTCTTCAGCGCAGCAGGCATCCGCAAAACTCCAGTTTGCGCGCTTGGCCTTCGGCGCCGCCGGCACCGTCGGAGATTTCATCGATTTAGGGGATGCCCGCCAGGTCACGCAAGGGCTGTTGGCCAACGGCAAAATCGAGCTGCAATGGCCCACGGATAATCAGGTGCTGCCGAAAGATGCCGTGAAACTCCTGCTCAATCTTATCCTGATCGGCATCGATGCCATTCCGCGCGGCGGATCCCTTACGGTAAGCAGCGGCGACGATGACGATGGCCTGTCCCTTGAAGTGCGGGCCGAAGGCGTTAAGGCCAAGGTGCCGGAGGAAATCAGGGACGTCCTCCTATCCACGGAAGCTCCGCCGCTGGAAGATATGAGCGCCCGCTCGATCCAACCCCATTTGTCGGCCTTGGTGGCGCGCGAATTAGGGGTTGAGCTGAACGTGGCGAGCGATCCGGACGCCGTCTCGATTTCGGCGCGCCGCACCGCGTAAGTTAACGGGGCCGTGGCAAAGGCCCGCTTCACCCCATATTAAACAAGATCACACACGCTAGCTCCTCGTATGTGCAATGGGGAGAAAGAGTCGTGCACAAGACGGATTTCGAAGATCTCAAAACACTCGTCGAAAACCGCATTGGTCAGATTCTCCGAGACGATCAAAATAAGCGGATCGAGAATCGGCTAACGCCGATCGTTCGCCGAAACCATTTGGACAGCATCTCTGCCTTGATCACGCAAGTGACCCGAGAGCCGGAAGGCACGCTCGCGGACGACGTGATCGACGCGATCACAACGCGCGAAACCTTCTTCTTCCGAGACGAAAGCCCATTCAACGCATTGGCGGATAAGGTCTTCCCCGCCCTTACGCAAACCCGCGACAAAACACGTCCGCTTCGGGTGTGGTCCTGCGCGGCATCGACCGGACAAGAGCCCTACTCGATCGCGATTACGGCCGATCAGATCCTGCGCCGCCATTGGGACGGAGATCTCGACATTCTGGGCACGGATGTTTCGAAATATGCCGTCGAGAAGGCGAAACAAGGTGCCTACAGCCAAATCGACGTGCAGCGCACCGTACCCGCCCGCATCATGGTGCGCTATTTCGAGAAGAACAAGACACGCTGGCAGTTGCAGCGGTCGATCCGCAACCAGGTGCGTTTCCGCCAATTCAACCTGCTGGACAATTTCTCGACCCTTGGCGAGTTCGACGTGATTTTTTGCCGAAACGTCTTGAGCCAACTTACGGACGAGAAGCGCGCCGATGTGGTCGCGCGGCTAACACAGCAATTGGCGCCGGACGGCATATTGGTGGTGGGAACGCTGGAAACCCTGATCGGCTTGGACACGCCTTTCAAGGCGGTAGAACGCGCACGCGGCTTCTATACGCTGGCCGACCCGAACGAGGTGGTGCCCGAAATCGCCCTGGACAAAGCGACGGCCGGGCGGCGGCGTTAGAAAACCCGACAGCCCTTTTCCGAACTCGGATGCAAAAAGGGCGCCCGAAGGCGCCCTTCTGCCGATTATCCGGATGATGCGCCTGCTTAGGCCGCAACATCTTCCGCAGGATCCGGATCCCGCAGAACGTACCCCCGGCCCCAAACCGTTTCGATGTAATGGGCCCCATCCGTTGCCGCCGCAAGCTTTTTGCGCAGCTTACAAATGAAGACGTCGATGATTTTCAGTTCCGGCTCGTCCATTCCCCCATAGAGATGGTTGAGGAACATTTCTTTGGTGAGCGTGGTGCCCTTGCGCAGGCTCAACAGCTCAAGCATTTGATACTCTTTGCCGGTCAGATGAACGCGCTGGCCTTCGACTTCCACGGTCTTGGCGTCCAGATTGACGGACAATTTGCCCGTATTGATGACCGACTGTGAATGACCTTTCGAGCGGCGCACCACGGCGTGGATCCGCGCGATCAGCTCGTCCTTGTGGAACGGCTTGGTCATATAGTCGTCGGCACCAAAGCCAAGGCCCCGCACCTTGTTTTCGATTCCGGCCAATCCCGACAAAATCAAGATCGGTGTACCGATCTTTGAGACACGGAGGGTTTTCAAAACGTCAAACCCGTTCATGTCCGGCAAGTTCACGTCCAGGAGGATGATGTCGTAGTCGTACAGTTTGCCGAGGTCGACACCTTCTTCTCCAAGATCGGTTGTGTAGACATTAAACCCCTCAGACTTCAGCATCAGTTCGATGCTTTGTGCTGTGGCGCTGTCATCTTCGATGAGCAATACCCGCATCGTTGTCCTCTCTCAGGCCACCTTGATTTGGCTTCCAACATGGTTAATTGATTTGCCCACACTATGCCGAAATCCTTAATAAAAGTTAATCCCCATAAAAAAAGTAACAAAACTTTTCTTGCGCTTTTAAACGTTTTGTTAGCGATTACTTAATAGCGACAGACTCGGCGGGCCGAATATTTGGTCAATTTTTGCCCGGAAAACTGCGATTTTTCGAAGAATATTTCCGAAAGAGGTTTACCGGACCTTAAACGGTCTTTGTGATGATATTCCGCATAAGTTCGTTCCGCCCCGAGACTCTTCTTGGTCTCATGCGGCCCCTTTGCGGAGTCTCGGCGTGCAAGCGCTCATTTCAGAAATCAGAAAAGTCCGGCCCGAGACTCAATTCGGCCGCGTCACCAGCGTTCAAGGCCTGTTGGTGGAAATTGCCGGCGGCATGGACTCGTTCGGTATCGGCGCTCGGATCAACATCGAAGCCAATGATCACAAACGGGTGCCCTGCGAAGTCGTCGGATTTCGCAACGGTCATGCCCTGTGCATGCCCTTCGACGCCCTGGACGGCGTGCGCATGGGGTGCCGCGCCGACATTCAGGAACATGAGGCCACGGTACATCCGTCCCAACACTGGTTGGGCCGTGTGATCAATGCCTTCGGTGAACCGATCGACGGCAAGGGACCGCTTTTGCCGGGTAAATCGCCTTGCCCCATTCGGCAAACACCGCCGCCGGCGCATATGCGGCAGCGGGTCGGCGAAAAAGTGGATCTGGGAGTCCGTTCTCTGAACAGTTTTGTCACCGCCTGCCGCGGTCAACGCATGGGCATCTTTGCGGGCTCGGGCGTCGGCAAATCGGTGCTTTTGTCCATGCTGGCGCGGAATACCCAATGCGACGTCGCGGTGATCGGCCTGATCGGCGAACGGGGACGGGAAGTCCAGGAATTCATCGAAGACGATTTGGGCGAAGAAGGCCTCAAACGCAGCGTCGTGGTGGTCGCGACCTCGGACGAGCCCGCTCTACGACGGCGCCAAGCCGCCTATATGACAATGGCGCTGTCGGAATATTTCCGCGACATGGGATGCCATGTGCTGTGCCTGATGGACAGCGTGACGCGTTTTGCCATGGCACAGCGGGAAATCGGCCTGTCGGGCGGCGAACCCCCGGCCGCAAAGGGCTATACGCCGACGGTGTTTGCCGAACTGCCCAAGCTTTTGGAACGGGCCGGGCCCGGGTCGGGCAGCGGCGCCATCACGGGCCTCTTCACCGTTCTGGTGGAAGGGGACGACCACAATGAACCGATCGCTGATGCCGTGCGCGGTATTTTGGACGGCCACATCGTGCTCGACCGGTCTATCGCCGAGCGCGGCCGGTATCCCGCCATCAACATTCTCCGGTCGATCTCGCGGACGCTGCCCAACTGCAACACGCCCGATCAAAACCAATTGATCAATGAAGCCCGCCGCTACATGGCGCTCTACGACGATATGGCGGAACTGATCCGCCTGGGGGCTTACCGGGCAGGCACGGACCCCGAAATCGATCGCGCCATTCGACTTAACGGACAGCTCGAAGCTTTCCTATCGCAAGACAAATCGGAGGCAGCCTCCTTAACCGATGGTTATGACCTCTTGCGCAACATTCTTCAAAGCGAAGCGGAACCGCCGGAAGAACCGCCGGCCGACGGAACCGAAACGGAAAGGGCTGACTCATGACGCCAACCAGTGTGCTTGCACGTGTTCACAAATGGAAAATTGACGAGCTGCGGCGGGAAATCAGCGCATTGGAGTCCCAGCGCCAGAAGCAACAGTTCCGCGTATTGGAGATTGACGGGCAAGTGGAAGACGAAGCTCATAAGGCTTCCGGCAACATGATCGGCACATTTTCTTTCGCAAGTTTCGCAGATGCCTCCCGCACAAAGCGTAATGCGGCAACCGACGCCATCACCGAACTGGATGAGAAAATCGATTACTTGGCCGGTGAACTGCAAATGGCATTCGAAGAGCTCAAGCGGTACGAGATCGCCGAAGAAAACCGCTCAGCCAAAGAGGCGGCCGAGATCGCCCGCAAAGAACAAATCGAATCCGACGAAATCGGCCTAGAGGGGCATCGCCGCCGCGCTCACAATTAGATCAGCGCGACCGCCTGGCGCTGACGCGGGAAACCGCTTATCCTTGGTCCCAAAAGACTGGAGGAGAAGCCCATGGCCACCACACCGTCCAATGACGAGAAAACACCCGCTCCTGACATTTTGGGCGTGCACCACAGTGCCTATCGTTGCCGCGACGCCGAAGAAACGCGGCAATTCTACGAACACATATTAGGTCTGCGCACACGCGCCACCTTGTCCTTCGAAAAAGATCCGGCCGATAACGACAAACCGTTCATGCATTTGTTTTTCGAAATGGGCGACCGCAACTTCATCGCATTCTTCGACATTCCGGGAACGGTCGACAAACGCGACTTCAACATCAAAGACGGCATGGAAGACTACCATGTGGCCATGGAAGTAAAGGACATGGACGCTTTGATGCAATTCAAGCAACGCTTGGAAGATTTCAAAGTGCCTGTCTTCGGTCCGATCGATCACCACTTCTGCCACTCGATCTATTTTTTCGACCCGAACGGCATCGCCCTCGAGTTCACCACGCGCGATAAGCAGCACGACAAGATTCTCGATAAAGAAGAAGCGGAAAGCCCGACAATCATGAAAAAGTGGATCGACGAAACGGCTGCCATCCGGCGTGAACGGATGAAACAAGCGTCGTAGTCGATTTCGGCGGCGCTACCAGCCGCCGCCGCCACCTCCCCCACCGCCGCCACCGG
>JANQMY010000585.1 GCA_028279895.1 Alphaproteobacteria bacterium
TTAACCGTCCGATCGCCTGCCTTCGCCGAACGACCCGTCGCCCGAAGGGCTATGGCCCGCAGGGCGAAGCTTAGGCTTCGCGCAGGCAGGCGCGACCAATAAAGGATCTGGAGCATGATCATGTTTCGGTGAGAGATAATCATGCTCTAGGCGCCGGCATCGGGCGAAATCCCGAATAGGCGGGCAGGGAGATGGGCGTTATGCAAGATGCTTCGATAGAGAAAAGCGATACGACCGGAAAGCTGAACTATCTGGCCGCGTCCGTCAGCTCTTCCTTGTTTCGCAACGGCCAAGTGCTGATCCATCGCAACACGGCGGGCAGCGACACCGGCGCCAAGGGCGTCGACTTAGAACCGCACACCCTGCCGATCGCCAATGCGCGCCGCTTAGAAGACCCGCAGAAACCAACCGTCGCACGAAACGGGTTCGAGCTGATATCACACCCCTTGGACGATGGCGCGATCGACTTTTTCGACCAGCACCAGGTGGTGCGCAACTACTACCCCCATTGCGTCCGCGCGGTGGAAGCCGCCACCGGCGCCCGTGCCTTTGCCTTCGACCACAATGTGCGCTCGGCCAGCGGCAAGGTGGCGAAGCGGAAAATCGAGGGCGGGCAGGAAGTCCAAGGCCCCGCCCATGTGGTCCATGGGGACTACACGCTCACCAGCGGGCCGCAGCGCTTACGCGACCTCTCGAACCCACCCAGTATCAACGACACTTATCGGCTGATGGTGGAAGACGGCGATACGCTGATCGCGCCCGACATGGTCGATGGCGCTTTATCAGAAGGCGGACGGTTCGCGATCATCAATGTGTGGCGCAACATCGCCGACGAACCGGTGGTCACCCACCCCATGGCTTTTTGCGACGGCCAAAGCGTCGTGCCCGACGACTTGGTGGTCTTTGAAATTCACTATGCGGACCGCGTCGGCGAAAACTACTTCGCCAAATATGCGCCCGACCACCGGTGGTATTTCTATCCGACGGTGACGAAAGATGAAGCCATTCTCATCAAGCAATGGGATTCGGCCGGGGCGATGGCGGCGTCGGCAGGCCGCGCCGCCGATTCCAGCGAACCGCAGGCCCCGTGCAGTTTCAGCTTCCACAGCGCCTTCGAGGACCCCCAAACGCCGCCCGACGCGCCGGATCGTTGGAGCATCGAAGTCCGCTGCCTGGTGATCTATCCCTAGAGCGGCCTGTGGGCCGTTCTTGCGCACCGCTCGCGGAATCATGCGAAGACTCGCGTAATTGTGCAAAAAATGCCCAAGAATGCCCGCGTTTCGGCCTCGCCCCCCGTCCATAACGCTTGCCAAGCCTTCACCACTCGGGGACAGTAACCCTCAAGAAACACGGGAAGGCGGCAGATGGCGGGGACTCCACGCAATTACGACATTGTGCTTTTCGGGGCCACAGGCTTCACGGGGGAGCTGACGGCCCGTGAACTGGCCAAGCGCCAGGAAGTGCAGGACTTTTCATGGGCCATCGCCGGGCGAAACTATCAAAAGCTCCACGCCCTGAAGGACGATCTGGACGCGCATTACGGTGTCGAGGTGGACGTAATCGTTGCGGACTCCGAGTTGCCCGCCGATCTTGATGAAATGGCGCGGGCCGCCCGGGTCATCATTTCCACGGTCGGTCCCTATAAGAAATATGGCGCCCCGCTGGTCGAGGCCTGTGCCGACAACGGGACGGATTACATCGACCTCACCGGCGAAGGCAGCTTCGTCGAGGATATGATCACCGAATACGACGAAGAAGCCATGGACACGGGCGCGCGCATCGTCAATTGCTGCGGCTATGACAGCATACCGGCCGATTTAGGGACGCGGCTGACGGTAGACCTTCTGCCCAATGACGGTCCGATCGAGGTGTACAGTTTCGCGTCGTTCGGATCCAAATCCGGACGCCTCAGCAATCCTTTCAACTCCATTTCCGGAGGCACGTGGGCATCCGCCATCGGATTCATGAACTTGTCCGAACCCCTGCGCGCGCGCCGCGCGATCGCCCGCACCGACTATATGGCCGGGGCGGAACGCCGCTTGCGCGCCGCCGCGCCGATTTTGCGGCGCAGTGCCAATAGCGGCTATTGGGGCATTCCCCTCCCCATCATCGATGTGGAGATCGTGCTGCGCTCGGCAGCCGCGGACGAACGCTATGGACCCGACTTCACCTTTGGCCATCATGCGGAAATTCCCAGCGCCTATCTACCGCTGCTGCCAGCGGGAGCGATGGGCATGAGCGGCCTGTTTATGGCCGCACAGTTTCGCATGACCCGATCCTTCCTGCTGTCTCTCAAATCGTCCGGGGACGGACCGGATGCGGAAACCCGCGAAGACAATATGTTCAAAACCACCTTTCTCGGCCGCGGCGGCGGCAAGGAGGTGATCACGCAGATTTCAGGCGGAGATCCGGGATATGGCGATACGTCCAAAATGTTGGCCGAAACCGCCTTGTGCCTGGTTCAAGACGGGCGATCGACACCGCAGACCGCAGGCGTGCTGACGCCTGTGATGGCCACGGGCACGGCCCTGGAACGACGGCTGCGCCGGTCGGGCATCAAATTCGAGGTGCTGTCCGAAGAGCGCGAACAGTCTGCGGCGTAGGGGGGAGGCCTGTCATGTCGAAACCCCTGTGGCAGTGGAGCGCGTGCGACCTGGCGGCCGCCCTACGCCGCAAGGAGCTGTCTTGCGTAGAGGTGGTGGAAGCCGCCTGCGCCCGGCTGCATGAAGCCAATCCGGCGCTCAATGCGGTGACCGTGGATCTTACCGACGATGCGTTGGCACAGGCCAAGACCGCCGATCAAATTGCCGCATCAGGTGTGGCGCTGGGGCCGCTGCATGGGGTGCCCATCACCATCAAAGAAAATGTGGACGTCAAAGGCCAAGCCACCCCAAACGGGGTGAAGGCGTTCGAGAACTTGATTGCGCCCGACGACTCTCCCATCACCCGCCACTTAAAAGAAGCGGGGGCCATCGTCATTGGACGGACAAACACACCCGAGTTTTCGTTTCGCGCCTTCACCGACAATCCGTTGCGCGGCCTGACCAAGAACCCGTGGGATGACGGTATTACCTGCGGCGGTTCGTCGGGCGGTGCGGGAGCAAGCCTGGCGGCCGGCATCGGCGCCATTGCCCATGGCAACGATATCGGCGGTTCCTTGCGCATTCCCGCCTATTGCAACGGCATTGCGACCATCAAACCCACATTGGGGCGCGTGCCCGCATACAATCCATCGGCACCGGAAGAGCGTCCGCCCCTCATGCAAATTATGTCGGTTCAGGGTCCGATCACCCGGGAAATCCGCGATGCACGCTTGGCCCTGCGCGTGATGGCGCAGGGCGATGCCCACGATCCCTGGTGGGTGCCCGCCCCGCTGGAGGGTCCGCCCCCGCCGGAACCGATCCGCGTTGCCAAAACCTGCAACGCATTCGGCTTTCCACTGCACCCGGCGGTGTCGGACGCGATCGATACCGCCGCCCGGCACCTGGAAGACGCGGGCTATGCGGTGGAAGAGGTCGATCCCCCCAATGTGGAGGAAGTGCTGGATTTGTGGCGCGACCTCATCTTCACGGAAATGCATGTGATGATGGGCAAGCTCATCGACGAATATGCCGGCGAGGACATGAAGAAAGTGGTGGACGCTTATTACCGGTGGGCGACCGTGCGTGACCACGAAGGCTATATGCGCGGCCTTGCGGATCGCACACGGCTGCTGCGTCAATGGACATTATTTCTGGAGCAATACCCGTTGGTGCTGTGCCCGGCCTCGCTTCAACCGCCCTTCCCGGTCAATGCGGATCTGGATGGGGACGACGGGGCCCGGAAAGTGTTCGAGGCGCTCACCTATATTTCCAGCATGAACCTGTTGGGCCTGCCCGCCTCGATCGTCCCTGTGCTGATGAACGACGGGCTGCCGATCGGCGTTCAATTGGTGGGGCCACGCTATCGGGAAGATTTATGCTTGAATGCCGCCCAGGCCATCGAGGCACGGGCGGGCCTGTTGGTGGAACAATTGTGGGCGCGCGATTGAACATGGATACACGTAACCCCATCGCGGTGACCCAAGCATTCATCGATCAAATCAATGAAAGGGATGTGGAAGGTCTTACCGGCCTCATGTCCGACGATCATGTGTTCATCGACATGGACAATGGCCGGTCACAAGGCCGCGACGCCATGCGAGCCAATTGGGAAGGCTATTTCAAGCTGTTCCCCGATTATCAGATCGACGTGTTCGAGACCCATTTCTCCGGTGACGACATTCTATTGGTGGGCGTGTCCACCGGTTCCCTATCCGATTTCGGACGGGATATCCTGGCAAAGGCGGGACAGAAACATGCCAAGGCCGAGGAATTTCAGGGGCCTGCCATCTGGCGGGCGAAAGTGCGCCAGGGGCTGATCGCCGAATGGCAGGTCTATCACGATACCCAGGCTGTGCGGGACCGGTTCAATATCCCCGAACTGGTCGCGTTCGAGGACGACGAGGCGCCGTCCATGATGACCGGGCAAAGCGCGCCTTGGTATCGCTGGTACGTGTTGCTGTTTCTCACACTGGCCGGCACGTTTTCGATCATCGACCGGCAAATCATTGCCTTGATGGTGGGACCGCTGAAACGCGATTTGGCCATTACCGATGGACAAGTGGGATTGTTGATGGGCCTTATTTTTGTCGGCTCCTACACATTAGTGACACTGCCGATGGCCCGGTTTGCCGACCGCTATAGCCGGCGGCTGATCATGATGATCGGGATTTTCAGTTGGAGCCTGATCACCGCGTTGAGCGGCTTCGCCAAAACCTTCACCCAATTGGCGATCCTACGCGCCGGTGTGGGCGTGGGCGAAGCCACGCTGGGACCGGCCAGCACATCCATGCTGAGCGACTACTTTCCGAAACACCGGCTGCCGCTGGCGCTCGGGATCATGTCCAGCGCGCCTTTTGTGGGCGTGGCGTTGGCGTCGATCGTCGGCGGACAGGTGATCCAATATTTGGAAGCCAACCCCATGAGCTTCCCGGTCGTGGGCGAGCTGCGCAGTTGGCAGGCGCTGTTCATCATTGTGGGACTACCGGGCGTGCTTTTGGCCGGCCTCATGGTCACGGTGAAGGAGCCTAAACGGCTGGGCCGCTCGGCGCAGTTCTCGAACAAAGAAGGCGACGGGGTGCCCATGCGCGAGGTGCTGGGCTTCATGGCCGAACGCTGGCCCTTCTTCCTTCTGCACTTCACGGGTCTGTTGTGCTTGGCCACCATCGGCTGGGGCCTGCTCACCTGGAACATCGAGTTTCTCGTGCGCGTGCACGGCATGACCAAAGCCAATGCGGGCCTCACCTACGGACTGATCGCGTTGTTCTTCGGCATTACCGGCAGCGTCTTTGCCGGCTGGCTGGCCAGTTACCTGATGAGCCGCAACGTGCCCGACGCCACATTGCGCGTGATCCGTTGGGCGGCCTTGGGCATTGCACCGCTGACGATCGTCATGCCGCTTCTGGACATTACCTGGCTGGTCATCTTCCTGTTGTGCCCCATCACCTTCATCATGGCGATGCCGGCCGGATTGGCCACGTCGGCACTGCAGGCAGTGGCGCCCAATGAACTCCGGGCACAGATGATCGCATTTTATCTGATCTTCGTGAATTTCCTGTCCTATGCCATCGGCCCGCTTGTGATCGGGTTTGTCTCCGATGTTTTCGGCGGCGGCACGAATATCCGCTACGGCATTTCCATGCTGGCCGGGGTGCTGTACCCCACCGCCTTCCTATGCCTTACGCTGTGCCTGGTTCATTTCAGAAAGGCGCTTCAGAAAGCAGAGGACTGGACGTAGTAATCCCTATAGCGTTTCCAGGTGAAGTGGAATCCGGTTCACCGTCCGGAAACGCGCAAAACAAAGAGTCTGGAGCCGTTTTGTGTTTCAATTAAAACCAAAACGGCTCTAGGCTGCGGTCTTACGCGATCAACAAGCCAAGCCAGGCGGCTTCGGCCGGGTCCGGCAGGTAATTGGCGTTGAGATAGCGGGCACCGCCATAGCCGGCGGCAACCGTCAGCAGATAGAGCCAGAAGATCACCGAATGGTCCCGGGCAAATGTGCTGACCGTGCGTCCACGGAAAGCCTGGGTAACGAAACCCCACAGGCTGACCGGCCAGGACAGTGAAACACTGCCCGCGCCCAATCCACCAAGAAATGTCTCGCGCTGCGTCACGCCCATGCCCGACGCAGCAATCGCCAGCGCGGTGGACGCGTACAGCACGAAGGCATGCATGCTCCATTCCGGCAGCTCGATACCGAGCTGTCCTGTGACGAACACATTGGCGATGGAAAATCCGGCGGCGGCAACTTCTGCATACAGATCGCCCAGATCACTCAAGGGCGACCGCCAATCCGTATTGGCAAACCCTGTGCCCTCAAGCAACCCCGCCAGCGCGAAGGTATTGACGACAATTGTGGCCAACACGATCGGCACACAAAAGACCCTGATCAGTGCACTCATACGCCCCTCCTGGATTTTTCAACCCGTACACCCCTTCAGATCTTAATCTATGCGGCGCGCCCTGTGAATGACGGATGAACGGTCGCCCAACGCGTTTTGCTGCCGCATGGGCCGTTTTATGTGCGCCGCATCACCAGAAATACATAGCCGTAATAGTCAGAATATTGCCGGTAGACATCGATCTCTTCTCGGCTTTCGGCCAAGACGGCACCGGCCACCGTATCGCCCTTGTATTTTTCGGCCAGAGCATCGATCCGCTGTTCCATCGGCACGTAGTATTCATCGAGCCAATCGGAAACCGGCAGAACAAAATCGCCTTTCAGCTCATAGCCGCATTGCGCAACCAAGGCCCGGTTCGCCGGCACATCCATCATGGCCGGGTATTCGATATCCCAACAGGTGCGCACGCGGGCCGGCGCTTCATCGCGCAGCCACACCGCTTCACTCAGAGCCAAAGCGCCCCCCGGCGACAGGAGGGGATGCCAAGCGCGCAGCGCTTGCTCCACGCCGATCGAATAGGCCGCGCCTTCGCACCAGATGAGATCGAAGCTTCCGGGACCGAACGGCAGGGCGGCCATGTCGCCGACCTGCGCGTCGATGCGTTCCGAACAGCCGGCCGCCGCACTGCGCGTTTTGAGTTCATCGATGAAAGGCGGGTGCATGTCGACGGCAACGAAGGTTGCCGCCGGCAAAAGTTCCGCTAAATGCAGCGTCTGCATGCCGGGCCCGCACCCCACATCCAACACCCGCGGTGCCGCCGGCAGCGGCCCTGCTAGTTCCAGAGCGCGCTTGGTACTGTCGAAGCTGCCCGGTCCCTGACGGGGCAGCCCGTCATGAATATCGAAAAAGACAGCGCGTTGTTTCGGGTCGTCGAAATCCATACGGGTTGATCTCGCGCTGCCCGGTTACAGGGAAAGTTTGTCGGGCGTAAAGGCATCGAACGTCCGTTGCATGTCTTCCGCCGAGGCCGCCATGGGCGCAATGATGTGGGTATGGATACCGCCTGCGGCACATTCCCTAATGCGGTCCTGGCATTCTTCCGCCGAACCGATGATGGCGATTTCGTCCACCAATTCGTCGCTGATGGCGCCGGTGGTTTTAGCCCGGTCCTTCTGTGCCCAGCCTTCGGTGATCACATTGGCCACGTCCTGATATCCCGCCCAAGCCAGGAAATTGTTGTAGACCGGTGTTGCGTAATAGGGTGCGAAGGCCGCCCGGAACAGATCGCGCGCGCCCACCTTGTCGTCGGTCACCAAAACCATGGCGCGATTCACCACTTCCACATCCTCGAACTTTTTGCCGGCCCGTTCGGCGCCGATCTTCACATGCTCCATCATTTTGGGCAGTGCGCCCTTGGGCCAGAGGTTGAAGATCACGCCATCGCCCACTTCGGCGGCCGTTTCGATCATCTTGGACCGCAACGCCGCCAGATAGACCGGCACCGGCGGATCGGCCGGCGCTTGGCGATAGCCGCGGCTGCGCAAAGTATTGAGATCGAAATTCGATTTCTCACCCGCCAGCATCGACTTGACCATAATCGCGGTTTCCTTCACCCGCGTCACCGGTTTATCGAGCGGCACGCCATGCCAGCCATCCATCATTGTCTGGCTGGACGAGCCCAGCCCCATCACGAAACGTCCCGGCAAGACTTGCCCCAGCGTATTGGCGGTGGCCGCAAGAACCGCCGGGGTGCGGGTATAAACGGGTGTCACGGCCACACCGATGCGGATGGATTTTGTGTGTGCCGCCAAGATGCCCGCCGTAGTGAGGGAATCGGGCGCGCCGGAATCGCCGAACCAGGCATCCGGGATACCGTTGGCTTCCGCCCACTGGGCCCGATCAATAGAGTCTTGGACACGGGGTCCGGCAGGTAAGGTGACCGCTATTCGCTGCTGCGGAGCCATGGGCGCTTTCTCCTCTTGATGTTTTCCTGTTCGGCGCAAGGCATGCACTATGCTCAAGGCCTCGTTGAATTATCGCATCTTGTGCCGAACACCAAACCCTGATTTGGTCGCGCGCCTTGCTTACTGGGAACCACGCGTATGTACATCCCCGCCGCCTTCGCCATAACGGCCCCAGGCCTGATCCACGGCTTCCTGGCCGAGAACAATTTCGGCGTGTTGATGACGGCGCTACCGGGCGCCGCACCGGTCGCGACTCATTTGCCGTTTGTCTTCGACTGGTCGCAGGGACCCAACGGACGTATGTACGGCCATATGGCGCGGGCTAATCCCCATTGGCAGGACTTGGCGCAACTTCACGCGTCGGTACAGGAAGCACTGGTCGTGTTCGCAGGTGCACACGGATATGTCTCGCCACGTTATTACGGGCCGGGCGCCGCGGTGCCGACCTGGAACTATGAAGCGGCCCATGTCTACGGCGTTCCGCGGCTGGTCGAGGATAAGGAAGAACTGCGCCACAGCGTGCGGATGCTGGCTGAACAACATGAAGCGGGCGCGGCATCTGCGTGGCGCATGGAGAACGAGGACCCGGCCTTCATCGACAAAATGCTGGCCGCGATCGTGAGCTTTGAAATCGATGTCACGCGCATCGAAATGAAAGCGAAGATGAGCCAAAACAAGCCGCCGGCCACGCAACAGGCGGTGGTCGGCCATCTTCAAAAGTCTTCGCACCTGCAAGACAAAATATTGTGTACTGCAATGCAAAATTTCCTGGCGAAGAATAGTTCCTGACCGTCATTTGCTTGTCAGAATTCTGTGAGATGTAGCGGCCTCACCCTCAAGGAGGCCCCCCTGTGAACACGCAGATACATTCTGAGTTCATTTTCGACATCGAGCAAACCGACCTGGCACCGTTCAATATGCGCTCATTGCGCGACCCTTGTCCCGACGCGGAATTCGATGCCGACGCACTTCGCGGATTGGCCCGGCTTGCCATCGATCAGCTCAATGCCGTAAAGCTCCGTATGCGTCAGGATCCCACACTCACCGACGACGCCCATCGCAAAGCACTCAACCGCATTGCGCGTCAGGAAACCTATGCCTGGGCTCTGCTTGACGAGTTATCGCGGGGCTCCAACCCTTAATCGTGCAGACCGGATTCCGCTGAGCGCGCTTTACGCACCGTAGATCATGGTGTTCCAAATATGGGCCGACATGCGGCCGACCTCCACAGGGTTTTCAAAAGCGGCGCGCTGAATACTGTCGTTCATATAGGCGTTGTTCAGCAGAATGAGGGCGCGGGCTAGAGCCGTTTTGGTTTTCATTGAAACGCAAAACGGCTCCATATTCTTTGTTTTGCGCGTTTCCGCCAATAGACTTTGGGCGGTGAACCGGGTTCCACCCGTCGGGTCAAGCCCGAGGGCTTGCTTCACCTGGAAACGCTATCGTGCGCCAGCCCGCCTTTTTCCTGAATCAGGTCGATTACCTGCTGCACGCCAACGCCTTCTTTCACATTGGTGAAGATGAACGGCCGGTCGCCGCGCATTTTTTTGGCGTCCCGGTCCATGACCCCCAAATCGGCCCCCACCAGCGGCGCCAAGTCGATCTTGTTGATCACCAGCAGGTCGGATCGGGTGATGCCCGGCCCACCCTTTCGCGGAATTTTATCGCCTGCGGACACATCGATTACATAGATGGTGATGTCGGCCAGCTCCGGACTGAAGGTCGCGGCGAGATTGTCGCCCCCTGATTCAATCAAAATCACATCCAGTGCCGGAAACTTTTCGTTGAGGTCGGCCACCGCCGCCAGATTGATCGACGCATCCTCGCGGATGGCGGTGTGCGGACAGCCGCCGGTCTCAACGCCCACAATACGGTCCGTCGCCAGCGCGCCCGAACGCAGCAAGAACTGCGCATCTTCTTTTGTGTAGATATCGTTGGTGATCGCCGCGATGTCGAAGCGGGCACGCAAACCTTTGCACAATGCATCCATCAACGCGGTCTTGCCGGAGCCGACCGGTCCACCAATACCGACACGCAAAGGTCCGTGGGGAGAAGTCATGAGCGAAATAACCTCGTATACTGAGTTTCGTGGCGCATGGAGGCGATGTCGACCATAAAGGCCGCAGCGCCAAGGTCGTCAAGCGGTTGATTGATCGCATTTTCCATCGCGTCCACTACAACGGATTCCGATCGCGCCATCACCCGCTGGCCGTCTGTCTGGCCAAGGGGCACAAGCCGCACGCCCGCCGACACTAGATTGGCGCTGAACGCATGCAGATAGGCCAGCAGCGTTTCCCCGAGCGCAACATGGTGCCCGGCCGCGGAAACCCCCACCGCTATGGGATAGGCGACCGGTCCGGGCCACACGCCGTCGAACCAGACAATGGCGTCGCACGGCCAGACCTCGCGGGTGGTGTCGAGAAATGCGCGCCCTTGCAGCAGCGTTTCTTGGCGCAGCTCCTTGGTCGCGCCATAGGTTGCCCCCAACGCCGCCACCTCGCCCATCACGTCACGGTCGCGTGCCGCCGCTGCGCGATGGGCATGGGCAAGAAGGCAAGCATCCATCTGTGCGGCACCGCGCGACAGCACATCGGCCACGAAGTCGCATAACGTGTCCGCATCGCGCACCGCCCCCTGCTCCACCGCCCATTCAAGCCCATGGGAATAGCTGAAGGCACCGATGGGATAGGACGGCGACGCCCAACTTAACAAACGCAGCAAGGCGGTTTTGTCAGTCATGGCCGTGCTCGTGCCCCATAACCGATCCATGACCATAGGCGCCACCTTCAGGTTCGAACGGGGCGCTGATTTTCGTGACCTGCGCACCCAGCCGTTCGACCATGTCGACAATCACATGGTCTTCCCGAATACGCAGCGCCCCCTCCATGATCTGGGTCGGCAGATGGCGGTTGCCCAAATGCCAGGCCACGCGGGTGAATTCGTTTGGGGACTGACACGTGATCTCCACCAGATCCTCCGGCGCGGCTTCCACGGCCACGCAGCGCCCGTCCTCAAGCTGAAGGCCATCGCCGGATTGAAGCGACGGCACGTCCGGCAGATCCAACAGAAACGACAGCCCGTCCCTTCCTTCCATTTTGAGGCGGCGGCGGCGGCGATGTTCCAGGTCGAGCACGACCGTATCCGCCGCTTGCGCTGCGTCCCAGTCGCCTTTCTTCAGTACTGTGCCCGCCCGTAACATACTCAGAACAGGAAGTATCGCTGGGCCATGGGCAGCTCTTTGGCCGGTTCGCAAGTCAAGAGATCGCCGTCGGCACGCACTTCATAGGTTTCGGGATCCACGTCGATGGCCGGCGTCAAGCTGTTATGGACCATGGCCGATTTGCCGATGCCGCCACGCGTATTGTCTACCGCGACCAGCTCTTTTTGCAGACCCAGACTGTCGCCGATACTTGCTTCGGCCGCGGCCTTGGACACAAAGGTCACCGCGCTTTGCGTTTTGGAGCGGCCGAAGGCGCCGAACATGGGCCGGTAATGCACCGGTTGCGGTGTCGGAATCGACGCATTGGGATCGCCCATGGGCGCGGCGGCGATGGTGCCGCATTTCAGAACGAGATCGGGTTTCACACCGAAGAACGCCGGATGCCACAACACCAAATCGGCCAGCTTGCCCACCTCGATAGAACCGATGTGCGTACTGATGCCGTGCGCGATGGCCGGGTTGAGCGTGTATTTGGCGATATAACGTTTGACACGGAAATTGTCGTTGTCGCCGGTCTCTTCCGGCAACGGGCCGCGCTGCTTCTTCATTTTGTCCGCGGTTTGCCAGGTGCGGATCAGCACTTCGCCAACCCGCCCCATAGCCTGGCTGTCGGACGCGATAATCGAAAACGCGCCCATGTCGTGCAGGATGTCTTCGGCGGCAATAGTTTCGCGGCGAATGCGGCTTTCGGCAAAGGCCACATCTTCCGGAATATTCGGATCCAGGTGATGGCACACCATCAACATGTCCAGATGTTCGTCCAAGGTGTTGACCGTGAAGGGCCGCGTCGGATTGGTGGATGACGGCAGCACGTTGCCAAGGCCGCATACTTTGATGATGTCGGGCGCATGGCCGCCCCCGGCCCCTTCCGTATGGAACGCATGGATCGTGCGCCCCTTAAAGGCGGCGATGGTATCTTCCACAAAGCCGCTTTCGTTCAGCGTGTCCGTGTGGATCATGACCTGCACGTCGAACCGGTCCGCCACGTCCAGACAACAATCTATGGCCGCAGGCGTGGTGCCCCAGTCTTCGTGAAGTTTTAAGGCGCAAGCGCCGGCCGCGACCTGTTCTTCCAAAGCGTCGGGCTGCGAGGCGTTGCCTTTACCGGCGAAGGCCAAGTTCATGGGAAAATCGTCAGCCGCTTGCAGCATACGTCCGATATGCCACGCCCCCGGCGTGCAGGTGGTGGCGTTGGTGCCCGTGGCCGGTCCCGTTCCCCCGCCCAACATGGTGGTCACCCCGGACATCAGCGCTTCTTCGATCTGTTGCGGGCAAATATAGTGAATATGCGCATCGAAACCGCCGGCAGTGAGAATTTTACCTTCGCCGGCAATCGCTTCCGTAGACGGACCAATGACAATGTCCACATTGGGCTGCACGTCCGGATTGCCGGCTTTGCCGATGGCGGCTATGCGCCCATCCTTCAAGCCCACATCCGCCTTGACGATCCCCCAATGATCGATGATCAACGCGTTCGTGATGACCGTATCCACGGCCCCCCCGGCGCGCGAGGTCTGCGACTGTCCCATGCCGTCGCGGATGACCTTGCCACCGCCGAACTTCACCTCGTCGCCATAGGTGGTTCGGTCTTCTTCCACCTCGACGATCAAATCGGTGTCCGCCAAACGCACCTTGTCGCCGGTGGTGGGCCCGAACATGTCGGCATAAGCCGCCCGCGAAATCTTGGCTGGCATAACGTCTCCTGAAAAGTTAGAGAGGCCCCATCACCTGCTGACGAAAGCCGAAGACGGTGCGCGCGCCGCCATAGGGCACAAGCTGCACATCGCGGGACTGTCCGGGTTCGAAGCGAATGGCACTGCCGGCCGGAATATCCAGGCGGAGCCCCCGAGCTTTGTCACGATCGAATTTCAACGCCGGATTGGTCTCGAAGAAATGATAATGGCTGCCCACTTGGATAGGGCGGTCGCCCGTATTCTCAACCGTCAGTATGGTGATGGTTGCCCCGGCATTGAGCTCGATCTCTCCCTCGGCGGGAATTACCTCGCCTGGGATCATTTGCGCCCCACCCGTTCTTTCTTCACATGCGCCTGGCGATACCGGTAATAGGCAAAGGCAAGACCCGCCGCGGTCAACCCCGCCAGAATCTCAAGCCAGCTTACATGCAGGCCACCGTCTGACACATGGAAATGCGGCGTTAGGGACGGATGCGCCAAGGCAGTCTGAACGGTGACAAGGGTCAATACAATTGAACCAAAAATCGCTTTTACAGACATACGCATCCTTTCTACCGAATGGGATTGTGAACCGTGACAAGTTTGACGCCGTCGGGGAAGGTGGCTTCCACCTGGACATCGTGAATCATATCGGGAATTCCATCCATGACTTGATCGCGGGTGAGCACATGGGCCCCGGCTTCCATGAGATCGGCCACGCTGCGGCCGTCGCGCGCGCCTTCCACCACGAAATCCGAAATCAATGCCACCGCTTCCGGATGATTGAGCTTGACCCCCCGCTCGAGACGCCGGCGCGCGACCATCGCAGCTGTTGCGATCAGCAGCTTGTCCTTTTCGCGCGGGGTCAGATTCATGGGCGGGTTCCCAAGGCCTCTAGCATAACCAAACCTTTGGAAGAGCACGTCCGGATCGGACGGTGTCCAGAACAAACGTTAGATCAGCACGTAACTTTTGGCCAGTAACATTCAAGAAGCGCACCACCATGACGCCCTCCCATGCCGATGCACCGCACAAGCCGGTGGCCCGAGATGCGATGTGCTGAATGTCCACCGCCAAATCTTCTGCATCCGGCCCTACGTAAAGCAGCGTTGCGACAGCGCGATGACCATTGAGCAAAAAAGGCCGGTTTAGCTGTTGAGCGATCGCACCCTCGAGACGGGTGTCGTCGGCAAAGATGAGTTGCCCGCCGCGCCGCACACGCCAGCGGTCGTGAAAAGACCCGCTGCGCACCACCTCGCCCATGGCCGTGCGGCCGAATACGGTGGCTTCCAACCCCAGAAAACGGGCGTTTTTAGCCAGCGAGACAGAGGTTTCCCGGCGCAGGCGGCCACCATGAAACAAAATGGTTTCTTGCGGCAGCCATTCCAACATGGCACCCGGCCCGACAACTATATCGGTCTTGATGACCGCGTCGGTACCCAGCGAACGATAGATCTTTTCGGAGGCTTGGGTGGTCACCGTGGCATGGGCTTTCGCCTCGCAAGCGACATGGAACGAAAACGTATCACCCCCAGTGATGCCGCCCGCCGTGTTGATCAGCACGGCTTCCGGCCAAGGCGCACGATCGTCCTTCGGCAGACGGACTTTCGCAGCCCCCTCTTGAAACAGCGTGTGTGCATAAGGACCGGTCATCCGATGCCTGAAGTTTAGGCACAGCCGGCCGCGGGTGCGTTGAAGTGGCGGTGTCAATACGTACTTTCTTATCTTCCCGACGCACGCCGGTTTGAGAGATTCGTGATCCAATCCGTCAGCCCCAACATGGTTCTGAACCCTTGGACGCCGATCCAGCGCAAGGGCTCCGGTTCCCAATGGCGGAACGCGGATAACGGATCGCCGGACCGTGTTACCCATGGCGTGGCAACACGCTCCGACGGAACATCTAGCAAAAGGTCTGCCATTGTGCGGCCGGCAAGATTGCTGGCGGCAACGCCATTGCCGGTATAGCCCCCGGCCCAGCCAATGCCGCTGGACGGATCAAAATGCACAAATGCCTTCATGTCGCGTGCAATGCCCAACGCCCCACCCCAACATTGGTCGATGGCCGCGTTTTCCAACGCCGGAAAGAAGGACACCAGAATATCTCGAATCACGTCGAAGGACCGGTCGTCCGGATCGAAGATGTCTTGGATGCCGGATCCGTAGTGATAACTCGCTCGGTAGCCAAACGCGATGCGGTCATCGGCCGTACGCTGACCATAGGTGACCAGGGCGCGCCCGTCATTGAACAACAGGCGGTTTTTGAGGCCTATCTCCTGCCATATCTCAGGCGACAAAGGCTCGGTGACGATCAGTTGGGAATGCACCGGTGCCAGGCGCTTTGCCAATTGGGGCGTCTGAACGCTATAGGCTTCCGTAGCGATCACCACGCGGCCTGCCGATACCGCGCCGTCCGGCGTCGCTATTCGGCCCGGCGCAATATCGGTCACGCGAGACTGTTCGAAAATCCGTACACCGCGGTTTTCCAAAAGCTTGGCCAATCCGGTGACCAGTTTGGCCGGGTGGAGGGCCGCGCAGTCGGCTGAATAGAGCGCCGCCCGCGCGCCGTGCATCTTGATATGTTGCGCGGTCTCTTCGGCCGAAAGCCACCTGACATGGTCGCCCGAACCTTCTTCCTCATATTCGGCGTATTCGGCGCGCAGACGCTTTTCTTGAGCCGCGGTGATCGCCACGGAGATTTGACCGTCCTTGGCATAGTCGCAGTCGAGATTTTCCCGCTGGGAAACCCGCCCGACCTCGTCAACCGCGTCTACCATGAGGTTCTGCAGGGCAAGTCCGCCGTCGCGAGTTTCAGGGGTTCCGATCCAAGAGTCGATACCGGCGAGAGACGGCGAACACCACCCCCCATTCCGGCCGGACGCCCCGAAGCCGACAAAATTCGCCTCAACTACCACGATGCTAAGGTCCAGCGATTGCTCTGACAGATAATACGCCGTCCACAGACCGGTATATCCCGCGCCCACGATGACCACGTCGGCCGATTGCTCGCCGTCTAACGCTGGCCGGCGGGCCGAGGGCGGCAGGTCGGCATGCCAGTGACTGATTTGGGCGGGTTCAACCATCAACAGCACCTCGAGTGACGGAAAGAAAGCCATCTACATCTTGCGGCGTCGTTTTAAAATTTGTCACGAGACGGATCATTTTTCCATTGGCGATGTCTCCGGGGACAACCCAAGGGAAATATTGCGCACCCGCCGCCCCCAGGGCTTGATGCATGCCCGGCGTCAGCACCGCGAACACCAAATTGGCGTCGACCGGGTGGCAGATCTCAACACCCTCGATCATGGATAAGCCGCGGGCAAGCCGCTGCGCCATTTCGTTGGCTTGGTGCGCCAGACGCAACCAAAGATCGTTTTCCAAATAGGCCAACATTTGCGCGGCCAAAAACCGGCCTTTGGACACCAGATGCCCGCCCCGCTTGCGGCGGAATTCGAACGTATTGGCGAGATCCTTCTTAAAGAAGATGACCGCTTCCACGCCCAAGGCGCCATTCTTTGTGGCGCCGAACACCATCATATCGACGCCTGCGCGCCAGGTGAGTTCCGCCGGGGACCGGCCAAGTTGCGCCACCGCATTGGCGATGCGCGCACCGTCCATGTGAAAGGCGATGTCATGGCGCCGGCAAACGTCCGATAACGCGCTCAGTTCATCCTGACTGTAGACCGTGCCGGCTTCCGTCGCCTGAGCAACGGACAGCGCCGCGGGTTGGGCGCGATGGACGATCCCTCTGCCGTATTTCCTCAGAACACGGTCGATATCGTCCGGTAGCAGCTTACCGTGCGGCCCCGGCAGACCGGACACCTTCGCGCCGTCCATAAAGAATTCGGTGCCGTTGCATTCGTCATAGGTGATGTGTGCGGCTTCGTGGGCGATCACGGCGCCATAAGGCGGCACCGCACAAGCAAGGCTCAGCGCATTGCCCGCCGTCCCGGTCGCCACCAGATGGGCGGTAAGGTCGGTCTCGAAGATGTCTTGGAATTTTGTCTCGACCGCCGCCGTAAGGTCATCGGCGCCATAGCTGGGCGCATACCCCTCATTGGCGCGCAGCACCGCCTCCAAAATCTCCGGCGCCGCGCCGGACGTGTTGTCGCTTGCGAAATTCATGAACGCCATGATGGGGGGTGCTGTCGATCTCTTCAAGGCCCAAGGGGCCCGCTTACCGTGTAATGGCACGTAAGAAAAATCGCTATCGCTCACATGCCCCACTCGGTCGAGCGGCAGCGGACCATTGGCTACGGCACGTTATCCCGCAGCTCTTTGAGCCAGGGCTCGGGGCGGCTATCGCTGGGCGCGCGCCAATCGCCGCGGGGACTCAACGAGCCGCCGGAACTGATTTTGGGCGCATTGGGCACGCAAGAACGCTTGAACTGGCTGATGGCAAAGAACCGGAAGAGAAACACTTCCATCCACTTCTTTATTTCCGCCAGGCTGTAGGCCACCTTCTCTTCTTCGCGAAGATTGACCGGCCAGGTGCCGGCGTGTTGATCGCTCCAGGCATGTTGCGCCATAAAGGCGATCTTGCTGGGCCGGAACCCGTAGCGCGTAATGTAGTAGAGCGTGAAATCTTGCAGATTGTAGGGACCGATTTTCTCCTGCGTACTCTGCAGATTGCCCTCGTCGTCGGCGGGCACCAATTCCGGTGTGATTTCCGTGTCCAAGATGGAGATCAACGTCTTCGACAACTCGTCACTGTACTGAGAGGTTTTGATCACCCAGCGGATGAGGTGCTGGATCAGCGTCTTCGGTACCGACGCATTCACATTGTAGTGGGACATGTGATCCCCCACCCCATAGGTGCACCAGCCCAGCGCCAATTCCGACAAATCGCCCGTGCCCACCACCAACCCGTTTTCGTGATTGGCGATGCGGAAAAGATAGTCCGTCCGCAGACCGGCTTGCACATTCTCGAAGGCCACGTCGTAGACCGGCGCGTTGGTCGATGCCGAATGCCCCATATCCGAAAACATCTGGTTGGCGGCGGGGCGAATGTCGATTTCCCGCGCATCGACACCCAGCCCCTTCATCAGATCCCAGGCATTGCTTTTGGTGTGGCTGCTGGTGGCAAAGCCCGGCATCGTCAGCGCCACCACGTTCCGGCGCGGCAGGTTGAGGAGATCCATTGCTTTGGTGGCGACCAACAGCGCGTGAGTCGAATCGAGCCCGCCGGAAATGCCGATCACCACCCGCTTGATACCCGACGCTTTAAGCCGGGTGGCCAACCCATGCACCTGAATATTGTACGCTTCATAGCAATCCTGATCGAGCCGCGCGGGGTCCGACGGCACATAGGGAAAACGCTGCACGTCGCGCTCAAGCGGGATTTCCCGGTCTACCGGCGGATCGAACGTGAAGGGAATACGCCGGATGGCCTTCACCCGGTCTTCGAACTCGCGCATGGCGTCGCGGAAAGTGCCGAAGCGCACGCGTTCTTGAACCAGCCGGTCGAGATCGATATCCGCCGTCAGCAAAGTCGACGTCATGGAGAAGCGGTCGGATTGGGCCAGCCAGCGGCCGTTTTCGAAAATCGCCAAATGGCCGTCCCAGGCGAGATCCGTGGTGGATTCACCCTGGCCCGCCGCCGAATAGAGGTAGGCCGCCACGCAACGGCGCGATTGCGCATCGCTCAGCACATTGCGGTCTTCGGCTTTCCCGATGGTGATATTGCTGGCGGACAGGTTGCACAAAATGTTGGCCCCGGCGAAGGCGCCAATCGTGCTCGGCGGCACAGGCCCCCACATGTCTTCGCAGATTTCGGCGCTGAAGGTGAAGTTCGCCAGATCCGTTGCTTCAAACAGCAAATCGGGACCGAACGGAACCGTCTGCCCACAGAGTTCTACAGCCGTTTCCGTTGCCGACGCGCCGGACGCAAAGTAACGCTTTTCGTAGAATTCGCGATAATTCGGCAGGAACACTTTCGGCACGACGCCAAGAATGGTGCCCTTATGAATCACCACCGCCGCGTTATAGACCGAATAGCCCACTTTGACGGGCGCCCCGACAATCAGCACCGGCATCAGCTTGCGGCTTTCCTTGACAAGTTCGCCGATAGCATGGCGTACATCGTCCAGCAGCGCGTCCTGATGGTGCAGATCGTCCAGCGCATAGCCGGACAGGCCCAATTCGGGAAAGATGGTCAGCGCCACATGACGCTCGTGAGCTTGCCGCGCAAGCACCAGCGTCTCCGCCAAATTGCTGGACGGGTCCGCCACAAAAATTTCAGGCGCACAGGTGGCCACACGGGCAAATCCGTGCCTGTACAGACAATTGAACACGCTTTTTTCTGTGCTTTTAGACACTGATGCCACCGGTTTCGTCACTGTCTCGCTAATATGAGTTCAAAGGGGACGGCCTGCAATGCGCATTTAAGGCCCGATAAACCTTAATCTTTGTTAACGGCCGCATCGGATTCGCAGAAATCCAGGGTTTCCGCGAAGGCCAGGAACAGATGGTACAGTGTGCTGGCGGGCATCGCGTCGGCCATGGGCCGGCCCTGCGCGTCGAACTGATCCTGCCACCCGCCGGCAGGCGAGACGTCCAGATAACTGTCAAAAAGACCGTCGACGAGCTGCGCCACTTGGTCAACAGTGTCGGCGCCCCACCAGCGCGCTGCGGTGATATGCGCTTTTAAGGCTTCCGTTTGCGGCCAACAGCGCCGCGAACTTCGCACGACCTGGCCGCTGCGATTCAATTCGTCGACGGCAAACCCCGCCGCCGGATCTACGCCATGGGCGCGCGCGAAGTCATAGAGCGCGCGGGCGTGCTGCTTCACTGGGTGGCGGCCGCCCAGCCGCTCATATTTATGCAGCAACCAAACCCACTCGAAATGGTGCCCGGGTTCGACTATGTCGCCATCGGCTCCAGATGCCCGCTGCCAGTCTTCCGTGAAATACTCGCCGAGCGTATGGGTTTCCGCATCGAAGAAGTGGCGGTGAAACAAGGTCACAATGGCGTCGGCCCGCGCCATCACGCCGTCATCCCCCGTTACGTCATAAAGGGCCAACAGTGCTTCAAGCCAATGCATATGCGGGTTCTGGCGCCGGGGCAGCGACCGCAAATCGGATTCATGATAGCCGCTTTCCGGCCCATGGCGCAGGTCCGAGTCCACAAAGCTCAGGGTCGCGCGAATATGACCGGCAACGGCCTCGTCGCCCAAGGCCGCTTGGGCCCAGGCCAGCCCATGCAACACAAACGCTTGGTCATACATGTCGCGCCGCGCATCGACCACAGCCCCGTCGGGCGCCAACAGATGCACCCAGCCGCCGCGGGCATGATTGTGGGCGCGCGATACCAAATAGTCGAGGATCGGTTCGAGCTGATCGGAGGCCGCCGCGTAGCCAAGCAAATGGGCATGGGCAAACACATAAAGCTGGCGCGCCTGAACCCGGACCCGCTTGTTGAGATCCAGATTGGGCGCGCCGCTCAAGCTCAGGCTTTCGACACAGCCGCCATGGGTTCCATCCCATCCGGTCGGGGCCGACCACAAGGGAAGCGCCGCATCGGTCAACCACGGGACAATCCGGGCGCCCATGGCCGATACGGGGCGATAGGATTTGGACAGAAACGCCGTCATCGCGCGCTATTCGTCCGCATCCGGACCTTCGAGCAGGTGATGCAGATCCGCGTTCTTTAAATGGTTGACGATGTCCTTGACGTCTTGGGACCGCGACTGATCGATCACGAGCACCGCATGGTCGGTTTCAACGATCACCAAATCCTTCACGCCGATGGCCGCCACAAAGCGGCCGGCGGCATGAATCATGGTGCGTTCCGCATCCACCGCATGCACATGGCCGGTATGCACATTTCCCTCTTCCGATTTTTCGAGCGCCTCCCAGAGCGCGTTCCAGGCACCCACATCGCTCCAACCGATATCGGCGGGTACCACGATGCCGTCGGACACATGCTCCATAACCGCATAGTCGATGGAATCGGCAGGGCACGCGTGAAAGCGGTCTTCATCGAGCCAGACGAAATCGTGTTCCCGCGCCGCCAGTTGCCACGAGGCCGCTGCCGCCTCGTGTATCTTGGGGGCGAACCGCTTCATGTCGTCTAAAAACCGCGTTGCCGGAAACAGGAACATGCCGCTGTTCCAATAAAAGTTCTTTGAGTCCACATAGATTTGCGCCGTGTCCGCGTCGGGCTTTTCCTTGAACGCCTTCAGGTCGAACGCCGCGCCCGTGACGGCGCTTAGCGCCCCCTTCTCAATGTAACCGTATCCGGTTTCGGGTGCCGTCGGCACGATGCCGAACGTGACGGGCCGCCCCTCTTCCGCTTCCTTTTGCGCAATCTCCAAGACTTCGTGATAGGCGGACACATCGCGAATAAGGTGATCCGCAGGCAGAATAAGGATCATGGCATCCGGATCGATCGATTGAGCAAACAACGCGGCCACCACCGCGGCCGGTGCCGTGTTGCGCCCTTCGGGTTCCAACACGATGGTCGGCACAAACCCCAATGATTCCGCACATTGCTGGGCAATCAAGAAGCGCTGCCGGGTGTTGGCGACCACCAGCAGATTCTTCGTGTCCACATCGGCGGGCAAGCGATCGAGCGTTTCTTGAAACAGCGACAGCTCGCCGTCCAAGGCATGAAATTGCTTCGGTTTGCTTGTGGTGGACAGCGGCCACAATCGGGTGCCGCTGCCGCCCGACAAGATGACCGGAATGATTGTCGCCATAAGTCCCTTCGTTTCCCGTGATGCAGACCGCGCAGAGAGATATCGCATCTTGCCCACACGACTGATACAAATTTCTAAACCTAGAGCCGTTTTGATTTTCTTTGATACGCAAAACGGCTCCGGATTCTTTGTTTTGCGCGTTTCCGGACGGTGAACCGGATTCCACTTCACCTGGAAACGCTATAAGCCAATTTAAGGACACACCGGCCGAATGGCGCCAACCCCACAGATTCCGCGCATTTCCGTGATTATCCCGGCCTATGAGCGACAAAATGTGCTGCCCGCGGCTGTGCGCTCGGTCCAAGAACAGGTGGGCCTGGGCAATGCCTTTACCGTCGAACTGCTGATTGTCGACGATGCCTCCCCCACACCCCAGGGCCGCGATCTGGCGGTAGTGGGGCTCACCCTGCGGGTTGAGCGGCATACGGCCAATCAAGGACCGGCGGCGGCGCGCAATACGGGTGTCGCCATCGCCTCGGGCGATTATGTGGCCTTTTTGGATTCCGACGACAGTTGGCGTCCTGACAAGCTGGTCAAGCAAGTGGCCAAGGCCGCCGACCTAACCCCCAACGGCCTGTGGGCACTCGCCACAGGATTTCACATCAAGCGCAGCCGGACGAAGCGCTGGGAGGACTTGATCCCCGTCGACATGACCACCCCAGAAGACTTCTTGCGCGGCTGCCGCCATTCCCCCGGCACCACGTCACTCTTGCCGCGGGCCGTATTCGACAAGGTCGGTCCGTTCGACACCGGTTTGAAGCGGCTGGAAGACTACGATTGGTATGTCCGCTTTGGCCGGGCGGGCGGGCAACTCCACGCGGTGCGGCAGGTGTTGGCCGATATCGACCCCAGCAACAGCACGGCAACCGACAAGGTTCTAGAGGCCATCGAGCGGATCGAAGCCAAGCACCGCGCCGCCGGCTTGTCCGGCCGGGACTTGGCGATCATGCGCGCCTATCTCGATTTCGAACGCGGCGCTACTTTGTTGCGCGGGGGGGCGGCGCTGGGCGGGGTCTGGGCGCTTGCCCGGTCCTTTTTGCGCCGGCCCCGCGCGACACCCCATCTGGCGCCGGTTACCGTTCAGCGGTCCGCGCAAAAGGCCTAACCTTGCGACGATTTGCGCGCCTATTCGGCCTGAAACCCCTGGCGGATTCACCCATATCTTTAGGACACGTAACGGAAGGGAACCCGCCAATGGCTGTGGCCCCGAATGCCGCACCCTATAGCTACCGCGCCGATCCATCGGTGCCGGAGTTCGATGATCGTGGCCCCGTCGTTTTTATGGACGGCGACTGCGTGTTGTGTACCTGGGGTGCACGGACGATTGCCCGGCTTGACCGCGACCATGCCTTCCGCATCTGCCCCACCCAAAACGCGGTCGGCCAGGCCGTCTTGTTCCATTACGGGTTCGACCCGAGCGATCCGGACACGTGGCTCTTTCTTGACAAGGGGCAGGCTTACGGGTCTCTCGACGCCATGATCCGCGCGGGCCGCCGGCTTGGTGGACTGGGGTGGACCCTGTCCATCCTTTCGGTTCTACCGCGTCCCGTGCAGGATTGGCTGTACCGCCGCCTTGCCCGCAATCGCTATCGGCTGTTCGGCCGCACGGAAATGTGCGCCGTGCCCGACCCCGAATTGCGTGCCCGATTGATGGAATGAAAGTTCTTATTGCAGGCGGCTATGGTGTTTTTGGCGGCCGGCTTGCGCGCCTGCTTGTCAAAGACGGGCACGACGTGGTGATTGCCGGGCGTTCCCTCGCCAAAGCGCAACGCTTTGCGCAAAGCCATGGCGGGGCACCGTGTGAACTCGACGTACACGGAGATCTTTCCGCTATTGACCACGTGCAACCTCATGTGGTCGTGGATACCGCCGGTCCCTATCAGCGTTACGGGGACGGGCCGCCGCGCTTGGCAGAATACTGTCTGCAGCGCGGCATTCATTATCTGGACCTGTCGGACGATGCAGCATTCACCCGGCGGATCGGCGACCTCGACGCGCTCGCGCAACAGGTCGGGTGTCTTGCCCTGTCGGGAGCGTCCAGCGTGCCCGCCCTGTCGGCGGCTGTGGTGACCGACCTGTCCTGCGACCTGGACAGCATCGATGCGATCGATACCGCCATCCTGCCAGGGAATAACGCGCCGCGCGGTCGCTCTGTGGTGGCCAGCGTATTGGCGCAAATCGGCGCGCCGCTGACCCTGTGGCATCGCGGACAGTGGCAACGCGACACCGGTTGGTCCGCCCCCGAAACCTATGTCCTGCCCGGCAAGTTACGGCGGACCGGACGGCTGATCGGCGCCCCCGACCTGGAGCTGTTTCCACCCCGTTTTCAAGCCCAATCCGTGACCTTTCGCGCCGGCACCGAACTTGGCTTTATGAATAGGTCGCTGGCCGTTGCCGCCATGCTGCGCAAATATGGCTTGTTTCGGCCCACCCGTCTGATCGAGCGGTTGGCCAGCTGGGGATATGACCTGTTGAAGCCCGTCGGCTCACCGCGGGGCGGTATGTGCGTCACCGTAAGTGGACGGAAAGGCGACACATGGGCGAAGCGGGTGTGGTGGCTTTATGCCGGAACCGGCGATGGGCCTTTCGTTCCCACATTGCCCGCCCGGGCTCTGTTACGCCGCGCCCAGACCATCGCGCCGGGCGCCCGCCCCTGTCTTTCCGATTTGACCCTAAACGAAATCGACCAAGCGATGGCCGACCTCGATATCGAGACGCATACGGAGGATGTAAACATCGTGACGTTGTTCCAAGGCGCGCTTGCGGCCCAATGGGCAACACTGCCCCAGCAGATTCGGGCCCTGCACGAATTCAGCGATGAGGCGGTTTTCGAGGGCCATGCGGATGTGGAACGCGGCCGCGGCCTTTTCGGCAAGTTCTGCGCCTTTTTGTTCCGATTTCCAAAGGCCGGCAAAAACGTGCCTGTCTCGGTGACCAAGAGCCGCCGGCAAGATAAGGAAATCTGGTGCCGGACATTCGGCCCCCGTTCCTTTCAATCGCGGTTACGGCCGGCGGCCAGCCCAGGCATGGTGCGCGAAGCCTTCTGGCCGTTCGAGTTCGAGCTGGATTCACATGTCGAAAACGATAGCATTCACCTGCCGGTGCGGCGGGGGTGGTGCTTGGGCATGCCATGGCCGCGTTTCCTCTTGCCGCGCAGCGAGGCACGCGAATATGTGCAGGACAGCCTGTTCCGTTTCGATGTAGCGCTTTATGCACCGCTCACCGGCGACTTGATCGTGCGCTACCGGGGGCACCTTACCCGGCAGGAAAACAGCCCTATTGCAGATAGTCCGAAAACACCGTCAGCCACAAAGCCACCGTCACCGCCGCACCCAGTGTCGCAATCATGATGGTGCTGGACGCAGCGCCCGGCGCCGCCCCATATCGGGTCGCAAAGACGCTGGTGAATACGCCGGTCGGCATGGCAGCCAACACGGTCACCACTGCGGCCCACAACCCCGGCAAACCGAACACCCAAACCGCTAGGGTGTAAGCAATGCAGGGGTGGATGATCAGTTTGATTACGCTCACATAACTTGCCACCGAGATACTTCGGCGCACTTCCACCGTGGCCAGCGTGCCGCCTACGGCCACCAAAGCCACGGGGATCGCCGACATGCCGAGGATTTCCAGAAACAAATCGATCGGCGCGGCAAGTCCGATACCGGTCGCGCTCCAGATAACGCCGGCGATGAGCGCGATCATAACTTGCTGGCCGGATAGGGAGCGCAAAACAGCCGGCACCATATCGCGAAACGTGGAGGCGGGCCGGGTGCTCAGTTCCAGGAGTATGGTCGTGACAGTGAAAATGAGAATGCCGTGAAACGCCAGAATGAGGAACAGAGGCGTCGCCGCCTGATCACCAAAAGCCGTCAGGATTACCGGGATGCCCAACATGACCGTATTCGAAAACCCGCTGCCAAAACCGATGATCGTCCGTTCGGCCATGCGCCGTTCCGGCGACAGCACAAAGCTGACCGCGATGCCGACCGCCAAAGCCGAAAACATGCTGCCGTAATAGGAAAGCCAAAGTCCCCACGGCACCACTTCTGGGATCTCCGTCAAAGCCGTATTGCGGAATAGAAGAGCCGGCGCCGCGATCACAAACACGAATCTGTTGAGAATGTCCGTTTGCCCTTCGGCAAAGACGCCCCGGCGTACCGCAAAATACCCGACAGCGATCAGGCCGATCACCGGCAAAATAGCGTTCAAGGATGCGGGCATTGGACTTGATGGACCTCTCCGGTTTCAGCGGGACCAGCGCCAAAAACAGAGATGGCGCGCAAGGCAGAACAGTGCGGAGCCCCCCTGCATCATTGCTTGTCCGACATATTCTCGACCTTGGCAATCACGCGTCCTGGGCACGCCTTCTTCCGGCGGAACGTGCCCGTCAGCAGATAAGGGGTAAAATAATAGTTGCGTTACAAAACTATTTGTTTTATTAAAGGACTTACTGTGGATCATAACGCTCTGGGAGCCCGAAATGTCTGCCGTCACCTACACACATGAAAATGGCATCGCGAGAATCGTCCTAAACAATCCTCCGCAAAATCGACTGAGCAACGAAACTGTCGCCGGCCTGGGTGCCGCCATTCAGGACCTGGCGAGCCGCGCCGACACGCGGGTCCTGCTGATGAACGCCGAAGGACCGGATTTCAGTCATGGCGGCGATATCACGACCTGGATCGGTCAATCGGAAGAGGCATTCTCCGAAAGCATTACGCGCGGCGTGATGGTGACGAACATTTTTCAGGACCTACCCTTTCCCATCGTCGTGGCCGTTCAAGGCTATTGCGGCGGCGGCGGCGGTTTCGAAATTGCGCTCCGCGGGGACATCATCGTTGCGGCGGACAACGCCACGTTTTGCCATTCTGAAGCCAGCATCAGCGCCTTCACGTTCCTCGGCGGTGTGCAGCGCGTGGCCGAACGGGTCGGGCGCACACGGGCGATCCAGTGGGCGATGACAGCCGAACACGTGGATGCGCAGACGGCGCTTGCTTCCGGACTGATCAACGAAGTCGTTCCGCGCGCAAATCTTGATGGCGCGGCGGAAGCCTGGGTCGATCGCCTAAAGGACAGCGCGACCCTTTCTCACGCGGCTCACAAGAAACTGCTCCGCGCCTGGTCCGATGGCGGTATTGCCGCGGCCGATGCGCTGATGAGTGAGATGGCCGGAAAAATTCTTCATTCGGAAGATTCTCAAGACTGCCTTCCGGCAGCGGCCGACGCGGTGAAAGCGGGAGCCCCAAGACCGAAATTCACCTTCAAAGGCAAATAAAACGCTCTCTAAGGAGACCATCATGTCCATCGATCGCGCAAAAATTCACGAAGAAGTGCGCCACTGGTTCTTCGACATTTATCTCCATCATTGGGTCGAAGTCGGATCTGGCGTTCGCAAGGAAGGCCCTGAATTTGTCCTGCAATACTGGGGCACGCCGATGTATGCCACCGCATCCGAACCGGAAATCTCAATGTGGATGCGGACGGATCAAGACGTCGTCGATTTTTTGGTCATGCAGCACGAAATTCTTAAGGCCAATGGCTACGATCATACCGAAGTGCCGGATCAGAAAATCTTCGTCTACAATCAAAACGGCGCCGCGATCGAAGTGATCTGGTCACGTCAGGCAGCGGACAATACGGAAATTCAACGCATGGTGGTCCATTTCGAGATTGCACGGATCGATGGGGTGTGGAAAGTCGTCGGCGTGCAGTCACGAAAAACGGACAAAGCCATCGACAAGGATACGATTGACGGCGCCTGGGCGCAGGAGGCGTCGTAATGGCGGGTACGGACGAAAAACCGATCATCTATCCCAAGCTCCACATGCCCGACAATGTTGGGCGGGAAAAGATCACGATATGGAGCCGGGGCATTGCGCTCGACGGAGACATCTATCGTCCAAAGAGCCTTTCGGCGGACGACAAAGTCCCGGCCGTCGTCTTGAGCCACGGGATTGGGGGCGACAAGCTGACGCCGGAACGCTATGCCGCCAAGTTTGCTGCTTCC